>JBOIBN010000010.1:0-47179 GCA_050739575.1 Gammaproteobacteria bacterium
AGCACGGCATGATCGCGAGCATGAGCCGTAAAGGCAACTGCTGGGACAATGCGGTCGCAGAAAGCTTCTTCGCAAACCTGAAGAACGAGCTGACCTGGCACCGTACGTTTGGCACGCGCGATGAGGCACGTGCGGCGATCTTTGATTACATCGAGTTGTTCTACAACCGCAAGCGTTCGCATCAGACCCTTGGCTATATCAGTCCGGTGCAGTACGAGGCTCAACATGCTACTGTCTCTTAACCATCTGTCCGTAGAATCGGGGCTAGTTCAGAGTGGCCTCCTTTTCGGCATTCCGCTTTTAAGTCTTATCACCATGGCAATTCAAGCAAATAGACTTAAAAAAGGGTGGCAAACGAGTTACGATGCGCCTGCAAGCTATCAAGTTCGTATTAAACCCATCGAATGGCCGAGAAAATTAATTTTTGGTATTACTTTTCTGGGACTATTTATTGCCATAGTAGCCTTGAATTATTCATACTAATCCAATTGTGACCAGATTCGGGGTCAGGTCTCGCATTGGCACATGTTCGAGCGGATACCATTTCGCGGCTACGTCTTCTTGGTTGACTCGATGAGAGGGGTTTTGGGGTCAAATATCACAATTTGTATGATGTGTGAAATGCAAGGTCCGACACCAAGGTTTTTCTCGATACCGGAAGCATGAAAGCACTTATCTTCAAACGTTATGGGGGATTGGATCAGGTCGCGTTCGCCGACATTCCTCGGCCTGTGCCCAAGCCGGACGAAATTCTCGTTCAGGTTCATGCGGCCGGCTTGAATCCGGTCGACAACAAGATCCGAAGCGGAAAGATGAAGCCCATCCTCCGGTTTCGATTACCCGCGACGCTGGGCAGCGATTTGGCGGGTGTGGTGGTGGAGGTGGGTCGTAGTGTCACGCGCTTCAAGCCGGGCGATGCCGTATTTGCCAGCATCGACGGGCTACGCATGGGCGCTCTCGCCGAGCTTGCGGTGGTAGTCGAGAATGCCGCCGCGCCGAAGCCGGCGCATCTGGATTTCGTGCAAGCGGCTTCCGTCCCGATGGTCGGGCTGACGGCGTGGCAAACGCTGAAGGAGCATGCACACCTCAAACCCGGGCAAAAGGTATTCATCCCCGCAGGCTCTGGAGGCATCGGGACGTTCGCGATCCAGTTCGCGAAGTACCTTGGAGCCGAGGTGGCGACGACGACCAGTACGGACAACGTGGATTTGGTGCGGAGCCTGGGAGCCAATGAAGTAATCGATTACCGGAAGCAGAAATTCGAGGACGTGCTGCGGGATTACGATGTCGTCCTGGACACCCTCGGAGGCGAATCGCTTGAGAAATCCTTCCGGATTCTCAGGCCCAAGAGCGTCGTCGTTTCGATCGTCGGACCGCCCGATGCCGCGTTCGGCCGGAGGCGAGGCATGAACTTTCTCATGGTGTTCGTGCTCTGGTTTCTGAGCCGTAAGGTGCATCGTCTGGCCAGGAAACGAGGCGCCGAGTATTCATTCCTGCTGTTGAATCCAAACGGTAGCCAACTCGCAGAGATCGGCGAGCTTCTCGATCGGGCGAGCATCCGGCCGGTGATCGACAGGGTCTTTCCGTTCGATCAAGCGAAGGAAGCGCTTGCGTATCTCGAGGCGGGCCGAGCCAAGGGAAAAGTCGTCGTAAAGATAAAGTGAATCTGTCAGTCATGGCCCGATTGCGCGTGGCCTGACCACGCATTCAACCGCACGCGCTGGTTAACCTGGTTCCGTTAGGCGTTATGGAAGCAATTCGCAACTGGAGACTTATATGAATTACTTTCTCTACAAGCTCAACTCTCCGAGGCCAAGTTTTCCCGCGGATATAACACCCGACGAGCGAAAACTTATGCAGGAACACGTCGTCTATTGGGGCGGCTTAATGAGCCAGGGCCTGGTTATTGCGTTTGGTCCTGTAGCAGATCCCAAAGGGTCCTACGGCATCAGTATCCTTCGGCTCAAGGAAGGTGCAGATGCGAATACTCTTGGTGCAGGTGATCCGGCGATCGTTGCAAATGCCGGATTCAACTTTGAGGTTTACCCGATGCCACGATTGGTGCTTGCGACCGAACATGCTTGACTATTCACACAGGCGGGCGGTTGCGCCGCCGCTGAAGGCGGTCGCGCCCCGTTGGTTGGCCCGATGAGAGTCCGCCCCGCCTTCGCTTATACTGGCCGCAGCATGTAGCGCAGTGCCTTCTGCCCGCCCGAACTCTCATGGGGGCCAAGCGGGGTGCCGCTCAAATCGCAACCGCGATAGACCCGGATCGAGCTTCTGCGCCAGACTTGAGTTGAGGAGAAACCGTCATGAACTACAGTCTTGAGATCGAACAGGAGGGCGACGGTCGCTGGCTGGCCGAAGTGCCCGAATTGCCTGGCGTTTTGGCTTACGGTGCATCTTCGGAGGAGGCCATGGCTAAGGCTGAGGCCTTGGCTCTTCGCGTATTGGCCGAGCAGCTTGAGCATGGCGAGGCCCGAGCCCTGAATATTCGCTTTTCCCTTCCCACGGCAGCATGACCAACTGGCCTTCGACGAAGGCCAAGCGCGTCATGGCTGCCCTTCTCAGGATTGGGTGGCATCTCAATAGGTAACAAAGCGTCTGAGGACATGGGTTACGCATTGTGGCGTGTAACTTAAGCGTTAGCAACTAATGGGAGGCAAGATGCAGATATCAAACGTAATTGCGCAGCTACGGACTACGGATCTCACCGAGTCGATACGTTTTTACACCACAAAGCTGGGCTTGACGCTGGAATTCCAGTATCAGGATTTCTACGCGGGCATTCGGGCAGGCAGTCAGATCTTTCACCTCAAGCTCGTGGACGAGAAGGATCCTTCGATCGAGTTTGTGGACAAGGGCGGGCACTTCCACCTTTATTTTGAAACAGACGATGCGTCGGCCGCGGTAGAAGCCTTGAAGAAAAACGAGGTGCGCCTTGTGAAGGATGTGCACGAGACTGTGTGGGGAACGCGCGAGTTCGTCATCAAAGACGATCAGGGGCATACGTTGTACTTCGGTGAAAGCCAATAGATTCCGACTGCCGCTTGCGTAGGCGGCTTATCGCGAACATTAGCGCTTACAGCAAGGAGATTCTGTCGTGTATATTCCGAATGGTTTTAATACCGTAACGCCGTATTTCTTCGTGCGCGAGGCGGAGCGTTCCATCAAGTTTCTGGAAGCCGCATTTGGCGGTCAGGAAATCGGCCGGAGCATGCGCCCTGATGGGAGAATCGCAAACGCACAGGTCCGTATCGGCACATCCACTTTGATGGTCAGCGAAGCCCCGGAACAGTACAAGGGTATGCACAGCGCCTACTATTTGTACGTCGAGAACGCGGATACCGCAATGGATAGGGCAATTAAAAACGGAGCCGTGCTCGAAATGGAGGTTGGCGACATGCCCTACGGCGACCGTCAAGGAGGCGTAACCGATCCCTGCGGAAACGTCTGGTGGCTGTCGCAACGGCTGGTCGATGAACCGTATTTTTAATGTGACCTTCAGTTCAGGCGCCGACGATGCACTTTTGTGATCGCGGGTGAAGCACGTGCATTCCATTCAGGCGGAAAAATGGTACGTGGACGCGCGGGATTGGGGGCTTGCCTTGATGGCTTCGACCGCCGGCAGTCTCGACGTGCTGGCGTTCACACATCTCGGCAACGTGCTGCCCTCGGCGATGACCGGCAACACCGCGCTGCTCGGCCTGGCGTTGGGGCAGGGGAGGTGGAACGGCGCCATTCCCTTCCTGCTTGCCTTTGGTGCCTTTTGCTGCGGCGCGGCGGCAACTACCGCGGTGCTCAGCCTCTGGCCCGGCGGCCGTTCCTCGCCCCATGCCGCCCATCGGTTTCTCGCCGTGGAAGCACTGCTGCTCGCCGGTTTTCTGTTGCTCTGGCTGTTCTCCGCGCAACCGTTTGAAGGTTTCCGACGCGACGGCTTGATCCTGCTGGCAGCGTTCACCATGGGCATGCAGGGCATGGTGGCTCGACTGGATAACCGGCCCGGCGTCAATACCATCGTCTTTACGAGCACTCTCAGTTCGATCGTCGGTGCGGCGACGGAGACGCTGTTGCGTCGGCCGCACTACCTGGACCGGGACACGAAAAGGCAGATCGGTATGTTCGGCGCCTATTTCCTGGGCGCACTGATCTCCGGCCTGCTCGTGTGGTCCGGCAGCCCGGTGATGGCGGCGCTGCCGTTGGCGTTGACGCTCGGTGCGCTGATTTGCCGTTGGCGCATCGCGGCAACCGGCTAATATTCGTTTTCTTGGCAAACGGAGTTGACGATGTCCATGAAGCTCTATGCCCATCCCTTTTCTTCTTACTGCCAGAAGGTGTTGATCGCGTTTTACGAGAACGACATCCCGTTCGAGTTTCGCATGCTCGCGCCGGACGATAAACAGACGGCCGCTGAACATGAAGCACTTTGGCCGTTCAAGCGCATGCCCGTGCTCGTGGACGGCGTCCGCACTGTGGTGGAATCGAGCATCATCATCGAATATTTGGGGCTTCATCATCCGGGACCGGTTCGGCTGATTCCCGAGGAGCCGCGCGCTGCCCTCGATGTGCGGATGATGGACCGTTTCTTCGACAATTACATCATGGCGCCGATGCAGAAGATCGTATCCGACCGCATCCGCTCGGCAGAGAATCGCGACCGCCAGGGTATCGCAGAAGCACGGGCAATGCTCGACACGGCTTACCGCTGGCTCGACCACACAATGAACGGTCGCGAGTGGGCGGCGGGAGACGCTTTCAGCCTTGCCGACTGCGCTGCTGCGCCCTCGTTGTTTTACGCCGACTGGTCTCACCGCATCGGCGAAGCATTTCCAAACGTGCATGCCTATCGCCGACGGTTGCTCGCCCGGCCTTCCTTCGCAAGAGCCGTGGATGAAGCGCGGCCCTACCGCTCGTTCTTCCCACTCGGCGCGCCGGACCGCGATTGACGAAGAGGACGCAGGAATCGCCGATAACCGCAGCCGCGGACCAGGTTCGGAGTTTGTGATAGATTTGCCCCGACTTGACTTGCTTCCGGGGGCTCGGAGACCAATCGGCCGGGGAGGGAAACGATGAGTGCTTACGGGTTTGTCCTTTTTATTCATTTCTGTGCGCTGATTGCCGCGTTCGCCGCGTCCGCGCTGACGCACTTCGCCGAGTCGCGCATGGGAGCCGCGCGCACGGTCGCCGAGGTGCAAAGCTGGGCCGGTCTGACGGAAAAGGTGGCGATGACTTTTCCGATCGCCATCGTTGTCCTGGTCGGAAGCGGCATCTACATGGTTCAGGCTGCGTGGCCGTGGAACGCCGGATGGATAGACGCCAGCCTGGCCGGCGTATTCGTGCTGGTGATCAATGGTCCGCTGATTATCGGAAGCCGTCACCGCCGGATCATGCGTTTCCTCGCAGCGACTGGCGACGGACCCGTAAATCCGAAACTCGCCCGGCTGGTCCACGATCCACTCATGCGCAGCGCGTCCTGGGGAAGCACGATACTCGCGCTCGGCATCGTCCTTGTCATGGTCATCAAACCATCACTCGCGACCTCGATCGCGATTCTCGTCGTCGCGCTCATCGTCGGAGCCGCAATCGCCATGCCCCTTCGTCGATCACGCAGTGTAGCCGCTGACACCGTCGTTCCCGATTGAATGTTCGAGAGCCTTGCCAACATCTGACAAATCGGTCCGAGCGCACGGAGATGAAATTTTTGACGTATTAACTTAACATCAAGTAGGGGAGGGGAACGACTTGAAGACTAATTACCTGCTGCTCGATTACGAAAATGTGCAGCCCAAGAGCCTGACGCTGCTGAACGGAGTTCCGTTCAAGGTTCTCGTGTTTCTGGGACCCAATCAGACGAAGGTGCCTGTCGAGTTCGCGAAAGAACTTCAGAAGTTGGGCACCGACGCAGAATATATCCAGATCTCGCACAGCGGCTCGAATGCGCTGGACTTTCATATTGCGTTTACCATTGGCGAGCTGTCGAAAGCCGATGCGAATGCGTACTTTCATATTATTTCGAAAGACACCGGGTTCGATCCGCTGATTCAATACGCCAAAAAGAAGGGAATACTCGTTCAGCGCAGCAAGGATATTTCCGAAGTTCCAATTCTGAAACTCTCAAATGCAAAAACGAACGCCGAGAAAATCGAAGCCGTGACCCGGAATCTTGCGGGACGCGGTTCGGCTCGTCCGAGAAAAGTCAAAACCCTCGCAAATACCATCAACTGCCTGTTTCAAAACGGGCTGTCCGAATCCGAGCTGAGGGAATTGGTCGTGGCGCTCGAGAAGCAGGGTTACATTTCAATCGAAGGAGAAAGCGTTGCGTACCATCTCTCGGCTGTCACTGAAGCACAATAAGTCAGCCGCTTCGAAGGGGGCTAAAGTCGATTAACGGGTATCGCTCTCATCCCGACGATGCGTCGCGCGGATTGGCGTTAACCGGATTATCGGTTCCGCTTTTTTTCTGGGCGACGCGCTCGCCACGGACATGCAGGACATGATGACGCGGCTTGACAGGCTGCCTACGTCACCCATGTTTCCTACCGCGGCGAGGCTGCCGCGTAGCGCTAATTCATTACTCCATTACTGGTTGACGCGCTCGATTTTTCCGCAGGCGATCGGCAACGTGACCTGAGCGGGGATCGGTCCGAGCGATTTCACCGTTGACGGGAGTTTGGTGCCGGCCGGCACGCCATGGATGTACACGACGCGCTTGTCCAGATCGAGTTTCTGCCCGTCGAACGCCTTGGCGAAGGCAGCCGACAAGTCTTTCAGCGGTACGACCTGATGGTAGGTGTAGGAACCGTCCGCCGACGCCTTCGGATAGGTACCGTGGGCGACATCCATTGCGGCCGGTGCGGTGTCGAACGGAACCATGGTCGTGCCGGATGCGGGCTCCGTCTCGATCAGGTCGACGATTCCATCGCCGTTTACATCGGCCGACTTCGTTGCGCAAACCGCATCCTGGCCGTTTTGAAATCCGTGGAAGTGTTGCCAGTGGACGATGTTCGGCGGTGCGCCCTTGACCTTGATGTCGATCACGAGATTGTTGCCGCTGACCGTGAAACGGGCGACGCCGGTCGTCTTGCTTTTGGTGACCGAGGTGTTCATCGGCGCGAGATGGGCGACATAGGTCACCGTGGCCGACGTGTGAGCGGTGTTTGTGCCGGCCGCGGCGGGAACCGCGAATGCGCCGGCGAGTGTGGCGGCCGCGAATATAAGGGGTAGTTTCGTATTCATGATGTGTTCCTCATGGCATGGGTTGATCGTGCTTCTTCCGTCACCTTCTAACCAAGGGAAAGCTGGCCCGGGCGAAGGTTGAAGTTAATCGATTATAGCTCCGGTGGCATGGCGGGCAATTGATGCGGATCAAGACCTCTGCGGCCCACCGTTCGAGCGAAATAGACAAAAGATCAGCTGCGGTACGAGTGCCTGCCAGCGGGAAAGGCGGGTGATTATCGGATATTATTCGCGCTACCGGGCTCCGTTCGCCGCTCACCAGAGGATTGCCGTGAAGCCGTTTTTTGTTGTTGCCTTTTTCCTGATGTCGGCGCTTGCCGTCGTTTCTACGTCTGCAGTGGGACAGACGCCGCCCACCTGCCAAACCGAAAAGAGCATCGTGGATACGGCGGTCACGCCTTATGTCTATGCAGGCGGCCCGGCCTCGGCCGCGCAGGCGGTGGGCATGATCGTCGGCGTGTTCCTCGACGGCAAGCCATGCTTTTATGGCTACGGGACGACCAAGCTCGGCGAACAGGATGCCCCGACGTTACAGACGATATGGGAGATGGGCTCCAACACGAAGACGTTTACGGCGACGATGCTGGCGCTGCATCAACTGGTGGATTACCTGAACGTGTACTCACCCGTTGACGTGTCGCAGATTCCGTGCGTCGTCAGTCAGGGTACGAACCTGTGCCTGGTGTTCACGCCCGGCATGCAGGCGCTCACCTATTTCCAGCTCGCCACTTTTACCGGCGGTTTGTTCGACGATCCGCCCAATTATCAGTTTGAAAATGCGGCGTCATATACGCAGGCGGACTTCATCACGGCATTCGACCGCTGGCCTGCGCCGCCGGGCGGACTGCCTGCGCCCGACGTGTATTCGAATTCGAGCTACGGCCTGATCGGGCAGGTCCTGATGTCCTTCGACGGTTATACCGACTTCGACGATCCCGATGCCTTTCGAGCGAGTTTCGCCGAGTGGATCGGCGGCCCGATCCTGCGGCCGCTCGGAATGGGCTGCACGAATCCCAACGTTGCGGCCATGCCCGCGGCCTGCGAAGTGGCGACGCGGATGGCGACAGGCTACCACGTCGTGAACGGCCAGTACGTGGAAGAGGAGTCGCCGTGGCCGTGGGTGCCGTGGGGCCCGGCGGGATCGCTGCGTTCCAACGCGCACGACATGGTGCGCTATGTCGGTGCGTATCTCGGCAACGGGAAGGTAGAAGGCAGGACCGTGCCGCCGGTTCTTACGCAGGCGATGCTGCTTGCGAGACGCTTGACGCACGTGCCGCTCGATCCGGTGCCGGCGGGTAACGCCGAGGTCGGCGCAAGGCGTCAGGCCTATGCATGGATCGTGGTGCCGAAGCGGCCCGGTTACGATCTGCGTTTCTGGAAGGACGGCGAGACCGACAACTTTTCGAGCTGTGTTGCGGGCGTGCCCGCGAAGAACGTGGGCGTCGTCGTGATCGTGAACATCGCCATGCATCCCGGCGGCATTCCCTGCAACCTCACTGCGCAGATTTCCGAACAGACGCCCTGACGTTATTTCGTACCTCGCCGTGAGGTACGGCTGTTGGAGGCGACGCCGGTGCTCGCTTGCCGGTGCTACCATACTTGACGTTTCCTATTGCGCGAGGTGGAAGCGATGAACGGTGCCGTTTGTAGTTCAGAGGGTCCTGGATCTCTCTTCCGATGGGGAGCGGCTGCCGCGACCTTCGCATTTTTTGTGCTGCTGGCAGGATTGGTCGGCCTGTCGAGCGCCTATGCTGCCGGTATCAGCCGCGGTGACCGTTATGCAGGCCTGCCGTGGGCGACGCGCTCGCCGGTGTTGGCGCAGCACGGCATGGCGGCGACCGAACAGCCGCTGGCGTCGCTGGCCGCCGTCGAGATACTGCAAAAGGGCGGCAGCGCCGTGGATGCCGCGATCGCCGCCAACGCGGTGCTCGGCCTGATGCAGCCGGTCCTGAACGGCCTCGGCGGCGACTGCTTCGCCATCGTGTGGGATCCCAAGACGCACAAGCTCTACGGTTACAACGGGTCCGGCCCATCCGCGAAGGGCCGCGATCTGGCGAAGATGCAGGCGGAGGTCAAGGCCGCTTATGAAAAGGCGGGCATGAAGCCGTCGGATCAGATTCCGTTGTTCGGCTCGTTGCCGGTTACGGTGCCTGGCGTGGTGGACGCCTGGTTCGCGCTGCACCAGAAATTCGGCAAACTGCCAATGAGCGAAGACCTCGCGCCGGCAATCTATTACGCGCAAAATGGTTTTCCGGTGACGGAAATTGTCGCCAAATATTGGAAGGGCAACTTCGCCGCGTTCGAGAAGAACCGGGGGTTGATCGAGGAATTCGCCAACGCGAAGAAACTTTACCTGATAGACGGCCACACTCCGTACCAGGGCGAGGTATTCCGCAATCCCGATCTCGCGCACACGCTGACCATGATCGCGCAGGGCGGCCGCGATGCGTTCTACAAGGGCAATATCGCGCATACGATGGCCGACTATTTCCAGCGCATCGGCGGCGATCTGCGCTACTCGGACTTTGCCGATTATCACGGCGAGTGGGTGACGCCGCAATCGGTGAACTACCGCGGCTACGACGTGTATGAACTACCGCCGAACGGGCAGGGTTTCGCCACGCTGGAGATGTTGAATCTGCTGAAGGGCTTCGACCTGAAGAAGATGGGTGTGGGAAGCGCCGACACACTGACCGTTGAGATCGAGGCCAAGCGGCTGGCCTACGCGGATCTCGCGAAGTATTATGCGGATCCGCGTTTCTACAACGTGCCGATGAAAGGCCTGCTTTCGGAGAAATACGCCGACCAGCGCCGCAAGCTGATCAACCTGAATCATGCCAACCCGAACATAGGCCCCGGCGATCCGCGCCTGTTCCAAGGCGACACCACCGATTTCGAAACCGCCGACGACAACGGCATGATGGTCTCGATGATTCAGTCCAATTACGCCGGCATGGGCTCGGGCCTGGTGCCCGATGGGCTGGGCTTCATGTTCCAGGATCGTGGTGCGTTGTATTCGCTGCACGCCGGCGATGCGAACGTATATGCGCCGGGTAAGCGACCCTTTCACACGTTGATTCCCGCCTTCGTGATGAAGAACGGCCAGCCGTGGATGGCATTCGGCGTAATGGGCGGCGACATGCAGCCGCAGGGTCAGGTGCAGGTGCTGGTCAACATGATCGACTTCGGCATGAACGTGCAGGAAGCCGGTGATGCCGCACGCTGGCATCATTTTGGCAATGCCACCCCGACCGGCCTGCCGTCGCAGGGCATCGGCACCGTGGAGATGGAATCGGGCTTCGATCCCGGCATCGCGGCCGAACTCCAAAAGCGCGGCTACAAGGTTGATCTCGTCAGACCCGGTACCGGTGCGTTCGGCGGCTACGAGGCAATCCAGTGGGATCCCGTACAGCACGTGTACTGGGGCGCCAGCGAGATGCGCAAGGACGGCGAAGTAATCGGTTACTGACCTGTAACAGGCGTGTTCAACCGGTGAGCCGCTGGAGCCGATACACCGCAGTATGGAGCGCCGTCACGCCTTGTTCCGCAAACGAGGGTTGCGATGCGAGGATGTCGCGACGTTCGAGCCGGTTGATATCCCATTCTGCACTGAAGAGACGATGGATTTCCGCCTCGCCGGCGGAAAATGGCGGACCCTCCCTTTCGCCCGGCGGGTATTCGAGGGTGATCATCAGCCCGCGACAGCCGCGAGGCAATTTGCCATATACCTCGTATGCGTAGCGCTCACGCATTGTCGCGGGGAGAGCGATCAGCGCGGCCCGATCGTAGACTGCCGCACATGACGCGAGCGTTTCGGCCGGAACGCCGAACACGTCGCCATTGATGATCTCGATGCCGTCCGCGGTAAAGTGTGTGCCGTCCAACGCCTCGTATGCGTGCGGAGACAGACGATGTTCGGCAAAGAATTGTTCGATAGCCAGCGGCGATAGCTCTACGCCGAGCACTCGCAAACCTTGTTGCGCGAGCCAGGGCATGTCGAGTGACTTTCCGCACAAGGGAACCAGCACCCGCGCGTCCTCGGGCACTTCAAGCGTTTGCCAGTGTTTCACCAGCAGCGGCATCACGTCCTCATGATGCCAGCCAATGCGACCCTCGCGCCAGCGTTGCAACCAGAATTCCGTTTCCACGACCTGCCCGCGTCGCGCAGGATGTCCCCTCAGGCGGGATTGGTCGCGAGGCGGCCGCCGCGGGCGAGCGAATGCGTTTCCTGGAGTGCGACCGACATGGAGGCGAACTCGATCTGGTTGGTTGCACGAATCTCGCTAATTATCGAGCGGAATCGCTCGACGCTCGCGGCCTCGCGCTCGAGCCAGGCATCGATCTGTTTTTCGGCGGAACCGGTGTGGGGTTTTGCTTTAAGAGCTTCGATCGTGAGCAGCCGCTGTCGGGCGTAGAGTCCTTCGCGCAACGTGGCGCAGGCGAGCGATTTCCAATGATCGTCCGCCGGTAAATTGTCCACCTGTGTGCGCAGCCAGTCAAGTCCCAAGGCGGCTCCCAGCCGAAAATAGGCGCGACCCGCTTCGGCCACGCCGAAGCCGCTTGCCTTGCCGGCCTCGGCGATATCGAACGTTGCATAAAGGGCCGGCAGCGCTGCCACCCGGCGGGCAAGCTCTTCGGTGAGGCCCAGACCGGCGTATTCCGTCCGTGTTTTTTCGTAGCGTTCCGCCAACTCCTCGGGCAGAATGGCGGGTAGTTGTTCATTCAGTTCGCGCGTCACCTTGCCGAACGATTCGACCGTTTCGCCGATCTCCGCAGCACCGTAACCGTGCTTGATTATCCAGCGTGTGGCATGGCTTACCAAGAGACCGGTGGCCACGATGATGGAACTCTGAACCTGTCCGGGCAGATCGGGTCCGGGCGCTTCGAGTCCGCGCCACAGTGCGAGCATTTCCAGGGACTCGCGCGCGACCGTATAGGCGCGAGCGATTTCGTTCATGCTGGCGCCGGTGTCTTCCTTGACCCGGAGCGGAAAGTTTGGCCCCATCCGGTTGACCATGCTGTTGGTGATGGCGGTTGCGATGATGTCGGCCTGCAGGCGGTGCTTGGGCATGAGCTTTGCGTAGCGTTCGCGCAGTTGCGAAGGGAAATAATCGATTAATTCGCGGCGCAGGTACGAATCTTCGGCGAGCGGGCCTTCGTCGAGCGCGTTGTAAACGGCTATCTTGCCGTAGGCGAGGAGCACGGCCAGTTCCGGGCGCGTCAGCCCCGTTCCGCTTGCCTGTCGTTCGGTCATTTCATCGTCTCCCGGCAGATATTCGATCTGCCGGTTGAGCGTGCCTTGCCGTTCGAGCATCCGAATCAGATGCGCATGTTCGTTGAGCCGCGTTTTCGACTGGGTTTCGGCTACCGAAAGCGCGAGGCTTTGCAGGTAATTATCACGCAGAACGAGCTGCTCGACTTCCTCGGTCATGCTCACCAGGAGTTCGCGGCGCTCTTCCTCGGGAAGGCTGCGATGCTGTCGCACGACATTCAACAATATCTTTATGTTGACTTCGTGATCGGAGCAGTCCACGCCGGCGGAATTGTCTATGAAGTCGGTTGTGATTCGTCCGCCGTTGCGGGCGAATTCGATGCGTCCAAGTTGGGTGAAACCGAGATTGCCGCCTTCCCCGACGACCTTGCAGCGCAGATCGCGTCCGTTTACGCGCACCGCGTCGTTGCTGCGGTCGCCGACGTCGGCTTGGCTTTCCCTGCTCGCCTTGACATAGGTGCCGATGCCGCCGTTCCAGAACAGATCTACCGGAGCCTTGAGTATGGCCTGGACAAGCTGTTGCGGAGTCAGACTCGCGCTCTCGACCGCGAGCGCCTGTTGCGCCTCCTTGCTCAAACGAATTGTTTTTGCCGAACGTTCGTAGATGCCGCCGCCCTGGGATATTTTCTTGACGTCGTAGTCGTTCCAGCCCGAGCGCGGCAGATCGAACAGGCGCACGCGTTCCTTGTAGCTGGCTTGCGGGTCGGGATTAGGGTCGATAAAAATATGCTGGTGGTTAAAGGCGGCGCGCAGACACAACTTGCGCGAGCGCAGCATGCCGTTGCCGAACACGTCGCCGGACATGTCGCCGATGCCGACGGCGGTAATTTGCTGGGTTTCCGGGTTTACTCCCATCTCGCGAAAGAGCCGTTTGACCGATTCCCAAGTGCCCTTCGCCGTGATCCCGAGTTTTTTGTGGTCGTAGCCGACGGAACCGCCTGAGGCGAATGCGTCGCCGAGCCAGAAGTCGTAATCCGCTGCGATCTCGTTGGCAAGATCGGAGAAGGTTGCGGTGCCCTTGTCGGCGGCGACGACGAGATAGGGATCGTCTTCGTCGTAGCGCACGACCCGCGCCGGCGGGATCACCCGGTTACCGTTCAGATTGTCGGTGAGATCCAGCAGTCCGCGAATGAAATCCCGGTAGCAGCGTTTCACCTCCGTGAGCACCGTGTCGCGATCGCCGCGCGTGGGCAACTGCTTGACGAAGAAGCCGCCCTTGCAGCCGACCGGAACGATGACCGTATTCTTGACCATCTGCGCCTTCATCAGGCCGAGCACTTCGGTGCGGAAGTCGGCGCGTCTGTCCGACCAGCGGATGCCGCCGCGGGCCACCTTGCCGCCGCGCAAATGGATGCCTTCGACGTGGGGCGCGTACACGAAGATCTCGAACAGCGGCCGCGGCAGCGGGAGTTCCGGCACGTCCGCTGAATTGAGTTTGAAGGAAAGAAAGTGACGGGGGTATCCGTGCGCATCGCGGTAAAAATGATTGGTGCGCAGCGTCGAGCGCATCGTTGCCGCCATGCCGCGGAGGATACGATCCTCGTCCTGACTGCTGAGATCGTCCAGCGTCTTGTCGAGCGTCTCGCCGGTTCGCTGCGATCCTTCCTCGCGTTCCTTGCCGTCGAGCTCGGGATCGAAACGGGCTTCGAAATAGGCGACCAGTGCCCGCGCCACTTCGGGACGTGCGGCGATTGCTCCTTCGAGATAGCCTTCGCCGAAGGGCATGCCGGTTTGCAGCAGGTATTTCGCATAGGCACGAATGAGACGCACCTGGCGCCAGTCGAGTCCCGCGCTCAGGATCAGGCCGTTGAGGCTGTCGTTTTCGGCCTGTCCGTTCCACAGTGTGAGGAACGCTTCGCGAAAACGCGGACCGATTTCGGCGGGATCGGGCGTGGTACCAGAGCGTACCAGCGTGTAGAAGTCGTGTGTCCAGTAGATCGAGGCGTCGCCGAGCTCGATCTCGTAGGGCCGCTCGGAGATGATCTTGAGTCCCATGTTTTCGAGCAGCGGCAGGATGTCGGAGGCGATAAGCGGCTGTTCGAGACAGAAAACTTTCATGCGCAGCACGCCCTGGGCATCGTCGCGGCCGCAATAAAGCTTGAGTTCCAGCGGTCGGGATTCGCCCAGACGTTGCAGCAGACGGATGTCGTGCAGAGCGTCTTCCGGCGCCGTGTCTTCCTGATAGGCGAGCGGGAAATGCCCGCCCCAGCGCTCGAACAGAGCCACGCCGCGTTCTTCGTCGTAACGCCTCAGCAATGCCGCGCGCAGGCGATCATCCCAGGTCCGGGTCGCCTCCGATAGCGCACGCTCCAGGCTCTTGTGGCTGATGCGCGCACGTTGCCACGCCTTTGTATGCACAATAAAATGAACGCGGGCAAGCTGCGATTCGCCCATCTGCACGAACGATTCGATCTCGCGTCCGTTGAGCGTCTCGGCGAGAATTGCCTGCATCCGCTCGCGCACGTCCGAATTGTAGCGTTCGCGTGGGGAGTAGATCAGGCACGAATAAAATCGCCCGAAGGCGTCGCGACGGATGAACAGCCGCACCTGCAGACGTTCCTGGATGTCGAGGATGCCGGTTGCAAGCTCGAACAATTCGTCTTCGCTGGCCTGGAACAGTTCGTCGCGCGGCAGAGTTTCCAGCGCGTGTACCAGCCCCTTGCCGGCGTGGCTGTTTGGTGCGAGCTGCGAGTGTGCGAGAACCCGTCGGAGTTTGTGCCGGACGATGGGGATTTCGCGCGGACTGTGGCTGTAAACCGACGAGGTGAAAAGCCCCAGAAAACGCGCCTCGCCGAACACCTCGCCATGTTCGTCGAAAAGCTTGAAGCCGATATAGTCCAGATAGGAGGGGCGATGCACGGTGGAGCGCGAATTCGCCTTCGAGATGATCACAAGTTCCTTGGTCAGTGCGCGTTTGCGGGCTTCGCGCAGCAGTACGAGTGGTTGGCTGCTCTGCGCACCGTCCTCGCGCAAGATGCCGAGTCCGCTGCCCGGAACCGCGTGCAGCACCTCCTTTTGGCCCTCGCGTTCGAGTCGGTATTCGCGATAGCCGAGAAAGGTGAAGTGGGTGTCCACCAGCCAGTGCAGGAAGTGTCGCCCTTCTTCGAGTTCCTCGGGTTCGAGCGGCGATTTTTCGGGATCCATTTCGTAGGCGAGCGCTTCGGCCGCATTGCGCAACGCAGTCCAGTCGGTAACGGCGGCCGAGGTATCGGCGAGCGCATGTTCGAGATCTTGAGCCATCCGTTCGAGCCGCTCGCCGCCCGAACTGTGATCCACCTCCAGATGTATGAACGATTCGTCTTGTCCGCCGTCGAGGCTGCCGCGTGGTCCGATCGCCTCTATCTTGCCGCTGTCGTCGCGACGCACAGAGAGCACGGGGTGGATGGTCTGGTGCACGGCGAGCCGGTGTTTCTCCGCCACCATGGTCACCGAATCGACCAGAAACGGCATGTCGGGTGCGACAGTTTCGAAGAGAGTATGGGCCGAACTCCAACCCTCTTCCTTCTGGCGCGGGTTGAAGACGCGAACGGCGAAGTCCCGCCCGCGACGGGGTTCCCCGATCTGCAAATGGGAAAGGGCGGCGCCCGCGAGATTGGCGGGCGCGTATTCGCGCAGATCCTCGGTGTTTACTCCGGCGTAATAGGCTTGCAGAAACCCCTTGAGAAGGGCGGAATCGTGGCCGCTTTTGCGGGCCCGCGCAGCGGCCAGAATCTTGATGAAAATGTCATTTCGTTGCTGGACATCTGTTTTTTTGGCCGCCATCTGGAAGAATGCCTGTCGAAGAAGCGAGTCGAATTATTGTAACGCCGCGTTTAGAACCTATCTCATAATCCCCCGCGGCCGCGGCCGCGACCGCGGCGCTTTGGGTTCAGGGCGCGGCGCGCCGAGCGTGATGTATTTGCCGTACCTGAGCGAGGCGCAATAAAGCCCTGGGCCCAAATCGCCCGGTCCCCGAAGGGTTACGGCCGAAATGCGCGGCTGCGTCGTTGCGCCGCTTGGCCGTACAGCAAGTACTGTCCTGAGCGGCGTGCCTCGCATCCGTGTATTTCAGCCGGTAACGCGGTTCGCGCGGGATTATGAGACAGGTTTTGGTTCCAGACTCGTTCCTAAACCGCGCGCTCCAAATCTTTGATCATGGCCGCGAGGAAGCGGCAGGCTTCGCCTCCGGTCGCGCAGCGGTGATCGAAGCTGAGCGAGAGCGGAATGCGCCGATGCACCTCGATGCCCCCGAGCACGGCGACGACGTCGTGACGGATGCCGCCGGTGCCGATGATCGCCACCTGCGGAGGCACGATGACGGGACTGGCGTAGCGCCCGGCCATCATCCCGAAGTTGGACAACGTGATGGTCGGGTTCTGCATGTCCTGCGGACTGACGCTGCGCTCGCGGGTCGCTCGCTTGATGCGGTCGAGTTCATGCCGCAGCACCTCGCCGCCCAGCGATTCGACCCCTCGGATGACCGGGACGATGAGTCCATCGGGGGTGTCCACGGCGAGGGCGAGATCCACTTGCTTCAACACGGTTCGGGTCATGCCTTCGCCGTCGAACCAGGCATTGAGAATGGGTTCGGCACGGCAGCCCGCGACCAGCGCCCGGATCAGGCGCACGGTGATGTCCTGGCCCGGTTGCCAGCCGTGGATGTCGGCATCGTCGAAGAGGCTGGTCGGCATCACTGCATCGCGCGATACGCTCATGGTCTGTGCCATGGTGCGGCGCGGGCCGCGCAAGGGTTCGGCCTTTCCGTAGGCGGCCGGTTTGCGCGGTGCGGCGGCTGATTGTGGAGCCGGCACCGCGGCCGCAGGCTTGTCGGTCGCGTGGCGCTCGACGTCGCCGGGCGTGATCTGGCCGCGATGACCCGTGGCCTCGACCTCGGCAAGTTCCACGCCGAGGGCTTTGGCGCGGGCCCGTGCCGCCGGCGCCGCCTTGGGACGTCCTTCCGTGCGGCGGTCGCGCTTGCGGATGATGACGCGTTCTTCGAGATCGTCTTCGGAGGTGGGCATGGCACCGACGACGGTGCCGCTGTCCTCGCGCACTTCTTCGAACGCTTTGCCTTTATCGCCGACGGTCTTGGCCGTGGATTTTTCGGGTTTCGCGTTGGCCTCGTCCTGGTCTTTCGCCGCAGATCCGTCTTCGCCTTCCAGCTCGAAGTCCACCAGCGGTTTGTGCACCTCAACGACGTCGCCTTCCGCGGCGTGGAGTTTTGCAACGCGTCCCGTGTAAGGGGACGGCACGTCCACCACGGCCTTGGCGGTCTCTACCGAAACCAGGTTGTCGCCGGTTTCGATCTTGTCGCCCTGCTTGACGTGCCAGGTGACGATCTCGGCATCGGCGAGTCCCTCGCCCAGATCCGGCAATTCGAAAGTCTTCATCATTCGGCCTCCAGCGTGCGGCGCACGGCGGCAAGGATGCGGGAAACGGAGGGCAGGTAGTTATTTTCAAGCTGGAACAGCGGCATCACCGTATCGTAACCGGTGACCCGTTCGATCGGCGCGCGAAGCGAATAGAGAGCCTTTTCGGCCACCTCGGCCGCGATCTCCGCGGCCACGCCGCAGGTGCGCGGCTCTTCGGCGACGACGACGAGCCGGCCTGTCCGTTCGACCGACTCGATGATGGTTTCCGAGTCGTAGGGCTTGATGGTCGCGAGATCGATCACGTCGGCCTCGACGCCGTCCTCGGCGAGCGCGGCCGCAGCCTTGAGCGTCTCGTTCATCATCGCGCCCCAGGAGACGAGCGTAACGTCGCCGCCTTCGCGCAGCACGAAGCAGGTGTCGAGCGGGAGCGCCTCGCCATCGTCGGGCACGTCCTGCTTGGTGATGCGATAGATGCGCTTTGGCTCGAGGAAGACCACCGGGTCGGGATCGCGGATCGAAGCGAGCAGAAGACCGTACGCACGTTTAGGCGAAGAAGGAATGACGACGCGCAGTCCCGGCACATGCGCGTAGAGCGCTTCCATGCTTTCGGAATGATGCTCGGGTGCGTGGATGCCGCCGCCGTAGGGCGCACGCAGAACCATCGGGCAGGAGAGCCGCCCGCGCGTGCGGTTACGCATCCGCGAGGCATGGCTTACGAGCTGGTCCACGGCGGGATACATGAAACCGCTGAACTGGATTTCACCGACCGGCTTCATGCCTTGGGCGGAGGCGCCGACGCATAGTCCCGCGATCAGCGCCTCGGCGAGCGGCGTATCGAAAACACGCTCGGCGCCGAAGCGCTTCTGCAATCCTTCGGTCGCGCGGAACACGCCGCCGTTGGCACCGACGTCCTCGCCGAACACGAGCACCGAATCGTCGTGCTCCAGCTCCCAGGCGAGCGCCTGGGTGACCGCTTCGAGCAAAGTGATCTTAGCCATGTGCAGCTTCCTCCCCGCCGGCGATGGCCGCATTGCGCTGTTCGCGCAACGCCTCGGGCAGTTCCGCGTACATGTAGTCGAACATGGCGGTGACTGGCTGACGAGGCGTGTCCTGATAAATCTTGACGGCGGCTTCGACCTCTTTCTTGCACTCGGCGATGAGCGCCGCTTCCTTCTTGTCGTCCCATATCCCAAGTCCTTCCATGTACCTGCGCAGTCGTCCGAGCGGTTCCTTCGCCTGCGCGCTCTGCACTTCCTCGTCGCTACGGTAGCGGCGCGCGTCGTCGGCCGTGGTGTGATCGGACAGGCGATAGGTCAGCGCCTCGACGACGGTCGGGCCGTTGCCGGCGCGGGCGCGCTCGATCGCGTCCCCGACCACCTTGCGTACGCCGAGTATGTCGTTGCCGTCCACCTGGACGCCGGGAATGCCGGCGGCAATGCCTTTCTGCGCAAGCGTTTCGGCGCCGGTCTGCTGGGCGAGCGGTACCGAGATCGCCCACCGGTTGTTCACAGTCACGAAGACCATCGGCAGTTTCCACACGCCGGCGACGTTCAGCGCCTCGTAGTAGGCGCCTTCGGAGGTGCCGCCGTCCCCGACAAAGGGAACTACGACGCGCTTGTCGCCGCGCGACTTGAAGGCAAGCGCGGCGCCGGCGGAGTAGAGATTCTGCGTCGCGATTGGGACGCACCAGGCAAAGTCGTGTACGGGGCCGGAAAACACGTTCCCGAGTTCGCTGCCGCCCCAGTAAAGCAGTACATCTTCGAGTTTTACGCCGCGCCAGAATTGCGCGCCGTATTCGCGGTAGGAGGGGGCAAGCACGTCCTCGGGCTTCATAGCGGCGCCGACTCCGACATGGGCCGCCTCGTGGCCGAGGCAAGAGGCGTAGGTGCCGAGTTTCCCGGTCCGTTGCAGGGCGATGGCGCGGGTATCGAAGGTACGAGTCAGGTTCATTACCCGATACATATGAACCAATTCTTCTGGGTCGCGTGCAAAGGCCGGCAGGCTTTTGCTTGTCGGCTTGCCGTCGGGGTCGAGCAACTGCTCGAAATTGATCTCGAAGCGGGCGACAACGGTCATGATGCGGCGTCTCCTGGTCAAAATGCAGATGCCGGCTTGCATGCGGCCAGCCAAGCGAATTATAAGGGAAGCCTCGATTCGGTCCGCACGCGCAGATGGTATGCCCATGGCGGGGCTGTAATATTGTCCTTGGGAATCCGGAGATGGCCTATGAATCGTCGCGAACTGGACAGCGGACTGAAGCTCGATCTTGCCGGCAAGCTGACCTACGGGAGCTATCTCAAGCTGGATCGGCTGCTCGGCGTGCAGGAACTGCTCAGCGATCCTCCCCATCACGATGAGATGCTCTTCATCATCCAGCATCAGGTTGCCGAGCTGTGGATGAAGCTCGCGATCCATGAATTGCAGTGGGCTTGCGGCCAGGTCGCCGGCGATGCTTTGCGTCCGGCCTTCAAGGCGCTTGCGCGGGTCAAGCTGATCCAGGAACAGTTGATCGCCGAGTGGGCCGTGCTCGAAACGCTGACGCCCTATGAATACCAGCAATTCCGCCCCGTACTGCAGAGCGCATCGGGCTTCCAGTCCTACCAGAATCGTGCGATCGAATTTCTGCTCAACAACAAGGAGCCCAAAATACTTGCCTCCCAGCGGCACGACGCCGAGGTTTATTCATGGCTGGAGGGGATTCTCCGCGCGCCCTCGATCTACGACGAATTCCTGCGTTATCTCGCCCGCAAGGGGTATGCGGTTCCGCGCGAGCGCGTCGAACGTGATTTCTCCGAACCTTACGAGGCGCATCCGGGCGTGACCGCCGTATTCCGTGAAATCTACGCCGATGCCGACAATGCCTTCGACGAGTACGAAATGTGCGAAAAGCTGATGGATGTCGAGGTGAATCTTCAGCGCTGGCGCTTCCGGCATCTGAAGGCCGTGGAACGGATCATCGGCCACAAGGCGGGAACCGGCGGTTCGTCGGGAGTCGCCTATC
This sequence comes from Gammaproteobacteria bacterium, assembly GCA_050739575.1. Classification (GTDB taxonomy): domain Bacteria; phylum Pseudomonadota; class Gammaproteobacteria; order JAKDMP01; family JAKDMP01; genus JBOIBN01. The sequence goes on from JBOIBN010000010.1 coordinate 20,861, forward strand.
TGCGCGGCGTACTTGACCTCGTCTGCTTCCCCGAACTCATCCGGGTACGCACCGAACTCGGCACCTGAATCGCCACGACCGTTTTTTGGTGCAGGTATCCGGCTACAACAACCTTCCCGGTCCGCGTTTCAAGCCAGCGGTCGTAATCCCACGGCGGCGCGCAGTTCCCCAAGATAGGGTGCGGCCTCGGCCCGGGCCTTTGCGGCGCCTGCGCGCAATGCCTGTTCAATCACTTGCGGATTGGCGATCAGTTCCGCGTAATGTGTGCGCGGCTCCGCGAGCAGTGCATCGAGGTATTCGAAGAGCCGTTCCTTGACCTCGCCCCAGCCGATGCCGCGGGCGTAATCCACTGCCAGTGCCGCCGTCTCTGCACGGTTCGCAAACGCCCGGTAGAGATCGAAGAGCGTCGAGCCTTCGGTATCTTTCGGTGCTTCGGGCGGTGTAGAGTCGGTCTTGATGCGGAAGATCAGCTTGCGCAGTTCCTCGCGCGTGCCGAACAGCGGGATCACGTTGCCGTAGCTTTTGCTCATCTTGCGTCCGTCGAGACCGGCGATCACGCCGGCTTCTTCGCGCACCAGCGCCTCGGGCAGGATCAGGCGTTCGCCGAAGTGATGATTAAAGCGTGCGGCAATGTCGCGGGTCATCTCCAGATGCTGCAGCTGGTCGCGCCCGACGGGTACGTGTGTCGCCCTGAACATGAGAATGTCCGCGGCCATGAGCACCGGATAATCGTAAAGCCCAAGCGTGATGCCGCGATCGGGATCGTCCGTGAGCCCGGCGGCTTCGTTTTCCGCGACCGCGGCCTTGTAAGCGTGGGCGCGGTTCATCAAACCCTTGGCGCTCAAACAGGACAGCATCCAGGTGAGTTCGAAGATTTCCGGAATATCGGATTGACGATAGAAGATTACGCGCTCGGGATCGAGTCCGCAGGCAAGCCAGGCCGCGGCGATGTCTAGCGTCGAGCGGGCGAGCGCCGCCGGATCCCAAGTGTTGATGAGCGCATGATAATCAGCGAGAAAATAATAACAACGGATGGCCGGATCGCGGCTCGCTTCGATGGCCGGACGGATTGCGCCGGCCAGATTGCCGAGGTGCGGTATGCCGGTGGTCTTGATGCCGGTGAGCAGTGTCAGTTGTGCTTTCATGTTTTGCTTTCCCGGGTTGTCTGTTGCATTTGCCTTGCGGATGGTTCGAAGCGCACCAGCACGATGCCACTTGCGCGGATGTCCACAATTTCCGCCCGGTGTCCGCCCAGAACCAGCCGTATTCCCTTGCGCGGGAGATTTTCGAGCTTCTCCAGCACGAGGCCGTTCAGCGTGCGCGGTCCGCTGACGGACAGGCGCCAGCCGAGTCGCCGGTTAAGCGTTCTCACGCCCACGTAGCCGGGCACGAGCAGACCTCCGTCGGGTTCGTGAACGATGTCGCCGCGGCCCTCGCCGCCGGACTCGCCGAGTCCGCCCGCCACTTCCTGCAGCACATCCTCGGGCGTCAGCAGGCCGAGAATCTCGCCGTATTCATCCACCACCAGCACGCAGCGCATATCCTCGCGCTGGAAGTTTACCAATTGGCGCGCGAGGCTGGTGCCCTCGGGTACGAATTGCGCTTCGCGCATCAGTGCGCGCAGACCATCGGCGTCGAGCTTGCCTGCGGTCAACGGAGGCAGCAGATCGCGCACATGCAGGATGCCGACGATGTCTTCGATGCGCTCGCGGTACAAGGGCAAATGGGCATGACGGCTCGCGCGCAACTTGGCGAGGATCGAATCCCAATCCTCGGTGAGGTCGATCCCCTCGATGCGGCTGCGCGGAACCATCACGTCCTCGACCTTCGCGTCCTCGAGTTCGAGCACGCCGAGCAGCATCTGCTGGCGGCGTGCGAGCAGGGTCGAGGATTCGAGTACCAGCGTGCGCAGTTCCTCGCGGCTGAGGTGGGCTTCTTCGGGCGCTTCCGGATGCAGTCCGAAAAGGCGCAGCAGTCCGTTGGAAATCGTGTTGAGCACCCAGACGACGGGATAAAAAACCTTGAGCAGCACGATAAAGATGTAGCTGCTGCCGAAGGCAATGGGTTCGGGTTTGAGCGCGGCGAGGGTCTTCGGCGCAACCTCCGCGAAGATCAGGATCACGAAAGTGAGCACGCCGGTCGCGATTGCGATGGCGTTGTCGCCCCACAGTTTGATCGCAAGCAGCGAGGCGACGGAGGCGGCGTAGAGGTTGAGCGTATTGTTGCCGAGCAGGATGACGCCCAGCGTCCGGTCGGGACGTTCGAGCAGGCGTGCGGCGATGCGCGCCCCGCGATGCCCGGCGCGTGCGAGATGCTTGAGCCGGTAACGGTTCAGGCGCATCAGCGCCGTTTCGCAAGCCGAAAAAAACGCGGAACCGAGGATCAGCAGAACCAAAACGACGATGTAAGCCCAGACAGGAAAGGTATCCACGTGGCGGGATGCCTGCGTTCAAGCGCTATCGTGCAGCGACGGCAACAGTATATAGGGCTGTTTCAATGAGCCCCATGGAGCGCGTCCGAGCTATGCCGGGCGAGCGCCCAGTGCACATGCTCGCGCACCAGCGCGGAGGGATGCGAGACGCGCGCCGCAAGTGCGGAGAGTGTGGCCCGGGAAGTCGGCGCGTTGCCGAGCGCAACTGCGACGTTGCGCAGAAAACCCGTGTAGCCGACACGGCGCAGCGGATTGCCTTCGGTCTCGCGCAGGAACTGCGTTTCGTCCCAGCGCATGAGTTCGACGAGACGCGGGGCAAGCAGTGCGGCGCGGGGTGCAAGCGCTGCTTCGCGGCTCAATTGCGCATGACGATTCCACGGACATACGAGCTGGCAGTCGTCGCAGCCGAATACGCGGTTTCCGATCAGCGGGCGCAGCGGTTCGGGTATCGGTCCGCGGTGCTCGATGGTGAGATACGCGATGCAGCGCCGCGCATCGAGCCGATAAGGTGCGGTGATGGCTTTCGTCGGGCACACGTCCATGCAGCGCGTGCAACTCCCACAATGTGCGCCGACGGGTTCGTCCACCGGCAGCGGCAGATCGGTATAAATTTCGCCGAGAAAAAAATACGAGCCCGCGTGACGATCGAGCACGAGCGAGTGCTTGCCCACCCAGCCCAGCCCGGCCTTCGCGGCGAGCGGCTTTTCCAGCACCGGCGCGCTGTCGCAGAACACGCGGTAGCCGAACGAACCTACCGTTTGTTCCATGCGTTCCGCGAGACGTTGCAGCCGCTTGCGCAAGAGCTTGTGATAATCGCGTCCAAGCGCATAGCGGGCGATGTAGCCGTGCTCGGGGTCGGCGAGTGTCGACAATGCCGCACCCTGCGTGGTGCCGAGATAATTCATCCGCACCGAAATCACTCGCAGCGTGCCGGGTATCAATTCGTTCGGGCGGCTGCGGCGCAGGCCGTGCTCGGCCATCCATTCCATTTCGCCGTGGCGTCCATCCGCGAGCCATTTGCCGAGGCGTTTTTCCGCTTCGTCGAGCGCGATATCGGCGATGCCGAGCGCATCGAAACCAAGTTCGCGCGCCCACTTGCGAAGCTGCGTTGCAAGCCCCGTAAAACGCGAAGAATCCCGCATTTTTGCGGACGGTTCCGCGAACATGCTCATCTTATAATGATCGCATGGAAAATTTTCCGGCGCGGCTTTATCGCGCCCGTGAACTGGGCGAGATGGATCGGCGGGCGGCGAATTACGGCCTGCCGGCGGTGCAGCTCATGGCGCGGGCGGGACAGGCCGCCTACCAAGCGATTACCGAACGTTGGCCCGATGCTCGCCGCTGGCTCGTCTATGCGGGCGGCGGCAACAACGGCGGCGACGGATATGTCGTCGCGCGGCTTGCGCTGAGATCGAACCGTGAAGTCGTCGTTGCCGCCCTCAAGCCGCCGCAGGAAGGCAGCCCTGCCGCGGTTGCGGCGGCCGCCTACTGCGAAGCGGGAGGGCAAATCCTGGCGCTGAGCGAGGGCAATCCGGCGGGCGCCGATGTTGTCGTGGATGCGTTGTTCGGCACCGGACTCGGCCGCGCTCCGGAGGGACCTGCCGCCGAAGCGATCCGCGCGATCAATGCGGCGGCCGCGCCGGTCGCGGCGCTCGATCTGCCTTCCGGACTTTTCGCCGATACCGGCGCGGCCCCCGGCCCGACCATCCGAGCGGAACTCACCGTCACCTTCATCGCGCTCAAGCTCGGGTTGTTTACGGGCGCCGGGCCGGCGCTCGCCGGTCAACTCGTTTTCGCAGCTCTCGGCGTGCCTGTTGCCGTGGAGGAAGGATTGCTGCCGGCGGCGTGGAGAATCGAGCCGGCGCTCGCCGCCGCGGCATTGCCGCGCCGCAGTCGAGGTGCCCACAAGGGAGACTTCGGTCACGTCCTGATCGTCGGCGGCGATTACGGAACGGGCGGCGCCGTGCGTCTCGCGGGAGAAGCGGCGCTGCGTACCGGCGCGGGACTGGTCAGCGTGTTGACCCGGCCCGAGCATGTCCGTCCGTTGATGGCAGCGCGCCCCGAACTGATGGGACATGCGACGTTCGAAGGCGAGCTGCCGGAGCCGCTTGCTTCCCGCGCCACCGTCATCGCACTCGGGCCCGGCCTGGGTCAGGCGGAGTGGGGACGACGGTTGTGGCATGCTGCGCTGGCGCTGGACAAACCGGCGGTGGTGGACGCAGACGGCCTGAACCTGCTGGCCGCCGAACCGCGCATCCGCGCCAACTGGGTGCTCACGCCGCATCCCGGCGAGGCCGCGCACCTGCTCGACACTACGATTGCCGACATCGAGAACGATCGCCCGGCCGCAGTCAAACGGCTCTCCGAACGTTATCAGGCCGTTGCGGTTTTGAAGGGCGTTGGAACCATGATCGCGGAACCCGGCCAGGATGCGCCGTGGCTTTGCGACCGCGGCAATCCGGGCATGGCCTCCGGCGGCATGGGCGATGCACTTACGGGCGTAATCGCCGGCCTTTTGGCTCAGGGTCTCGCGCCGCCGCTCGCTGCCCGGCTCGGCGTGTGGTTGCACGCAAGCGCGGGCGATCGCGCGGGAGGCACGACCGAGCGCGGCCTGCTTGCAAGCGATCTCATCGCCGAACTGCGTGGGCTCGTCAATCCTTGACTCCCGACTGATTCCGCACCGAATCGTGCAAAGCGCTAACCGGACGCTGCGTCTGTTTCTCGACGACGAGGCGGCAACGATTGCGACTGCGCGCAGTCTTGCCGCCGTGCTGCCCACCGGCGGTTTTGTCGTTGCGCTCCGTGGTCCGCTGGGAGCCGGGAAGAGCAGCTTCGCGCGCGCCGTCCTGCAAGCGCTGGGCGTGAGCGGAGCGGTGCCGAGTCCGACCTATACGCTGATCGAACCGTACGCGACCGAACGCGGCACGGCCTACCATGTGGACCTTTACCGGCTGCGGGAACCCGAAGAAGTGCAGGCGCTAGGACTCGACGAACTTGCTGCCGATGCGGCGCTGATCTTGGTCGAATGGCCGGAACGCGGCGGCGATGGCGCGCTTGCTTTCGATCTTGCGCTCGAATTCGATTACGCCGACTCTGCGCGGAGTTTGTCCGCGCGGGCGCTCACCACCGCGGGGGAACGTGTGCTTGGTGCCTGGGAGGCCACACCGTGACGATCCGCATACTCGAACCCGGACTGGTCAGCCAGATCGCCGCGGGCGAAATCATCGAGCGTCCGGCCTCGGTGGTGAAGGAGCTGATCGAGAATAGCCTCGACGCCGGGGCCGGCCGGATCGAAGTTGCGGCCGAGGCGGGCGGGGTGGATCGGCTCGTCGTCGCCGACAACGGCGCCGGGATCGCGCGCGAAGAATTACTGTTGGCGGTAGCGCCCCATGCCACGAGCAAACTCGATTCGGCGGCGACGCTCGAACATATCGCGAGCTTCGGTTTTCGCGGCGAAGCGCTCGCGAGCATCGCCCAGGTCGCCCGGCTCACGCTCGCCTCGCGGACTGGCGATACCGATGGCGGGTGGCAACTGCTGGCAGCCGATGGGCGCATCGCGGGCGATCCGATGCCGCTCGCGCATCCGCCGGGAACCACGGTCACGGTCGAGCAGTTGTTCTTTTCCGTACCCGGCCGGCGCAAATTTCTGCGCCGTTCGGCCACCGAGTTTGCCCACATCGCCGAGGCGGTCCGGCGCATCGCTCTGGCGCATCCCGCAGTCGGATTCAGCCTGACCCACGACGGCCGAACCGTCCTCGACACCCGCCCGGGCACGCCGGAGGAACGGCTGGAAGCAGTGCTCGGAGCCGGGTTCGGCGCCCGCATGCTGCCGGTCGAGAGGCAGGCGGGTCCGCTCGTCATCCGTGGCTGGGTGGAACGGCCGACGGCGTCCGGTGCGCGGGGCGAGCCGCAGTATCTTTACGTCAACGGCCGCTGGGTTCGTGATCGCACGCTCGCGCATGCGATTGCGCAGGCCTATCGCGACGTGCTCTTTCACGGGCTCAAGCCGGCGTGGCTGCTGTTTCTCGAACTGCCGCCGGAAACGGTGGACGTAAACGTGCATCCCGCCAAGCACGAAGTGCGCTTTCGCGACGGCGGCGCGGTGTATGCCGCCGTGCGTGCGGCGGTGCAGGAAACCCTCGCCGGCACGCGGCCGGGTCCGGCCGCCGTCAAACCTTCGCTGCCGCGCAATCGGCACGCGAGTGCACCCGGAGACGCGCGGCCTCCGGCCAACTTCGATTGGACCCAGATGGCAGCGGCCGAGACAGCGTCAGCCTATACGATGCCGCCGTTGCACGGTGCAGAGGCGCAGCCCGCCGAACCGGCGTCGACCGCGGTCATGCCCGGGGCGCTCGGCCGTGTGCTGGGACAAATCGACACGCTTTACCTGGTCGCCGAAACCGCGCGTGGGTTGGCGATTGTGGACATGCACGCAGCGCACGAGCGGGTGCTCTACGAACGATTGAAGAAGGCATGGGAAAGGCAGGGGCGGGACGCCGCGCAGCGTCTGCTGACGCCGGTCGAGGTCGCTCTCGATCCGGTTGCTGTCGATCGCCTGCTCGGTGCACGCGAATTGCTCGAACGGCTCGGCCTGGAAGTGGACCGTCTCGCGCCGGGCGCAATCGCGGTGCGTGCGGTTCCCGTCCTGCTGACCGGGCTGGCTCCCGAGGCCGTTGTGCGCGAACTCGCCGAGGCGCTGGCCGCCGACGACACGGATGCCGGCACGCTCACGGGCGCCGCCGAACGCGTGCTCGCGGACTTCGCCTGCCGCGCCGCCGTGCGCGCCGGCCGCCGGTTGAGGCCGGCGGAAATGGAGGCGCTGCTGCGTGAAATGGAAACGACGCCGCGCGCCGACCAATGCAACCATGGCCGCCCGACCTGGGTCGAACTATCGCTCGACGATCTGGATCGCCTGTTCCGGCGTGGACGTTGAAGGAACAGTCCATGAACAAGAATATTCACCACAGAGCACACAGAGTTCGGATAAAAGATTCCTGATTTTTCTAACTCCTATATTCTCTCCCCTATCTTCTTGTCTTTTCCGCGTGCTCTGCGCTCTCTGCGGTGAAAATAGTGCAAGATTGGCACTGAGAATTCAAGCAAATACGCCGGAGCGTTTGACGATGCGAAAGCGATGAAAAAAGGCGAGCGGATTAAAGTTTTGTGTCTCGCTGGACCGACGGGAACCGGCAAGAGCGAACTCGCGCTCGCGCTCGCCGATGCACTGCCGGTGGAAATCATCAGCGTGGATTCGGCAATGATCTATCGCGGCATGGATATCGGCACGGCGAAACCGGATCGCGCGGTGCGTGCCCGCGTGCCGCATCACCTGATCGACATTCGCGACCCGGCAGAAACCTACAACGCCGCCGGGTTCGCACGCGACGCCGTGACGCTCATCCGCGATATTCACGGCCGCGGCCGCCTGCCGTTGCTGGTCGGCGGCACGCTGCTGTATTTCCGGGCGCTGATGCGGGGATTGTCGCCGGTTCCGGGAGCCGAACCCGGATTGCGTGCGGCGATTCGCAACGAAGCCGAAACGCGCGGTTGGGTGGAACTGCACGGCGAACTCGCACACGTGGATCCGGCGAGTGCCGCCCGCATCCATGTCAACGACCGTCAACGTCTGGAACGGGCGCTCGAGCTTTACCGGCTGACCGGCACGCCGCCCAGCCGTCTTTACGAACGCGCCGATGCGGGCGCGCCGTTCGAATTCACGCGTCTCGCCTTGTGGCCGGCGGATCGCGCACAGCTGTATGCACAATTGACGGAGCGCTTTCACGGGATGCTCGCCGCCGGGCTGATCGAGGAGGTACGTGCCCTGCATGCACGCGGCGATCTCGGGCCCGCGCACCCGGCGGTACGTGTGCTCGGTTACCGGCAACTGTGGGCCTGGCTGGATGGCGAATGCGAACTTGCGGAGGCCGAACGGCGCGCCATCACCGCGACCCGGCGCTATGCCAAGCGCCAGCTTACCTGGCTGCGTTCGGAGCCGCAGTGGCTGCGAATCGAAGCGGATGCCGGTGCAAAGGAACGGATTCTGGCGGCCGCGAGGGGGGAGGTTTCGAGCGTGGCTGCATGATACGATAAACATGATTATGCGGCGGATGACCGCTGCCCCGGCAAATCGGTAAAACATCAAACCGGAGACAACGACAATGGCAAAGTCCCACAACTTGCAGGATCCTTTTCTGAATCTTTTGCGCAAGGATCACATACCCGTCAACGTATATCTCGTGAACGGCATCAAGCTGACCGGACAAATCGAGGCCTTCGATTCGTTCGTGATCGTGCTCAAGAACAATCTGAACCAGATGATTTACAAGCACGCGGTTTCCACCGTGCAACCCGCACGTCGGGTCGAGCTGCCGCATCAGGAAGATGCGCAGGGGGAAGAAGCCGAAGCGGAGTTCGAAGACGCTGACGCCGAGGAAGTTTCCCAGGCTTCGTGAGAGCAAACCCACGGCCGGCTTGAGCCGGATCGCCGAACGCGCCGTTCTCGTCCACCGCCACGCGGGGACGAACGGCGCGCACTCCGATCAGGCGGAGTTCGAGGCCTTGACCCGTGCCGCTGGCGCCGAGGTGGTCGGCAGCGTCGTCAATCGGCGACCGCCCCCCGATCCGCAGACGTTCCTCGGCCGTGGCAAGGTCGAAACGGTGCGCGCGCTGGTTGCCGAGACCGCAGCCGACGTCGTGCTCGTGGACGAGGCGCTCAGTCCCGCACAGGAACGCAACCTCGAACGGGTCGTCGAGACGCGCGTGCTGGATCGCACCGAGTTGATCCTCGACATTTTCGCGCAGCGTGCGCACTCTTTCGAAGGGCGGCTCGAAGTCGAACGCGCCCAGCTCCGTCATCTGGCGACGCGCCTCGTGCGCGGATGGACGCACTTGGAGCGCCAGAAGGGTGGCATCGGCTTGCGCGGACCCGGCGAAACCCAGCTCGAAAGCGACCGTCGGCTGATCGGCCGGCGCATCCGTCAGTTGAGCCGTCAGCTCGAGGGCGTGGCGCAGCAGCGCGCACGGGGCCGCGCCCTGCGCCGCCGCAACGATATTCCCGTCGCCGCGCTCGTCGGCTACACGAACGCGGGCAAGACCAGCGTATTCAACCGGCTTGCCGACGTGGATTCCTACGCCGCGGATCAACTCTTCGCGACGCTCGATCCGCTGCTGCGCAAGATGGAGGTGCCCGGGATCGGACAGCTCGTGCTCGCCGATACGGTCGGCTTTGTCGGGCGCCTGCCGCACGAACTCGTCGAGGCCTTCAAGGCGACGCTCAGCGAGGCGCGCGACGCCGACATCCTGATTCACGTGATCGATGCCGCCGATCCGGACCGCGACGAACACATTGTGGTCGTCAACCGGGTGCTCGCCGAGATCGACGCCGACGAATTGCCGCAGATCGAGCTTTACAACAAGATCGACCTTCTGAACACCGAGCCGGGCGCCAAAGACACGGACGGGAACGGACCGCCGCGGATCTACGCATCGGCCCACACCGGTAGCGGATTCGATGCCTTGCGCACGGCGCTCGCACAGGCCGTCGGCGTCCCGAGTACGCCGGTACGGCTCGAACTCTACCCTGCCGCCGGGCGGCTGCGGGCGCGCCTGTTCGAACTCGATGCGGTGGTGGCCGAGACGCCGCGCGAGGAAGGCGGCTGGCTCCTCGACGTGCGTCTGCCCGAGGCGCTGCTCGCCCGCGTGCTCGCCAGGTATTCGCCGCATCTGCAGCGGGCCGCGGAATCGGCGGTTTGATAGACTGCACGGTAGGCGAGCGGGCCGGCCGCACGCATCATGCAAAATCCTCGAACATCAGGCGCAAACTCCCGATTTGGAAAGGCTCGTTTCCGGGTCGGGTGTGCACACGCCGGCAGTCTTCGGAGTCCCGATGAGCTGGAATGAGCCGAAGCGCGATCGCGATCCCTGGGAAAAGGGTTCCGGCGGTGCGCCCGATCTCGATGAGATGCTGCGCCGTCTGCGCGCGCGCCTTGCCCGCGGGCTGAAGCGCCGGCCGGGTTCGCCTCCGCGCCGCAACCCGATACGGCTGTGGTGGCTGGTGCCGCTGGTACTGATCGTCATTTGGCTCGCCACCGGTTTCTTTCAGGTTCCCGCCGGCAGCAAGGCGGTCAATCTGCGCCTTGGCGCTTACACGGGCATGAGCGGTCCCGGTCTGCACTGGCACTTGCCGTGGCCGTTTGCCGGCGCGCACGTAGTGGACGTGTCGGAACGCCGTTCGGTCGGACAGCGCGCATCGGTGCTCACCCGCGATGGCAAACTCGCCACGATCGAACTGGCCGTGCGCTATCGCGTCTCGGATCCCTACGACTATATCTTCGGCACCGTGCAACCTACGCGCGTGCTTGCCGCGCTCGCCTCCGATGCGCTCGCAACCGCCGCCCGTGACTACAGTCTGGAGGAGTTGCGAGGAAAAGATCAGTACAAAATCGAGACCACGCTCGAAGTACGCATCGCCGACGCGCTCGCCGGCATGCACGCGGGCGTCGAGGTCAACGGCGTGGACATCAAGCGCATCGCCCTGCCGCCGGAAGTCGAAGCGGCTGCCGCGCATCTGGCCGCCGCGCACGCGCACGCCGCCGCCGCGGCGAGTGCCGCTCATGCGGCGGCTGCCAAGGAACTTGTCACGGCCCATGCCCGCGCCGACGAAATCGTCGCAACGGCCGCGCAGGCGCGCCTGGCACGCATTGCGCGCGCCCAATCCGAAGTGACCCGATTCGAGACCTTGATTCCGACCTGGCAGAATTCACCCGCGGCGACCCGCGAGTTGCTGAGCGAGGATGCGAGGACCGACATCCTCACCGCGGCGCCGAAGATCGTCGTCGCGGGTTCGATCCGCTCGGTGCAGATTCCGGGTTGGCCGACGCCGGTGGCCGCGACTTCGGGCGCGCCCGTGCCGACCACTGCAAAGAAACCCGCGAAATCAGGCGGTAAATCCAAGTGAAGAAGTGGATCAATCCGTTCTTCGCAATTCCGGCCATCGTGCTGATCGTGGTGCTGATCGTGCTGTCGCTTTCGCTTTATATCGTGCGTCCGGGACAGGCGGCGCTGCTGCTGCATGGCGACAAGGTGGCCGCGACGGTTGACACGCCCGGCTTGCACTGGAGAACGCCGTTGCGTGATGGCGTGGTCGTGCTCAATACGAAGCTGCAACTCGACACGGGGCAAATCGGGAACGGAAGCGAGTCGTCGCCCGATGCACTCGCGGTCAATTACGTCGTTGCCTGGCGCATCGTCGCGCCGGAGCGTTTTTACACCGCCACTGGCGGCGACGCCGGCGTTGCCCGCACGCGACTCGACGGAACGATCGGAAAAACCCTGGGCGCCGCAATACAGAGCGGCAAAGACGCGACGGCGTTTCTCGAGCGTCCGGCCGCTACGCTCGAAGCCGCGCTTCGCACGGCAGCCGCGCCGATCGCGAAACCATTAGGTGTCGAGGTTCTCGGTGTTTATCTGGGCGCGACGAAATTGCCCGCGACGCTCAGTCAGAAAATCGGCCGACAGATGGCCGCGGCCACGCAGGAGCAAATCGGCGCCGCGGAAAGTGTGGGCAAGACCAACGCCGCCGACATCGAAAGCAATGCGGCGCTCGAGCGCATCGAAATCATCGCAACGGCCAATCGGCAGGCGGCGCGCATCCGCGGCGAAGGCGAAGCGAAGATCGTCGCGATTTATGCGAAGGCCGCGCGCGAACAACCGGAGTTCTTCAGCTTCTACCATGCGCTACAGACTGAACGCGATCAACTCATGTCCAACACGAAGGTGCTCGTGATTTCGGTGGACAGTCCGTGGTTCAAGGCGCTCGGTCCCGGCACCGGCACTGGCGCAGCTGGCGGCGGAAACTGAGCGGCGCCAAGCGATGCCGGTACGCGTCCTTGTCATTGCGGTTGCGCTCGCGATCATCTTCGAGGGCATTCTGCCCTTCATCAGTCCGCGGCTCTTTCGCCAGGGACTGCTGCCGGTGCTGCGTCTCAGCGATCGCACCCTGCGGCTGATCGGTCTGGGCGCGCTCGTCGTCGGCGTCGCACTGCTCTACGCGGCGAGATTCACGGGGTAACACGCGGAGTAAACATGGGCAAGAACATCGTCGTCGTCGGGATTCAGTGGGGAGACGAAGGCAAGGGCAAGCTGGTGGATCTCTTGACCGAGTATGCCCGCGCGGTCGTGCGTTTCCAGGGCGGGCACAATGCCGGCCACACCATCGTCGTCGGCGGCAAGAAGACCGTGCTGCATCTCGTTCCCTCGGGCGGCTTGCGCGAAGACGTGCGCTGCCTGATAGGCAACGGCGTCGTGCTCGATCCCGCCGCGCTCTTCGCCGAACTGGAACTGCTGGAAAGCGAAGGCGTGCCGGCGCGCGAGCGTCTCGGCATAAGCGCCGCCTGTCCATTGATATTGCCGTCACACGCGGCACTCGACCAGGCCCGCGAAAAGGCCAAGGGCGCGGCCGCGATCGGCACCACCGGACGCGGAATCGGTCCCGCCTACGAAGACAAGGTCGCGCGGCGCGCCGTGCGCGTCGGCGATCTCTTTCGGCGCGAACGCTTCGCCGCCAAGCTGGGCGAAGTGCTCGACTTCCACAACTTCATCCTCAAGAATTATTTTCACGCGGCACAAATAGACTTTCAGGAAACCCTCGACCAGTATCTTGCTTTCGGCGAAGCGCTCGCGCCGCTCGTGGCCGATGTCGCATCCGAACTCGGGCGCTTTCGTGCCGAAGGCGCCAACGTGCTTTTCGAAGGCGCGCAAGGCACCCTGCTCGACGTGGACGTCGGCACCTATCCCTTCGTCACCTCGTCGAACACGACGGCGGGCGCCGCGGCCACGGGCACCGGACTCGGACCGCGCGACATAGACTCCGTGCTCGGCGTCGTCAAGGCGTACACCACACGCGTCGGCGGCGGTCCGTTTCCGACCGAGCTGCTCGACGATCTCGGCCGCGAACTCGGACGCCGCGGCAAGGAATTCGGCGCGACGACCGGCCGCGCGCGCCGCTGCGGCTGGTTCGATGCCGTCGTCATGCGCCGCGCCGTCATCAACAACAGCCTGAGCGCGCTCGCCGTCACCAAGCTCGACGTGCTCGATGAACTCGACAGCATCCGTATCGCCGTGGCTTATCGGCACGACGGCGTGGAACTGAAGGATGCGCCGATCGGCTGCGAAGCCTACGCGAGCGCCGAACCCGTTTACATAGACCTGCCCGGCTGGCAAAGCTCGACCGTCGGCATTACCCGCTACACGGATCTGCCGCCCAACGCCCGCGCCTATCTGGAGAAGATCGAAGAACTCGCCGGCGTGCCGCTCGCCATGATCTCCACCGGTCCCGACCGCGCCCACACCATCGTCCTGCACGATCTCTTCGGCTGACACCAGACGACTTTCTTTTCTTTGCGAGGAGAGGATTGAGTGCGCGTGTGCTTCACGCGCGAGTCGCCTCCGGCGTGGGGTTACTTTCTTTTCTCGTCCAAAGAAAGTAACCAAAGAAAAGACGCCCGACGGGTGCGGCTGATCCTGCGCTCCACGGCTTTAGGACCCGCGTCGGCCGATGCCGCTATCCTGCGGCAACGGCCGGAGGCGGACATCGTGTCCGCCTCCCTTTCGGGCGCAAGCCCAAAGCCGTGCGGTGCTCGGGCGCACCCAACGGGATTAAAAACACGCGCCGCGAATCGCGGCGCGTGTATCCGCCGGTCACGATGACCGGCTCCGAAATCGCGGAAAGGCGAGGGGGGTTGCTTTAGGAGCTCGGCATCCTGTCGGCTTTCGTTGTTTTCGGCCAGTAGCCGAACCGGCAAGCTGTATTTGCGTACAGAAATCTGTACGAGTACAATAGTGCGTACAAGTCCATAGGTATCGCCATGGAGAACATCAACTATTCAGCCTTTCGCAGCCGCTTGGCCAAGATGCTGGACAAGGTCAACGAGGATCACGCGCCATTGCTGGTAACGCGCCAGAAGGGTTCGCCCGCGGTGCTGATGTCGCTGGAGGACTTCACCGCCTACGAGGAAACCGCGTACCTGATGGCCAGCCCGAAAAACGCTGAGCGGCTGAACCGCGCCATGGCCGAGGTCGAAGCCGGCAAGACGAAGCCGCATGATTTGATTGAATGAGACCGCTGCATCACGTCGCGAGCGAAGGCAGGTTGGGCGTTGCCGGCGTGCAGCAACCGCAGTGTATGGGTCGATACATGAGGATTGCGAGCACCGCCGGCGCCCAAGATGCAGAGCGCAGCAGGGATGCAGGGGGCTCTGAGTCGTGATGCTGTCGTGGGCCACTGACGCCTGGGACGATTACCTCTACTGGCAGGCCACCGACAAAAAGGCGCTCAAGCGCATCAACGCACTGATCAGGGATATAGAACGGCAGCCGTTTGAAGGTTTGGGCAAGCCGGAGCCGCTCAAGCACCAGTGGACAGGCTACTGGTCGCGGCGCATCGACCGCGAGCATCGCCTAGTTTACAAAGTTACCGATGAAGCCATTGTCATCGTGCAATGCCGCTATCACTACTAGGAAAGTTCTGATCACGCCTTCATCGTCGTTCGCGCGAAAGGGGGAGCCCAGCAAGCAAACTTACCTCATTACGACTACGTGCCGATGACTGCGGTGTTTACCCGCATCATTGCACGGACTATGAAGTCGCAGGCTAGGGCTTGGCGTGGATGATACGGTTTTTGCCCGCAGAAACAGCCGGTTTCGCGGCTTTGCGCATCGCCTGCTTGAAAGGCGCGCGGATGCCCTCGATAGCCGATGAGGTGGCAACGGATCGAAGCACGCTGCGCCGACGCGACTCGGGATCGCGCAGGTACGGATTAACGGTGGAGAGCTTTGAACTCATAAAGAAATCATACCATTCGACGCACCATGCGGAGTCGTCAAAAGGCTGAATCTCCACCGGCCCCAACCTTCAGCCCGAAGGGAAAATAGGTAGGATGCGGTCGGCCCCAACCGCACCGCTCCCGCTGTAACCGACCATTTGGCGATGACGGGGTTGTATACTCCGGAACTGCTCTGAGCGATCAGGGACGCCTCCGGCGATTCGAAGGGAGAGGGCGTGGCAAGAAAGAAGGCAAAATCCGCAGGCGAGACGGCAAGCAAGAAGTCGGCCAACGGCGCCACTGTCGGTTATGAGGCCGAGCTTTGGAAGATGGCCGATGCGCTGCGTGGCAGCATGGACGCGGCCGAGTACAAGCACGTTGTCCTCGGGCTCATCTTTCTCAAGTACATCTCCGACGCCTTTGAAGAACAACACGCCAAACTCCAGGCCGAGACGAAACAGGGCGCCGATCCGGAAGACCCGGATGAATACCGCGCACACAACATCTTCTGGGTGCCGCCCGAGGCACGTTGGGCGCATCTGAAGGCGCAAGCCAGGCAATTTACGATCGGTCAATTAGTGGACGATGCCATGACCGGCATCGAACGCGACAATCCATCTCTCAAAGACGTGTTGCCCAAGAACTATGCGCGACAAGGGCTCGACAAGATTCGTCTCGGCCAGTTAATAGACCTTATCAGCAACATCCGTGTCGGCGACAAGGACGCTCGTTCGAAGGACGTGCTTGGCCGTGTCTACGAATACTTCCTCTCCCAGTTTGCGAGCGCCGAAGGCAAGAAGGGCGGCGAGTTCTACACGCCTCGCTGCGTGGTAAAGCTCCTGGTCGAAATGCTCGAACCCTACAAGGGCCGGGTTTACGATCCCTGCTGCGGTTCCTCCGGCATGTTCGTTCAGGCGGAGGAATTTATCAAGGCGCATCAAGGGAAGCTCACGGACCTCAGCATCTTCGGCCAGGAATCGAACTACACGACATGGCGCCTCGCCAAGATGAATCTCGCAATCCGCGGCATCGAAGGCAAGATCGAGCACGGCGATACCTTCCATAACGACCGCCAACCTGATCTCAAGGCCGACTTCATCCTCGCCAATCCGCCGTTTAACGTCTCCGACTGGGGCGGTGAGCGGCTGAAGGACGACAAACGCTGGCAATACGGCGTGCCGCCCAAGGGCAACGCTAACTTCGGATGGGTGCAGCATATCGTTCATCATCTCGCGCCAGCCGGCACCGCCGGCTTCGTCCTCGCCAACGGTTCGATGTCATCAAATCAATCCGGCGAAGGCGAGATTCGCAAGAGCCTAGTCGAAGGCGATCTCGTGGATTGCATGGTCGCGCTGCCGGGCCAGCTCTTTTACTCGACGCAGATTCCAGCCTGCCTCTGGTTTCTCGCACGCGACAGGAAAAATGGCAAGTTCCGCGATCGCCGCGGCGAAATTCTTTTCATTGACGCCCGCAAGATGGGCCGCATGGTTGATCGTACCCACCGCGAGTTGACCGATGAGGATGTCGCCCGCATCGCCGCCACCTACCACGCATGGCGTTCCAAACCATCCCCTCGCCCCGGTGCGGGAGAGGGCAAGGGTGCGGGAGAAGTCGCACATAAAAAATCCCCTCTCCCCGTCGCGGGAGAGGGTGAGGGTGAGGGTGAGGGGGCAAACAAATACCAGGACATCCCCGGCTTCTGCAAATGCGCGACGCTGGAAGAGGTACGCAAGCACGGCCACGTGCTGACGCCCGGCCGCTATGTGGGCGCCGAAGCGCAGGAAGACGACGGAGAACCATTCGACGATAAGATGAAGCGGCTCGTCAACCAACTCCGTCAGCAGCAGACCGAGGCCAAGAAACTCGATGCCGCCATCGCCGCCAATGTCAAGGGGCTTGGATATGGCGGTTAGAAAAAAAGCATCCGCGCAGGCGCTTGTTCCCGTGGAACGGATTACGCAATCCATACTGCTCATCCGGGGCCATAAGGTCATACTGGATGCGGATCTTGCTGCGCTCTACGATGTAGAAACACGAGTTTTAACCCAAGCAGTTGGACGGAATATCGAGCGATTTCCACCTGATTTCATGTTCCAACTGAGCAAGAAAGAGTTCGATGTCTTGAGATCACAATCTGTGACCTCAAGTCAGTGGGGTGGCAGGCGCTACCCGCCTTATGCCTTTACCGAGCAAGGCGTAGCCATGCTCTCCAGCGTTCTGCGCAGCAAGCGAGCGGTTCACGTCAACATCGAGATCATGCGGACCTTTGTGAAACTGAGGAAAATGCTCGCTGAGCACGTCGATCTTGCGCATAAGCTCGCGGAGCTGGAGAAAAAATACGATGCTCAGTTCAAGGTGGTTTTTGAAGCGATCCGCGAACTCATGACGCCCTCGGAACCGAAGAAGAAGCGGTCCATTGGTTTTTCTCCTTGGGAGAATGATCAGTGAGCAGAGAAGTCGGCGCCAAAATTTCCGCCAACCTCAAGGAGCTTGCGTATGGCGGGTGAGTGGCGCGTATCAACATGGGGCGATGAGGTCTCGTTTGAGTACGGCAAGGCGCTGCGCGGGCACGAAAAGTCGCAAGGCAGGGTCCGAGTGTTCGGCTCAAACGGACCCATCGGTTGGACGGATGAACCGCTCGCTCAAGGGCCCGGCGTAATCCTGGGCCGCAAAGGCGCGTACCGAGGGGTGCAGTTCTCGCGCGAGCCGTTCTTCGTTATCGACACTGCGTATTACGTCCTGCCGAAGTCCGAGCTCGACATGCGGTGGCTGTACTACGCGATCAAGCACCACAAACTCGGTGAGGTCGACGATGGGTCTCCGATTCCTTCAACAACCCGGGCTGCTGTCTATATGCTCGACCTCGACGTGCCGCCACTATCCGAACAACGTGCCATCGCGCACATCCTCGGGGCGCTGGACGACAAGATCGAGCTGAACCGGCGGATGAGCGAAACACTGGAAGCGATGGCGCGAGCGCTCTTCAAATCCTGGTTCGTGGACTTCGACCCCGTCCGTGCCAAGATGGAAGGCCGCTGGAAGCGCGTCCAATCCCTTCCTGGTCTGCCCGCCCACCTCTACGACGTCTTCCCTGACCGCCTCGTCGACTCCGAACTCGGCGAGATCCCGGAGGGGTGGGAGGCGAGGAGGCTTGGTGACCTAGCCGACATAGACAAGGGTCTCTCGTACAAAGGTGCTGGGCTAGCCGACGACGGTGGGCTGCCAATGATAAACCTCGGGTGCTTCGCCGGAGGGGGGCACTTCAAAGCGGAGAACATCAAGCGTTATCGCGGAGACTACAAGGACCGCCACCTCGTGCAATCGGGCGACTTGGTTATTGCCAACACGGACGTAACGCAGCAGCGCGTTATCCTTGGAAGTCCCGCTCTTGTGCCTAAGTTAGACGGGGAACGTCACTTTCTCTTCACTCACCACACATTCGCGTGTCGCTTCAAGCCGGGTGCAGTGCGGTGGCGTCGCTTTGCCTACTTCGCGCTTCTGCAGCCCGAGTTTCGCGAGATCGCCGAGGGCTTTGCCACAGGAACCACTGTGTTGGCGTTACCAAGAGATGGACTCATTGAGTATTCGGTTGTCTTGCCGCCAGAGTCGCTCCTGATGGCATTTGAACGCCAGGTATCACCGATACTCAGTGCGGCGGACGTCGGTCTCCGCCAGTCTCGCACTCTCGCCGCCCTACGCGACACACTGCTGCCCAAGCTGATCTCCGGCGAGTTGCGAGTAAAGTACGCGAAATCGTTTATCGGGAGGACCACAAGATGACGGACATAAATCTTACGCAAGCGGAAGCCGACGCGTTGATAGCCATGGAGAAGCAGCGTGTCAACGAGGATCAAAGCGATTTCCCTATGGCTGGCCAGTCGCTTGTGTTGCCCCTCCAGTCTGTCGATCGCCGTGAGCACTTCCTGTTAGACCTTAACAGGGGGCGTATTGATCTGCTCAAGGTGAAAATGCAGAATCGCGGGCGCCAAGTCGTCGTGCTCGTCCGCCTCGATTTGGGAGGAGCTCCCCACCGGAACCCCGACGGGCAGGAAATTCCGGTCCCTCACTTGCACACCTATCGTGAAGGCTTTGGTGATAAGTGGGCGGCCCCCGTCCCGGCTAATCGTTTTACGGCGACGAACGACGTTTGGCGGACGCTTGAAGAGTTCCTGCGGTTTTGTAACATTACGCAACCGCCGCACATCGAAAGGGGGTTGTTCACATGATTGAGGAGATTCAGCGCCTGATGGATGCGTATCACGCCTGGCTCAGGGAGAAATCCGTCCTGCGCGAGATCGACCAGTGGGTCGAGATCACGACTCCCTATCTTGATCGGCACAACGACTATGTCCAGATATACGCGAAGAAAGCTAACGGGGGCTTCATTCTGACCGACGACGGGTACACGATTGATGATCTGGAACAGAGTGGCTGCAAGCTGGAAAGTCGCAAACGGCAGGATCTGCTGAAGATGACCCTCAATGGATTCGGTGTGCAAATGGATGGGAAGGCCCTTCAGGTGCATGCATCGCCCGACAGCTTTGCTTTGCGGAAGCACAACCTCGTGCAGGCCATGCTTGCAGTGAATGATATGTTTTACCTGGCTGTTCCGATGGTGGCGAGCCTGTTTTATGAGGACGTCGTCGCGTGGCTTGACGTTCATGACGTGAGGTACACACCAAAGGTTAAGTTCACGGGCAAGACTGGCTACGATCATTTATTCGATTTTGTGATCCCCAAGTCTAGGCAGCAGCCTGAGCGCATCGTTCAAACAATCAACCGTCCGAATCGCGACACCGCACAAGCAGTGATCCTCTCATGGGTAGACACGAAGGAGGTGCGTCCACCCGAATCACGTGCCTTCGCGCTGCTGAATGACTCGGAGCAGATTGTATCTTCGGCCGTGACCGACGCCTTACGTAGTTATGAGGTTCGCCCGGTGCTTTGGGGTGAGCGTGAGAGCGTGCGCGAGGAATTGGCAGCGTGAGTTCTGACGCGTTCGCAGGGTCTACTGTCGGATATTCAGTTCTCGCTTGGCTGGAATCGTTGAGCTATGCGGTGTTGCACGGCGTTAACATCGTGTCTGATGAGTCGACAGCCGAACGGATCGATTTTTGTCAATAGTATTGAGCAACGTTTGCGTGTTCCGGCATCCCTTTTTCATGGCCGATCCGTGTCTTTCGGCTAGTCGGCGTTTTGCGTTGCGATCAGCCGAACCTAAAGGTTACGATTGGCCGGGCTTCGGCGACGGAGTGTACGCGGTGCCGTTATGCATGCTATGGGAAACGCCATGAGCGGAACGTTCACCGAGTCCGTCGTCGAGGAGGCCGCGCTTGATTGGCTACGTGCGCTTGGTTGGCGGATTCTGCATGGGCCGGAGATCGCACCGGACACGTTGATAGCCGAGCGTCGCGATTTTGGCGAGGTGGTTCTGGAGCAGCGCCTGAGCGATGCGTTAACGCGGTTGAACCCGACGCTTCCGGCAGAGGCACTGGAAGATGCCTTCCGACGACTGACGCGGATTGAGGGTCCGATGCTCGAATCGCGAAACCGCGCTGTCTATCGGCATTTGGTTGAAGGCGTCACGGTCGAGTATCGACATCCCGAAGGACGCATTGCCGGTGCGCAGGCGCAGGTGATTGATTTCGAGAATCCCGACAACAACGACTGGTTGGCGGTGAATCAGTTTACGGTTGCCGAGAACAAGCACACGCGCCGCCCGGATGTGGTGCTTTTCGTCAACGGCCTGCCACTCGCCGTGATCGAACTCAAGAACGCCGCGGACGAGAACGCGACAATCTGGACGGCATTTAACCAACTCCAAACCTACAAGGCCGAGCTTCCGACGCTATTCGCCTATAACGGTCTGCTGGTGATCTCGGACGGCACCGATGCGCGCTTGGGCACGCTGACGGCAGGGCGCGAATGGTTCAAACCCTGGCGCACGGTGACCGGCGAGACGCTCGCCGATGCGAAGCTGCCGGAGCTTCAGGTGCTGCTGGAAGGCGTCTTCGACAAGCGGCGATTCCTCGACCTCCTGGCGCATTATCTGGTGTTCGAGGACGACGGCAGCGGCATGCTGGTCAAGAAGGTCGCTGGCTATCACCAGTTCCATGCCGTGAACGTCGCGGTTGAGGAGACGTTGCGGGCGGCTTATTTGCAGAGTGCGGAGCAGCGCGGGCGCTACTTCGCGCGGGCACAGCAGGGCGGCAAGGTCGGCGACCGACGGATCGGCGTCGTCTGGCACACGCAGGGCTCGGGCAAGAGCCTGACGATGGCCTTCTACGCGGGACGCATAATCCGCGAACCTGAGATGCAAAACCCGACGATCGTTGTGCTCACCGATCGGAACGATCTTGACGATCAGCTTTTCGGCACATTCTCGCGTTGCCAGGATTTATTGCGACAGCCGCCGGTCCAAGCTGAGTCGCGGACGCATCTCCGCGAACTTTTGCGGGTGGAAGCCGGCGGCGTCGTGTTCACCACCATCCACAAGTTCTTCCCGGAAGAGGGCGATGACAAGAACGAAGCGCTTTCCGATCGGCAGAACATCGTGGTGATTGCGGATGAGGCGCATCGCAGCCAGTACGACTTCATTGACGGCTATGCGCGGCATATGCGCGATGCGCTGCCGAACGCTTCGTTCATCGGTTTCACCGGCACACTGATCGAGAAGACGGATGCGAACACGCGTTCTGTGTTTGGCGATTACATCAGCATCTACGACATCCGGCGCTCGGTCGAGGATGGGGCAACGGTGCCGATCTACTACGAGAGCCGCCTCGCCAAGCTGGCGCTGAATGCGGCACAAAAACCGCAGATAGATCCCGACTTCGAGGAAGTGACCGAAAGCGAAGAGGACGAGCGGCGCGAGAAGCTGCGGAGCAAGTGGGCGCGGCTGGAGGCCATCGTCGGCGCGGACAAGCGGCTCAAGCTCGTTGCGAATGACATCGTCGAGCACTTCGAGAGGCGGCTCGAAGGCATGGACGGCAAGGCAATGATCGTGTGCATGAGTCGGCGGATCTGTGTGGACCTTTACCGCGAGATCATGGCGCTTCGCCCGGATTGGCACCACGAGGACGACGACAAGGGCTTGATGAAGGTGGTGATGACGGGCTCGGCCTCCGATCCGGTCGATTGGCAACAGCACATCCGCAACAAGCCGCGGCGCGAGAAGCTCGCTGAGCGGTTCCGTAGCCCGGCCGATCCGTTCCAGATCGTTCTTGTCCGCGATATGTGGCTGACGGGATTCGATGCGCCATCGCTGCATACGATGTATCTGGATAAGCCCATGCGTGGCCATGCTTTAATGCAGGCGATCGCGCGGGTGAACCGGGTGTTCCGCGATAAACCCGGCGGCTTGGTCGTGGACTATCTCGGCCTTGCACACGAACTCAAGCAGGCCATTCAGACGTACACGCAAGAGGGTGGCGAGGGCGATGCTGCGATTGACCAGGAAGAAGCAGTCGCGGCTATGCGCGAGAAGTATGAAATCTGCTGCGGCCTGATGCACGGCTTCGACTGGTCCGCGTGGATGGAGGGAACACCCCAGCAGCGCGTTAGCTTATTGCCTGTCGCGCAGGAGCACATCGTCGCCCAGGAGAAAGGTCAGGAGCGGTTCCTGCAGGCGGTGACCGATCTTTCCAAAGCCTTTGCTCTCGCGGTGCCGGCCGAGGAAGCGCTTGCCATTCGCGACGACATCGCCTTCTTCCAAACGGTTCGCGCGGTGCTCGTGAAGCGGGCGCCGGGCGAGGGCAAGACGGACGAGGAGCTGGACCATGCGGTGCGGCAGATCGTCTCGCGTGCCGTCGCCTCGGAAGGCGTGGTGGACATTTTTGCCGCGGCGGGTTTGCAGAAGCCGGACCTTTCCGTGTTGTCGGACGAGTTCCTCGGTGAGGTGCGAGACATGCCGCAGAAAAATCTTGCTGTGGAGCTTCTCCGCAAGTTGCTCGACGGCGAAATCCGTACTCGCCGTCGCAAAAACGTGGTGCAGACGCGTTCGTTCGCCGCGATGTTCGAAGAATCGCTTCGCAAGTATCAGAACCGCGCGATCCAGGCGGCACAGGTCATCGAGGAGCTGATCGGCTTGGCGAAGGAAATGCGCGAGGCCGGTCGCCGCGGAGAGAATCTCGGCCTTTCGGACGACGAGTTGGCCTTCTACGATGCGTTGGAGATAAACGACAGCGCGGTGAAAGTATTGGGCGATGAGACTTTGCGCGGCATCGCACGCGAGCTGGTCGAAGCGGTTCGCAAGAACGTCACGATAGATTGGGCAATCCGCGAAAACGTGCGCGCCCAGCTACGCGTGATCGTCAAGCGCATACTACGCAAGCACGGCTATCCGCCGGACAAGCAAGAAAAAGCCACGCAGACCGTGCTCGAACAAGCCGAAGTCTTAAGCGAGCAATGGCTCGAAGCCGCTTGAATAGCTGCCGGCGAGCGCGGCGAGTATTTCGGCTTCTTGGAGGGTGGACGGTTGTGATCGACGAGGGAAAGCGTCGAGGATGGGCGTAATCGAATCATTGTTGTCAATATTTGGAGGTATTAATGCGCTATTTTATTGCAGTGATTTTCGTTGGTGTGCTCCTTTCTGGCTGCGCCGGATACGATTTGACGCCTGAAACTACGGTACAAAGCACAACGCTATCCAGAAATGCAGAGGCTTGTATATCCATCCCCGAAGACGGGCAATATGGAGACCACACTTATAAGGGTTCCGGGCAGGCCTTGGCAGAATCTGTCAACCGAGCGTTTGCTCCATACCTGCAGACAACTCTTCTGAAACCGGGATTGGAAGGGCAAGCCGCAACTCTGGCGCAGTCAAAACATGAGGGTTGCGAATATCTGTTGCTGCCTCAAATACTTCACTGGGAGGATAGAGCTACCGAATGGTCCGGTAAGCCTGATCGGATCGCAGTAAAGCTCTCGGTGTTATCGACAGATTCCGGAGAGGTTCTTGATGCTGCGATTTTTCATGCGAAAAGCTCTTTCTGGACGTTGGGGGGTGATCATCCACAGGATCTCGTTTATCAGCCGTTGAAAGAATACGCAGCCAAGCTGTTCCCGTAGATGAATTGGCATCAGAGTCTATTTAGGGCTACTAGAACCGCCACCAATAAGAACTAAAACGGTCGCAACGGCGGCGCTCTAAATGACACCTCGCGAAGCCAGTGACAGCCGATTTAGTGCGCACGAGAAGAGCACAACGCAACGTTTGAGTTGCTTTCGGGATTGAAAAGGCGCATAATACTCGGCTGCCTGCAATTTGCTGGCTCATTGATTAGTTGTCTCATTAGGAGGCAGTTATGACTTACGTTGTATGCAATTTTTGGCCCGATCAGAGCTTTTCGTCCAAGCGTCGCATGTCCGCCGCCGGGCGTTCGCGTGCGCGAATGTGTCCGCCAGTATCGCCCGTTCTCGCATCGCCGCCAGCGGTATCTGTGCTGATGCCGCCCGGCATGCCCAAGAAGGCGGCCTGAGCGAACCGCTGCGTTTACCGCGCCGGCAACATTAACAAACAAGCGCCAACGACGCTGCGCTCCAAGCTCGTTTGCCGCAATAAGTTTGTACCGGCGCGGAGCGGGGCCTGCCATGAACCCCGCATCGCGCTCATCGTCTGAAGGCGAAGGCAACAGAGGCAGGTTTTCACCGTGTCACCCGCGCCGACAGAGTAATTCTACCTTTCATCCACAGGCGCATGTCTCGCCGGGATACGCTTGTTCGCTTGCAATGAGCGCTCCAAGGTAGTAAAAGGCTTTCAGGTATTGGAAGCGGGGAATGAACATGCTGCGCGCGACGATTCTGGGTGCGGTGGGAATACTTGCGGCGGCCGTGTCGGCGGCATGCCTGGCGGCGTCCTCGACGTTGACCCTGCTCCCGACGGAAGGCACGACCGATGTCTATCCTATCGTCACGGTTCCGCCGTACCTGCCGCCGGGAGAACGGCAATATGCGCGACAGGCCTGCGTGGGCTACATGCTGACCGTGACTGCGACCGGCTCGCCCGAAAACGTCAGGGTCTGGTCCCAATTTCCCCGCGATTTTGTGGATTTCGCGCGCTCGGGACAAGCCGCCCTGGAGAAGTGGCAGTTCCATCCGCACAGCGTCAACGGTCGGCCGGTCGCGACGGACAATGTGTTTTTCGTTATGACCTACCTCATCCATGACCTCGACAGCAAGCAGGGCGAGAACCAGACTCTCGGCAGCCATATTTTGACCCACCACACGGACATGGTGGCGGCTGCGCAGGACAGCCTGATGTGGCTTTGCCGTCAACCGCCTCTGCACGGCGTCTCGATCGTCGCCGGAGGCAACGCTTCCGCTGAATCCGCTCCGCGCGGCGGTGGAATCGTCGACAATCCGGTGGCGCGGATTCCGGCGGACAGTCTGCCGGCAGGCGCACGGCCCGGAAAGGTGCGGATAGGCTTCTGCATTGACGATGAAGGACGCGTGGCCGACACGATGGTGTTCAAATCTTCGCCGAGCGGGCTGTACGACGAAGCAACGTTCCGGGCGCTGGACGCGACGCAGTTCACCGCCCGCAAGGTTGACGGTTCGGCGACTGAATCCTGCGGGCTGAAGGTGGAGGCGGACTTCTCAGGCGGGAACAGCGGCGAAGTCGGCCGGCTGGAGAACATGACGTTCGAAGATCTGTCAGCGGCATCGCCCGTGCCGAAGCTCGCGGCGCAAAAGTCGGTGCCGATTTCGCTGCACATTCCCGCCGGCACGCCGCTGCCGAAGGTCGCGAAGGTCGAGGTGCGGATGTGCATCGAGAAGAACGGCGAAGTGAGTGGGGCGAGCGTCGTGCATGCCGATCCGCCGGATTACTTCGACCAGGCGGCGCTCCAGACTGTCGCCGGCTGGCGGTTTGCATCGCCGCCGCGGCGGATGTGCGACGTGTACCAGTCGGTCGAGTTCCCGCTCGGCGGGCAGCCGTGACACCGTGCGAATCTGTCGTACCCTGCTGCGAGTTAAAAAGCCCTTAGGCGGGGAGGGGGTTGGAACGATGTTGCGTGCAGTGGTGCTGGGCGTGTTGGGGCTGTGGGGGATCGCGGTGCTTGCGAAGCC
>JBOIBN010000011.1:0-46951 GCA_050739575.1 Gammaproteobacteria bacterium
CCACGCGCGGCCAGGTTTTCATCGGGGGGCGCAATCTTACCCGGCTTTCCCGCTGGCGTGTGCCCTACCATCGGCGCCGCGTCGGCATGGTGTTTCAGGACCACAAACTCCTCACCGACCGCACCGTCTTCGACAACGTCGCCCTGCCGCTGGTGGTGACCGGTCACGCGCATCGCGACGTTACCCGGCGCGTACGGGCCGCGCTCGATCAGGTGGATCTCCTGAGTCACGAACGCTCCTATCCGCTCGCACTGTCCTCGGGCGAACAACAGCGTGTCGGCATCGCCCGTGCAGTGGTGGCGCGCCCGCCGCTCGTGATCGCCGACGAGCCGACGGGCAATCTCGATCCCGAACTTTCGTTCGAGATCATGCGGCTGTTCGAGCGTTTCAACGCCGTCGGGGTCAGCGTGCTGGTCGCGAGCCACGACCATGCACTCATCGCCCGCCTCGGTCACCGCGTGCTGGCACTCGCCGATGGACGGTTGGTCGCACCGCGACTGGTGATTCACGATGGCTAAGCAGGCTCGCGGCGGCAGCCGCCGCGCTTCGCGTCCGCGCTGGACGATGCGCTTGGCTTCGCTGCCCGAACAGCACGGCCATGCGGCGCTCGCGAGCCTGGGCCGCCTCTGGCGCGGGAAGACCGCGAGCCTCATGAGTGCCGGCGTCGCGGGTATCGCACTCGCGCTGCCGCTGGGGCTGGTGATTCTGGTACACGATGCTTCTGGATTGACCGGTGCCTCCCAAAACTCGGCCAGCATTTCCGTGTTTCTGAAAAACGGCCTTGACACCGATGCCATAGCGCTCGCCGAGAAGCAGGCAGACGCTTTGCCGGGAGTTGCAAAAACCGAACTCATTACACCCACGGAGGCGCTCGCCGAGTTCCAACGCCTTGCCACCTTCAAGCAGGCGCTCGCCACACTCAAAGACAATCCGCTCCCTGCCGTGCTAGTCGTTACCCCAACCGATACGCATCAGGCCGCCGTCTCCCGGCTCACCGCCGCGCTCGGCAAAATAGAGGGCGCGGACCAAGTCGTCGCAGATACGCAGTGGATTGCCCGCCTCAACGCCATGCTGGCCATTGCCGAACGAGCGATATGGGTGCTAGGCGCCCTCCTCTGTCTTGCCGTGCTGCTGGTTATCGGCAATACGATCAGGCTTGAAATCCAGAGTCGGCGCACCGAGATTGAGGTCCAGAAGCTCGTCGGAGCCACCAACGCCTTCGTGCGCCGACCTTTTCTATACGGCGGCCTCTGGTACGGCGCGGCCGGCGGCCTGCTGGCTTGGATACTGGTGGAAATCGCGCTCGCTCTCCTTGCACAGCCGGTGGCCGAGCTGGCCCATCTGTACGCCGGCAAGGGCGGAATCCCGGGACCGGGGGCCGGCGGCTTCTTCGCCATGCTGGCGCTCGGCGCGGCGCTTGGCTGGAGCGGGGCGCTGCTCGCCGTCGGCCGCCACCTGCGAGCCGTCGAACCCACGTGACGAACGGCTTTGAGCGGAATCTGAACTCCCGCGCCTTTTAGCAGTCTCAGATAGTGTCTGCTAAAATGTTTGGTTCGTAAGGAGGCGGGATTTTCATGGCTCAGGCACTGGCCCTCACGACTCGCGATCTGGTCCTCACGCCCGAAGGCGGTCTCACCGCCTATCTCGCGTCCGTGCGCCAGATCCCGATCCTCACGGTCGAAGAAGAGCGGGCACTTGCCCGGCGTTTTCGCGAGCAGGAGGATGTGGACGCGGCCCGCGAACTCGTCATGTCGCATCTTCGCTTCGTCGTCCACGTCGCCCGCGGCTATCGCGGCTACGGCCTGCCCTTCGGCGATCTCATCCAGGAAGGCAACATCGGCCTCATGAAGGCGGTCAAGCGCTTCGACCCCGACGTGGGCGTCCGCCTTATTTCCTTCGCCGTGCACTGGATCCGGGCCGAAATCCACGACTTCATCCTGCGCAACTGGCGCATCGTCAAGGTCGCCACCACCAAGTCCCAGCGCAAACTATTCTTCAATCTGCGTCGCTCCAAGCAGCGGCTCGGATGGCTCAACCAGGAGGAAGTAGAGGCGGTAGCGAAAGATCTCGGGGTGCCCGCGCGCGAAGTCGTCGAGATGGAATCGCGTCTCGCCGGTCAGGACGTGGCCTTCGATGCCCAACCCGAAACGACGGGTGATGAGGACGTCGTGTTCGCTCCCGTCGGCTACCTCGCTGCGCCAGCGGAAACCGACCCGGCCGTAGCGCTGGAGTCGGCAACCTGGGCTGCCGAGGGACATCGCCAACTCGATGCCGCACTGGTGAAGCTGGACGAGCGCAGCCGCGACATTCTCGCCCGCCGCTGGCTGGCCGAGAAGAAGACCACGCTGCAGAAACTTGCCGACGAATACGGCATTTCCGCCGAACGCGTGCGTCAAGTCGAGAACAACGCGATCAAGAGGTTACGCGCCGAAATGGTCTGAACGCCGAGACGATTTCGAACGAAACGCCGCCTCCAAGCGGCGTTTTCGTTTATGTCTGTCGAAATGCTACGTGTCGGTCCCGGTATTCAGCGCATGACGATTGTCATACGCAAGTCCTGACAAAAAAGACTACCGCCGCTTATCGCCTTCCGTCATCCTGTTGCCATCTGAACGCGGGATCACGACATGCCAGCCAACGACAACGGCAAGACCATCGCGAGACTTTCCGATCTCACCAAACGCTACGGCAGCGTCACAGCGGTGGACAGCATCAGTCTCGATATCCGCCGCGGCGAAATACTCGCCCTGCTCGGACCCAACGGGGCGGGCAAGACCACGAGCGTGAATCTGCTGCTCGGTCTCGCGCAGCCGACTACCGGCAAGGTCGAGTTGTTCGGCCGCACGCCCCGGGAGATCGGCGTGCGCCGGCGTATCGGCGCCATGCTGCAGGATGCCCAGCTCGACAGCCACGCCCGTGTACACGAAGTGCTCACCCTGCACGCCGGGTATTACCCCGATCCCATGTCGGCACGCGAAGCGCTGGAACTCGCCGGCATCGAAGCCTTGAGTCAACGGCCCGTCACTAAACTTTCGGGCGGACAGAAGCAGCGACTGATGTTCGCGCTCGCCTTGTGCGGGAATCCGGAACTGCTCTTCCTCGATGAGCCGACGGCCGGGCTCGACGTCGAAGCACGTCGAATAGTGTGGGCAACATTGCGGGCACTCGCCGAAGACGGGCGCACCATCGTACTCACCACGCATTATCTCGAAGAGGCCGACGCTCTCGCCGACCGCATCATCGTCGTCAACCGCGGACGCATCGTCGCCGCGGGCTCGCCGGCAGAAATCAAGAACACCGTGGCGCAGCGCCGCATCCGCTGCGTGACCCGACTTGCGCCGGAACAGGTGCTAGCGCTGCCCGGCGTGACCGCCGTAAAACGCGACGGCACACGGCTGGAAATAGCCGCGGCAAAACCCGAAGCCGTGGTATTCGAACTGCTGAAGCGCGATGCCGCCTTGCATGATCTCGAAGTGACCGGCGCACGCCTCGAAGAAGCATTTCTCGCGCTCACCGAAGACCATCCTCTGGAGAAAGCCGCATGAATACCGTAGCGATCAAACCATGGGGCCGACGCGATACGCTCGGCGTGTATCTGCGCGAAGCCGGGTTCCAGTTCTGGAATGTGCTGCGCAGACCGGGTTTCGCATTGCCGACCCTTGCCTTCCCCACCATGTTCTATGTTTTTTTCGCCCTGATTTTCGGCCAGGGCAAGGGGGCCGACGTCGCGACCTCCATGCTCGCCACCTACGGCACCTTCGGCATCATGGCGCCTTCGCTCTTCGGCTTCGGCGTGGGCGTGGCCATGGAGCGCGAACACGGCACCCTCGCTCTGAAGCGCGTGAGCCCCATGCCGCCCATGGCCTATTTCTTTTCCAGGCTGGTCATGGCCATGCTGTTCGCACTCATCATCGTGCTGCTGCTGTTCGTGCTGGGCGCCCTGTTCGGCGGTGTCGCACTGCCGCGCGGCGAATGGTTCTTGCTGCTCGTGACGCTGATTCTCGGCACCCTGCCCTTTTGTGCGCTCGGTCTGGTAGTGGGCCTGCGCGCAGGCGCCCAGTCATCGGCTGCCATCATCAATCTTATCTTTCTGCCCATGTCGTTTCTGTCGGGCCTGTGGGTACCGCTGCAGTTTTTCCCGCACTGGCTGCAGGATGTTGCTCTGGCGTTGCCCGCCTATCATCTCTCGCAAATCGCACTCGGCATCATACACAAGGGCGATGGCAGTCACTTCCTGACCCATCTGATTTACCTCGTCGTATTCACCGCCGTCTGCCTGCGCTTTGCGCAACGCGGCTGGCGCCGCATTCAAGACCGCTAAAGGAAAAACATCATGTCCAATCGTAATACCACCTTCGTACTCGCAAGCGTCATCGTTCCATTGTTGATTACGGCTGTCATCGTGGTGCTGTTCCTGCTGCCCACGCCAAAGTCCGGTGTAGCTGCAACGGTGTCCACGGCCAAGCCCACTGCACCTGATACAAACCGCCTCGGACCGCCGTCCGATTTCAGCACGCCGGCCGTGCTCGCGGCCACGCCGCCCGCGAACCTGTGGAAGGGCTGGACCTACGGCCATTCCGTCACGCTCGCCGCCGCGCCCGCATCAGCGCTCGAAGACCGTCCCGTGAATATTCGCGTGAGCGGGCTCGAGCCGGGCGAGCCCGTCACGCTGCGCACGAACATGCAAGACATGAAGAACCGGGCGTGGAGCGCTCAGGCAACGTTTGTGGCCGACAAGAGCGGCATTGTGGACGTCGCGCATGCGGCGCCGCGCTACGGGAGCTATTCCGGCGTGCATGCGATGGGCCTTGTCTGGGCCATGGTGCCGGAGAGCGCGGCGAATCCGCAGAACGTCCTCTGGATACCGAAATCGAATCCGAAAAGCCATTCTTATCGCATCGAGCTTCAAGCCCTGTCAGACGGCCGTGTCCTTGCGAGTCGCACCCTCGAACGCTACGCTTGGCGGGCGAGCAACGTCAAAGAAACCCGGGTGAATACAAACGGACTGGTCGGCATGCTGTTCAGACCCAGGAGCCCCGGTCCGCATCCCGCGATTATTGTCCTGGGCGGTTCCGAAGGCGGTCTGCACCCACAGGTGGACGAGGCGGCGTTGTTCGCCTCCCACGGCTACATCGCACTCGGCCTCGCTTATTTCCAAGGCTATGGGAACACCGACCTCTCACTTGCCAACCTGCCGAAGCAACTGGTCGATATTCGATTGGAAGATTTCCACAAGGCCGCCGATTGGATCAAACGGCAACCAGGAGTGGACGCGAAGCATGTCGCCATCATGGGCTGGTCGAAGGGCGCGGAAGCGGCACTTGTCGCCGCAGCGACCTGGCCCAAGGATTTTCAGGCCGTGATCGGATTCATGCCCAGCTCGGTCGTGTGGGCTGGTCTCCAATACGGTCCGGCGAGTTCCTCCTGGACACTCCACGGCAAGCCATTGCCCTACGTGAGCTTTGTCGCGAACCCGGCAATGTTTAAGAAGGGTAAACCGATCGCCTTCGTCTCCGCCTATGCTGCGGGACTTAAGAATAAGGATGCTGTCGAGAAGGCCGCCATTTCTGTCGAGCACATCGCCGGGCCAGTCCTGTTGATCGCCGCGAACGACGACCAGATCTGGCCCTCGTGTCTTATGGCGCAGCAGGTCATGCAACGGCTCCAGGCGCACCATCACGCCTATGCCGATCAGTCGCTCTGCTACCAAGGCGCGGGTCATATAATTCTGCCGCCCTACCGGCCCACTAATTCCAACGCGGCCGCCCTCCCCGGCGGCGGCAGCATCCTTTTCGGCGGCGATCCGATCGCCTATGCTTTCGCTGATCGCAACGCATGGAGCAAGATCCTGGCTTTCCTGCAAACGGCGTCGCACTAAGAGTTGGAATGATGGCTTAATCTATGCCCATGACGCTAACGCAACGTCTGCAGCCGCTGGCCGCCCCGATCCTATGGCTGCATCGTCGCCTACTGCCGCAGGATTCCTTCGTCGGCTGGACGCCCTACCTATGGCTGGTTTGGGTGGGATTTTTCTTTATCCCCTGGGGTTTACAGCCAATCAACGTGACGACGAAAATTGCCACCGCTGTCGCCCTCGCCGTATTTTTGCTGCTCTACTTTCGTTATTACTGGGCGCGCGGCGCGGAGCGGTGGTGGATCATCGGCATCATCGCGGCACTGGGTTGCGCATTGACGCCGTTCAATGGCGCCGGCGGCGGCCTGCTGATTTATGCCGGCGCATTCGCCGGCTACACTTTCCGGCCGCGTCTCGCAGTTGCGACGCTTGCCGCCCTGACCGTCGCGGCCATCGGCGAATACATCGCACTGGGATTCCCGCTTTTTCAGTGGATTTGGGCACCGGTGGTCATCGTTATGATCGGGTTTGCGAACCTGTGGAGCGCAGAACAGAAGCGCCAGCATTACGCTTTGCGCCGGTCGCAGGACGAGGTAAAGCGCCTCGCCGCCACTGCGGAACGCGAACGCATCGGCCGCGACCTGCACGACCTGCTCGGCCACACGTTGACGCTCATCACCGTCAAGGCGGAACTGGCGGCCAAACTGGCGGACCGCGACATGATCGGCGCCGCACGGGAAATCCGTGAAGTGGAACGCGTCTCCCGCGAAGCCCTGCAACAGGTGCGCGAGGCGGTGGGCGGTTACCGCAAAGGCGGATTTACCGGCGAACTCGCCAATGCCCGGGCAGCCCTGACCGCCGCCGACATCGGTTTGACGGAAAAAACTGATTCCTACGTCCTTTCCGACGTGCAGGATTCACTCCTCGCCATGGTGCTGCGCGAAGCCGTCACAAACATTGTGCGCCACTCCGGCGCCGGGCATTGCCGCATCGAACTGGAAGGCCGCGACCGTGACATCCGCTTGCTGGTGGAAGACGATGGCCGCGGCGGCGAGGTGCATGAGGGCAACGGCCTCAAGGGCATGCGCGAGCGCCTGAGAGAAGTGTCCGGCCGTTTGGACATCGCTTCCGGGCGCGAGGGCACGCGCCTCGCCATTCTGGTTCCCGCTAATGGGCAAAAGGCTTCCAATGAGAACCCTACCTTGAGTGCACAATCCGCATGATTCGGGTGTTAGTGGCCGAAGACCAGACCATGATCCTCGGCGCACTGGCCGCGATGCTGGACATGGAAGACGGCATCGGCGTGGTAGCACGCGCCACCAACGGTCGGGACGCCTTGCAACTCGCGGAAGAAGAACGTCCCGACGTAGTGGTGACCGACATCGAAATGCCCGGCATGACCGGGCTCGAATTCGCCGCGGCGCTCAAGGAAAAACAAAATACCGCGCGCGTCATCATCGTGACGACCTTCGCGCGGCCCGGCTATCTGCGTCGCGCGCTCGATGCGGGTGTCAAGGGCTACCTGCTGAAAGACGCGCCGGCGCAGCAACTGGCCGATGCCGTGCGCACCGTTCACAAGGGCGGCAAGGTCATTGCGCCGGAACTCGCGACTGCCGCCTGGGAAAACGAGGATCCGCTCAACGATCGAGAACGACAAGTGCTCCGCCTCGCCGGCGAAGGCCGCAGCGGCGGCGACATTGCCAAGCAACTGTTCCTGTCCGAGGGAACGGTGCGAAACTATCTCTCCGAAGCCATCGGCAAGCTCGGCGCGGCGAACCGCATCGAGGCCGCCCGCATCGCCCGCCAGAAAGGCTGGCTGTAAAATCCCTACCCGCCGGTCCAGAAACGGTAAGAATTAACCACAGAGCACACAGAGGGCACAGAGGTTTTGGTTTTTGTTTCTGTGTTTGCACGCTAATTCAAGTTGCAGACAAAGCCGTCCTGCAATTCATTATCTCTGCGGTCTCTGCGATCTCTGCGGTGAAATATCTTCTTCCTCAGTTCCCGAAGACAACCTAGCGTTCGAGGTCGGGATCGGGAATGTGGGTAAAGGCAATGCGCATGGGCGCGGCTTCGCGCGCACAATGCGCGCCGCCCAAGTACACAGCATGTGCGCCGAAACGTTCATTCAACCGATCCACCGCAAGGTTGAGACGGTCGCGTGCCCGTTCCCGCTCGAAAAGCGGCTGTTGCGCCGCTTCCGTCAAATGCACGAGCACGACGCCTACGCCCAGAATCTGAGCGCCGCCGGCGGGACGCAGATCCCATAAGTTCGTGAGTGCACGAGCGAAAACGAGGCTGTCCCGGCTCGAAACGAAGTGCCGTTCCGCATTCCAGCGCGAACGCTCCGGATACCGCAAGCTCACGCTCAAACCACCTGCGGCGTAGCCCATGATCCGCAACCGCCAGGCGGCCTTCTGAAGCAGGCGATGCAGCACTGCGAGCGCCTGTGTCTCGCCGCGCATGTCCGGCGGCAGGACGTGCGAATGCCCCACGCTTGCCCGCGCACCGGCGAGTTCCGAAAAACTTTTGCCACGCAGTTCCGCATACATCCGCTCGCCGCCGATTCCGCCCCAGATCCCGCAAAGCTCCCGTGCGTTCGCTGCGCACAGCCGTTCCACCGTTTCGATACCCGCTTTCTGCAAGCGCACCCGCATCCGCGGCCCGATGCCCGTGAGATCGTCGAGCCGAAGTCCGTACAGCGCCTGCGGCAGATCTTCGCCCCGGATCAGCATGACGCCGTCCGGTTTGTTCATCTTGGACGCCACCTTGGCGAGAAAACGGTTCGGAGCGATCCCGATCGAGCAGGTCAGACGTTCGCCGACTTCACGCACCGAGGCCTTGATTTCCCGCGCCACCGCCAGCGCTCGTTCGGGATCACACCAGCTTCCGCTGAGCGTGCAGGAGAGTTCGTCTATGGAGGCCGCCGCGTCCACCGGAATGCGCGATTCGACCGCCGCGCGCAGCTGGTGGTGATATTCGACGTAGCGTTCGTGACGCGCCTCCACCAGCACGAGTTCCCGACACAGCCGACGCGCATCTCCGACGCGCGTGCCGGTTTTGACGCCGTAGCGCTTCGCCTCGTAGCTCGCGGCAATGCAGCAGGTGGTATCGGCCATCACCGGCACCACCGCCACCGGACGATCGCGCAACTCGGGGCGCAATTGCTGTTCCACCGACGCGAAGTAGGCGTCGAAGTCAATGAACAAATTGCGAAGCGCCATAACCTACCCGACGCCGATTTGTCTATCCCGCTGGGACGAAAAGCAGCAGGTAATGATCGAGAAGCAGCGCGGCAAAAAGCGCGGTGAGATAGACAATCGAATAGCCGAAGGTCGCCATCGGGGCACGCAGATCCCTGCCGCGCCAGAGAATCCAAGCGTGGCGCAGAAACCATGCTCCCAACACAAGTGCGACGGCGAAATATAGCCAGCCGCTCGTGCCTATAATCCAGGGCAGGATACTTACGGGAATCAGCAGTATCGCGTACAGAAGGACGTGCAGCCGCGTAAGGTGGATGCCGTGCGTCACCGGCAGCATCGGCACGCCGGCCGCAGCGTAGTCGTCGCGGCGGTGAATGGCGAGCGGCCAGAAATGCGGCGGCGTCCATACGAAGACGATCAGGAACAGCGCACAGGCCGTCGCCGATACAGTCCCCGTCATCGCCGCCCAGCCTATAATCGGCGGAATCGCCCCCGCCGCGCCGCCGAGCACGATGTTCTGCGGCGTCATGTGTTTGAGAATCGCCGTGTAAATCACGGCATAGCCGATCAGGCCGCCAAAGGTCAACACGGCCGTGAGGAGATTCACCGCCAGCGTGAGCACGCCCATCGAGGCGATTCCGAGCACCGCGGCGAAGACGAGCGCCTGACGTTCGTCGAGCTTGCCGAGCGGCAGCGGCCGGTAGCAGGTACGCCGCATGCGCACATCTATATGGGAGTCAATCACATGGTTGAGCGCCGCGGCCGAGGCAGCGGCGAGCGCGACGCCCAGGGTCGCGGCAACGAACAGGCCGAGCGGCGGCAACCCCGGCACGGCGAGCAGCATTCCTACCACCGCCGTGAAGACGATCAACCCCACGATCCGAAGTTTGCACAGTGCGAGATAGCTTCGCGCGTGCAGCCGCAACCCCGGCGCCGCGGCGGCAAGCGCACGCACGGCGACGTTCACTCCTGGGTCACTCCGAGCAGTTGGCGCATATCCTCCAATAGGCCCGTGGGGTCGCGGTTAGCGGGATACGTCATCATCAGCAATCCCGCGGGGTCCACCACGTAGATATCGGTAGCGCCGGAAACACGCGTAAACTCCCCGACGAAGCGTTCGCCCGCGGCGTCCGTGGCCTCCACGACGGTGAGATCGGGCTGGGCGCTGCGCAGATACGCACCCGCGTCGGTACGGCCACGCACGATGTAAAGTCTGCGCACGCCGGGAGGATAGCCGGCGAGGCCCAGACGGATTTGACGCGTTGCATAAAGCGCTTCCTTGCAGTCGGCTCCACAATGCGTTCCTCCGATGTAAACCAGCGTCCAGTGCTTGCGGAAAAAATCCGCCGGCAGCCGGGCAGTCCCGACTATTTTAACGGGCGGCCGGATCAGGCGCCCGTGATTGGTGTGCCCGAGTGCAAACCAGCCGGGCTGCAGATAAAGCAATACCGAAAACGTCAGCGGTACGAGAGCCGCGAGCAGAATCAGCACAGGAATCAAAACCCGTCGGCGGCCGTACGTCGCACTCACCTGGTCCCGCCTCTGCGCCGCACCGCGCGCAACCTTAACACCAGCCAGACAACGAACACCGCCACGGCGAGCGCAATCCACTGCGCCATATAGCCGTAATTTTCCTGCGGTCCGTACTCTGGCCGCAACTGCCAACTGCGCTCATAACTGCCGGCTTCTCCCGTACCGAGGAAAATCACCTGATGAACGAGACCCGGACCATAGAGATCGGCGAGTTCCGGCCAGTCCGGATACAGCAGACGCTTGGGCCAACCCGGCCGCTCCGGATTCGTGCCCAAACGCAGCCCCGGACTCGGGAGCAGTCCCAGATAGCCCGTGACCCGCAGCGGACCGGACGGAGCGGCCAGATCGGTCTGCAGCGATCTATCCTCATTCATCGGAATCCAGCCGCGCTCGATCAGCACCAGCGCGCCCGAATTCAGCACAAAGGGCGTCAATACCACGTAGCCGATCTGATCCCCGTCGGGCTGTGGCATCTCCTTCAAGAGAATTTGCCTGCCCGACGCGTAATGCCCCTCGACATAGACGTGTGCGAAGAGCGGCAGCGCACCGATCGCCGCCGGCGCAAGCCGGGTCGCGGGAGCTCTTATCGCGGCCGCGACCGCCACGGTCTGCGCCTCGCGTTCCTGCGCCCGCTGGTACTGCCAGACCGCGAGGCGGATAAACAAGGCCACCACCAGCACCATCAGTACTGTCGGCAGCCAGGTTCGCAGCCACATCCGCACACTCATGCCACGCGGCGCATTACACTAGGCGGGTTGTTGAAAAGAACCATCCCGCGACTTTTCAACGCGCCGCGCCCGGTTCGTGCCCGTGCGCGGCCACGCCAAATCAAGCACCTATGTGCCTGATTTGCAAGTGGGGCATGTGTGCCCTGGGCTTGCGGGCTGCTTTTCAACATCCCGCGAGGAAGTGCCGACGGAGAACGCGCGTCTGTGGTCATACAAATTATTCTCATTGTGCTGTTTTTGCTGGTGGTCGCTAGCCTGTTCCAGGCGCTATTCTTTCTCGCCCGCGATCGCGGTGAAAGCAAGCGCACGGTCAAGGCGCTCACCGTGCGCATCAGCCTCTCCGTCCTGCTCTTCGTTCTTATCCTCGTTCTCTGGGCAGCGGGCGTGCTGAAACCCGTCAGCTGAGCGATTTCACGACTCCAATCGCAGGACGGGATGCCGGAAAACATTGCGAACCGAGCGGGCGCCGTTGCGTTTCGGCACCTCGCTAGAGCCAATAGACGAATAAGTACAGTCCCAGCCACACGACGTCGACGAAGTGCCAATACCAGGCGACGGCTTCGAAGCCGAAATGATGATGCTCGTCGAAATGACCGCGCATGACGCGCAGCCAGATGACCGTGAGCGCTATGGCGCCGATCGTAACGTGCGTTCCGTGAAAACCGGTGAGCACGAAGAACGTGGTTCCGTAAATCCCCGAAGTAAGCCTCAGGTTTTGCGCCTGGTAAGCGTGAATGTATTCATGCGCCTGCGAAATCACGAAGGTGAAACCGAGCAGGAAGGTGAGCACGAGGAACACCTTGACGAGGTCGCGCCGGCCGTTCTTGAGCGCCCAATGTGCAATCGTCACCGTCACGGCGCTTGTGAGCAGCACCGCCGTGTTTAACGCGGCGATGCCGCCCGGAAGCATGCTCTCGAAGCTGCCGCCAAGCGCGCCCGGACCGTTGCTTGGCCACTGGGCGACGAAGTTCGGCCACAGCAGTACGCCCGTAAAAAGGTTGTTGCTCGCGCCCGCCAGCCAGGGCATCACGAACAAACGGGCGTAAAACAAGGCGCCGAAGAAGGCGCCAAAAAAACAGACCTCAGAGAAGATGAAGAACACCATGCCCCAACGGAAGCTTCGGTCCTCCAGCGCATGGTAGGCTCCGCCTTCGCTTTCCAGGATGACGAGCCGCCACCAGCCGATCATGCTGGTGATGAGCACTGCTGCGCCGAAGGCGAGCACGCCGAGACCCGCGGGCGTATCTCCGCTGAGCAGCGTCCCCGTTCCGAACAGGATGCAGAACAACCCGAAGGTCGCGATGAATGACCACGGCGAACTGTGGGGCAGGAAATAGCGCTCTGTTCCGGTATGCGTTGCCATTCGACTTACTCTCTCCCAGGCGTATGGTTCAGTGACCCGACAGGTAAGACATGTGCTGCACCATCATTGCGCTTATATAAAGGCCCAGTGCAATCAATCCGAGCACGACGGCCGTTACTACAACCCATCTGCGCCGCTTCCTCTGCTCGTCCATCGCCTCACTTGATTTCCGGCGCTTCAGCGAAGGTATGGTACGGCGCCGGCGAAGGCACGGTCCACTCCAGTCCGTGCGCACCTTCCCAGACCCTTGACGTTGCCGTCTTGCCGCGGTACACCGTGCGAATGACGTTGTACAGGAAGAGCAGTTGCGAAGCACCGAACACGAACCCGCCGATTGAGGAAATCAGATTGAGATCGGTAAACTGGAGCGCATAGTCCGGCACCCGCCGGGG
Organism: Gammaproteobacteria bacterium; assembly: GCA_050739575.1. GTDB lineage: Bacteria > Pseudomonadota > Gammaproteobacteria > JAKDMP01 > JAKDMP01 > JBOIBN01. Next base: position 13,074 of record JBOIBN010000011.1, read on the forward strand.
CATGCCGGCGAGGCCGAGAAAATGCTGCGGGAAAAACAATACGTTGACCGAAATGATGGACAACCAGAAATGGGTTTTGCCGAGCTTCTCGATGTACATGTGCCCGGTCCATTTTGGAAGCCAGTAATAGATTCCCGCGAACATCGCCATCACGGTGCCGCCCACCAGCACGTAGTGGAAGTGCGCAACGATGAAATAGGTATTGTGATACTGCATGTCCGCCGGCACCATAGCCATCATGACGCCCGTGAAGCCGCCAATAGTAAACGTGACCAGAAAGCCGGTTGCGAACAGCATCGGCGTTTCGAACGTGAGCGATCCTCGCCACATGGTCGCCACCCAATTGAATATTTTTATTCCGGTCGGCACCGCGATCAGCATGGAGCCGTACATGAAAAAGAGATCGGCCGCGGTCGGCATCCCCGAGGTGAACATGTGATGCGCCCATACGATGAATGAGAGAAAGGCGATTGAGGCGAGCGCATAAACCATCGCGGTGTAGCCGAAGATGGGCTTGCGCGAGAAGGTTGGGATGACCTCGGAAATGATTCCGAACGCGGGCAGGATCATCACATACACTTCGGGATGGCCGAAGAACCAGAATATGTGCTGCCACAAGACCGGATCGCCGCCGCCCGCGGCGTTGAAGAAACTGGTTCCAAAGAAGCGATCGAACAGGAGCATGGTGACACCGCCCGCGAGCACCGGCATGATTGCGATCAGGAGGAACGCCGTCACGAACCAGCTCCAGCAGAACAGAGGCATCTTGAGGAGCTTCATCCCCGGCGCGCGCAGGTTGAGTATGGTCGAGATGATGTTGATCGAACCCAGAATGGAGGAAATTCCCATCAGGTGGATGGAGAACACCATGAAGGCGAAGGAATAGGGCGTTTGCAGAACGTTGGGAGCATACATGGTCCAGCCCATCTCCGGGGCGCCGCCCGGCATGATGAGCGTCGAGACAAGCATGCTCATACCGGCGACGAGCAGCCAGAAGCTCCAGTTGTTGAGTCGCGGCAGCGCCATATCGGGCGCACCCACCTGCATCGGTACCATCCAGTTGGCGAACCCGACCAATGCCGGCATCAGCACGCCGAAGATCATGATCAGCCCGTGCAGCGTCATCATCTGGTTAAAGAAATTCGGGTCCACGATCTGCAGCCCCGGTTGGGCAAGTTCCGCACGGATGACCATCGCCATCGCACCGCCGACAAAGAACATGATCAACGCAAACACCAGGTACATCGTGCCGATGTCTTTGTGATTGGTCGTCGTAATCCAGCGCAGGACATGGTGCATCACGCCATGTCCGGAGTCGCCGCCGTAACCGTGGTGCGAAACCGTCTCGGTGCTCATTGCGTTCCTCCATAAGCCGATACCGGAAGCACCGACTTGACCGGAACTTCCTTTGTTGCGACGATGCGCGCTGCGTCGCCCGTAGACCATTTTGACCGCGCGGAAAAGGTCGCCATCGTCGGCGGCCCGCCTGCCTTTCCGGCCTGTTCCGCCTTCAGCCAGCGCTCGAATTCGGCCTTGGGCCTGGCAACTACCACGATCGGCATGTAGGCATGCCCCGCGCCGCAAACCTGATTGCAGACTCCGTGATAAACACCCGGTTTCTCGACGTTGATCCACATCTGAGTCACTAATCCGGGGATGGCATCCTGCTTGCCACCCATATCCGGCACCCACCAACTATGGATCACGTCGCCCGAAGTAATGAGCAGCAGGATCTTCTCATGGGTCGGGACCACCAAGGGATGGTCCACATCCTCAAGATAGGTGGGATCGCTCCAGGGACTCTTCTTCGAGCCGAGGCTCATGCGCTCTTCGCTGGCGAGCGCCAAGCGGCTGTAGAAACCGTAAACGGGTTTGGCCGCCGGCGAGAGATACTCGTAGTGCCACAGCCATTGATAGGCGGTGATGCGTATTTTCATATCCGCATGATGATAATTCTGCTCGCGGGTCAACACAATCGTGGCCGGAACCGCGAGCGCGATCAGAATCAGGAACGGCGCAATAGTCCAGGCGATCTCGAACTTGAGGTTTTGATGAAACTGCGCGGCTTCGCGCCGGCGCGAACGGCGATGAAACACGATGGTCCAGGCCAGCGCCCCGTACACCACTACCGCGATGCCCACCATCATCCAGAAGGCGAACATGTGCAGATCGAAAACCTGATGGCTGATCGGAGTAACCCCGCGCGGCATGTTGAGGTCCATCGCCCATGCCGGCGCACAAACAAACACCCCGCCGAGCGCGGCAATTGTCAACAAGGCGGTTTTGCGCTTGAGCATCCTTAACTCTTTGCTCTGCTTTTCAGACCGCCGCGACCGCGGAACGCGTTTCGGTCTCAAACGCCGGCGTCGAAGGTCCGACAAGTTCCGCGAGACGGCATGCCAGCGCCGCGCGTTCGGGCGCGGCAAGCACGCTTCCGACTTCGAGGGCGACCCCGCGGGAGCACAGCACGAGCCGTCCGTACTCATCCTTGCGCCGTTCGACGCGGGTCCAGTAGCGATCGAGTTCTACGCGGAATTCCACCCGACCGCGCCCGTATTCCACGATGAGTCTGCGCCTTGTGACGGTGATGACCTCGCGAGTGAGGGCGCTGGCCATCACCCCGTACAGAACACCCGCCAGCAGCAGAAATACGGCGCCCACGAAACCCACCACCGGCCACCAACCCGCCAGGGCCGCCAAGAGCAGAAACGCAAACTGCGGTATGAAGCTCAGCGCAAAGAAGCCCGTGAACCCGGAAAAGTCCAGCGACTGGTTGCGCTGAACGACAATTCGGGTGACGATGGGATCTTCGCAGAGCACGTTCACTCTCGAGCCTTGAGCGGATAAATGATACCCGATGAGCCAGACTCCGGGAAACCGGGGGCACTCGCAAACCGCGTCGCGACGAGGCTTGGCGCTCGTCTGCAAGCGGCCGGCAATCGACTCGCAACCACTTGCCTCGGTTGCGGCGCGCGCGGCGCCGGTTCGCTGTGTCCAGCATGTTTTCGCGATTTGCCCTGGAACGATCATCCCTGTACGCATTGCGCGGCCCCGCTGCCCGAGCTGCCGGGGACGCTGTGCGGCGCATGCGCCCGTCGTCCTCCCTTCTTCGATGCCGCCGCCGCGGCCTTCGTCTATGCTTGGCCGGTAAATCGTCTGCTGCAAAACTTCAAGTTCCACGGCAGCCTGGCCACGGGGCGCGTCTTGGCGCTCGCACTCGGTGAATATCTCGAGCTGCGCGAAGAGACACACCCCGACGTCTTGATTCCCGTGCCCCTGCATCGGGAAAGGCTTGCGGAACGCGGATTCAATCAGGCTTCGGAACTCGTTCGCACGCTTGCGCGTTCGCTCGGAGTGCCTGCTGCAGCGGACATCCTGCGGCGCACGCGTGCGACACCGCCGCAACTCGGACTCGACCGGCAGGCTCGGCGGCGCAATCTGCGCGGCGCCTTCGCATGCACTAGCCCGGTCTCGGGACTGCGCATCGCAGTAGTGGACGACGTGATGACGACCGGCAGCACAGCCGAGGCCATCGCCCGCGTCCTTAAACAGGCCGGCGCCATCGAGGTGAGGGTCTACGCCGTCGCCCGCGCCTGAAGAGGTAAAGGGCAAAGCGTAAAATCGTTCGCTTCGCGAGCTGTAAAAAGCAAAATAGAAGCTCCCCTCACTCTCCACCCTTTACTGTTTACTGCTTATCCTTTAGCCTTCCATTCATTTCCCTTTTAACTCTCCGATCAGGCGACGCTGGATCAAGCCGCTCGCAAGGGCCAGCAGGATGCCAACGCCGATGCCCACGGCTGCGATGGTGAGATAAATGTGCGGCATCTCATGCACATCTTTGGCGCTGAAGCGCCCGGCAATTAGTCCGGCCAGTAGTTCACCCAGCGCAAGAAACAGAAACCAGGTGCCCATCATGCGCCCGCCGTAACGGCGCGGTGAGAGTTTCGTCGTCGCCGACAGTCCCACCGGGCTCAGGCACAGTTCGCCGATGGTGTGCAAAAGATAGGTCAGCGCGAGCCAGGTCGGCAGGGCCTTGTGTCCGGCGACCACGACCCAGGCGGCGCCGGTCATGACCAAAAAGCCGATGCCCATGAAGATCATGCCGAGGGCAAACTTGAGCGGCGTCGAGGGATCGAGCTTGCGCCGTCCGAGCCAGATCCACAACCAGGCGAAAAACGGCGCGAGCACGATGATGAGGAGCGAGTTTTCGCTCTGGAACCAGGAAGCGGGAAAGCTCCAGCCGAAGACCCTGAGATCCGTATAGCGCTCCGCGAAGAGATTGAAATTGGAGCCGGCCTGTTCGTAGCCGGCCCAGAACAGCACTTGCACCAGAAACAGGATGGCGAGTGCCACGAGCTGGCGTCTCTCCCTCGCGTTCAACTCTCCGCGGAAAAACACCCAAGCGAGAAAACCCACCCCGAAGGCGAGAATCGCAAACCCCGACCACAGCGCGAGCGCGACGGGCGAATAAGTGATCGTGCCGATATACCCGAGCGCAATCAGCAGACCGAACAAGGCCAGCCCCGCGCCGAGTGCGGACCACCCGCGTAACCGGGAACGACGCTCGGTGCCGTCGTCTTCGAAACGACGCAGCGCGTAGCGTCCCGCCTCGCCGAGATAGCGGATCGTCCAGCGGTACTGGATGAGACCGAGCACCATCCCGACGCCAGCGGCAGCGAAGCCGTAATGCCAGTTGACCTTCTGGCCGAGCCAGCCGCAGACGAGCGGCCCGACAAAGCCGCCGAGATTGATGCCCATGTAGTAGATCGAAAACCCGGCGTCGCGGCGCGCTCCGGCCTCCGGATACAAATCGCCCACCATCGTGCTCGCGTTGGGCTTGAGCAAACCCGTGCCGAGCACGATCAAGATCAGGCCGGTGAAAAACGTCTCGTGGCTCGGGATCGCGAGCGTGAAGTGTCCGAGCGCGATGACGATGCCGCCGTACCATACAGCGCGCTGCTGGCCGATAAGACGATCGGCGATCCAGCCGCCGGGCAGCGCGGTGAGATACACCCCCGCCATGTAAAGACCATAGATCGCAGTCGCGGTCCTGTCCGTAAACCCGAGTCCGCCCTTGTCTATCGCCGCGACCATGAACAGCACGAGGAGCGCGCGCATGCCATAGAAGCTGAAACGCTCCCACATCTCGGTGAAGAACAGCGTCGCGAGCCCACGCGGATGTCCGAGCCAAGTCGGGCCGCTGGAGTTTTCGATATCGTCCATTCGGGGCATCGCAGCGGCAAGAACGCGAGACAGCATCGGTCAAGCGATCCGCACTCGTCAAATGCCGCGCAGCCGTTCTACCTCGTGCAGCCCGTCGTCGGCACGACGACGCCCGTGACTCAGAGGCCCTGAAATTTCTCGAGCGCTGCCTGCAAACGCGCGGGGAGGCCACCGAAGCCGCCATTCGACATGATGACGATGTCGTCCCCCGCCCGTGCCTCGGCGAGCACCCGCGCGGCCAGCGCGTCCAGATCCGAATCAACCGTGAGCGCTGGGCCGAGCGCCGCCAGCACCCGTTCGGGATTCCAGGCCAGATCCGCGCGTTGAAACACGAATACCCGTTGGGCCACAGCGAGCGCTTCCGCGAGCCCGTCCACATGAACGCCGGCGCGCAGTGAACGCGAGCGCGGCTCGAAGACCACAAGCAGGCGCCGTCCGGCAGTTGTCAAACCCGCGAGCGTGCGGGCAATGGCGGTCGGATGATGGGCAAAGTCATCGTAAAGGCGTATCCCGTCCGCCTCAACGAGCAACGTCAAACGCCGGCGCACACCACGAAAGCGGGAAAATGCTTCGAGTGCATCGGCAAGCGGCACGCCCAAGGCGCGCACGGCAGCGAGCGCGGCGAGCGCATTTTCCATGTTGTGTGCGCCGCGCTGAGTCCAGTTCACGGTGGCGGCGGGTTCCCCGTCCACCCACAACTCGAAGCGATCGGGCGCGATCAACTGCCCGGCGAGGCTCGCCTGCGGGCCATCACCAAAGTATTCGATCGGCGTCCAGCAGCCCATCGCGAGTACGCGCGAAAGCGCCGCGTCGCCGCCGTTCGCAATTATCCGGCCTGAGCCCGGGACCGTGCGTACCAAATGATGGAACTGGCGCTCAATGGCGGCGAGGTCAGGATAAATGTCGGCGTGATCGTACTCGAGATTGGTGAGCACCAGCGTGCGCGGATGGTAATGGACGAACTTGGCGCGTTTGTCGAAAAACGCCGTGTCGTATTCGTCGGCCTCAATCACAAAATGCTCGCCCCTCCCGAGCCGCACCGGCGTGTCGAAGTTCTCCGGCAATCCGCCGATTAGAAAGCCCGGTTCGTGTCCCGTCGCATCGAGCAGCCAGGCGATCAGGCTCGTCGTCGTCGTCTTGCCGTGGGTGCCAGCGACGGCAACGACATGCCGCCCCGCAAGCACCTCGCCGGCGACAAAGGCCGGCCCGGACGTGTAAGGCAAGCCGTGATCGAGCACATATTCCACCGCCTGGTTGCCGCGTGAGAGCGCATTGCCGATCACGACGAGATCGGGTGCGGGAACGAGATGACGCGGATCATAGCTTTCCGCAACCTCGATGTCCGCGGCGGCAAGCACCTCGCTCATCGGTGGATATAGCGGTCCGTCCGAACCGCCGACATCGTGACCGAGCGCACGGGAAAGCAGTGCCACGCCAGCCATAAAGGTGCCGCCGATGCCGAGAATATGAACGCGCATGCAGGACTTGACTGCTCCGATGCCGGTATTATGCCAAGCATGACCGTTCCGTCACTGATCGAGCGTCCGGCGCAACTCGAAGCCTTCGTTGCAGAAGCGCTTCAGGCGCCCTGGCTTGGGCTCGATACCGAATTCGTGCGCGACCGCAATTATTTCCCGCGCGCCGGCCTGATCCAGATCGCAACGCCCGACGCCGTCGCCCTGGTCGACCCGGTCGCCCTCGAAGACCTGTCGGCGCTCGCGCCGCTGTTGTTTGCAACAAAGGTGGAGAAAATCCTGCACGCCGGACGTCAGGATCTGGAGCTCTTCGTGCTGCTTTTCGACCGGGTACCCGCTCCGCTCTTCGACACCCAGACTGCGGCCGACCTGATCGGCCTTGCGCCGCAGATCGGCTACGCCACGCTGGTTGCAGAACTGCTGAGTGCCGATACCGGCCGCTCACTCGGCCGCTACGACTGGCTGCGTCGCCCGCTGGCTCCCGAAGCGCTCGACTACGCCGCAGGCGACGTGCACTATCTCGCCGTGCTGCGCGACATTTTGCAACCGCGGTTGGCCACTGCGGGAAAGGAAACGACGTTTACTGAAGCGATGACCCACGCCGCCGATCCGGCGCTTTACCGGCCCGATCCCGAAGGCGCCTGGCGGCGCGTACATGCGGCACGGCGTCTGCGCGGCAACGCGCTCGTGCGCTTCAAGGCACTCGCCGCCTGGCGGGAAAAACAGGCCATTGCCGAAGACCGGCCGCGGCAATGGATCCTGCGCGATGGTCCGCTCGTCGCCATTGCCCGTAACGGCCCGTGCAACACGGAGGGTTTCGCGGCAATTCACGGCCTCAATCCGTCCGCCCGGCGTCGCTATACCCCCGAGATGCTGGCGGTCATGGCAAGCGCAGGCGCCGGCTACGAGAACGATCGGGACGGAGCGTCGCTCACTGTCGATGCTTGAGAAGCTTTTGAGAAGCTACGGTGTCCTCCCGTTTGACTCTTGCACTGAAGACTCGCCGATAGCGGGTTCTCTGGTTGGCGGCTGCTGTTCCGTCGCCCACTCCTCGCTTGGCTGCGGATGGATCCCGGAAAGGCGGCGGTGAGCAAGCATGCCCCGCTGCACGGCCGTCGCCCAACCCAGCACGGCGAGAATCCAGAATGCGATCAGCGCGAAATGAAAGATAAACCCGGTCGCGAGCAGCACTACCCGTTCGCCCCGACCAACCCAGGCTTCCTCCAGTTCGATTCCGAGGCCCTCGGCCCGGGCTCGCGTGTAGCTTGTGAGATAGGAACCGGTCAGGGACAACACCACCGCAAGCACGTCGGGCCATAGTCCCCACCAGGCGAAGGCCACCGCAGCGCCCGCGTGGACCAGTCCCTCGCCCGCCCGATCCAGGGTCGAATCCAGAAAGGCGCCGCCGGGCGTGGGGCGTCTCGCGCCGCGTGCCAGCGCCCCGTCCAGCAAGTCAGCGATTCCGCTTGCGAGATACACAATGCCGCCGGCTATGAACAAGCCGAAGCCGACGAGAATGGCCGCGACGAAGGCCAGTCCGAAACCCGCCCAGGTGACCTCATCCGGTGAAACGTCACGGCGCACAAGCCAATTGACCAATGGTGCAAAGATGCCAGCGAACACCCGGCGCATACGCCTCCGAAACACCAGCACCGCAGAGGCAAAACCGTGCTCGGAATCCATCTCATCGCCTCCCGTGGCAGGAGTTTATCCGGGGTCTTATGGTATCTTACGGAGGATTCGTCGAGTCCATGGGCACGGTGCGAAACGAACGCCCGCACATGGACGGGCAACAAGGAGCAATAACGGAAATGGCGGACATTCGACTGGCCGTAGTCGGGCTCGGCAATTGCGCGAGCGCCTTGATCCAGGGCCTTCACTATTACCGCAACAATCAGGGTACTGACACGGTCGGCCTGATGCACCGCACCCTCGGAGGCTTTCGTCCCGGCGATATCCGCGTCGTCGCCGCCTTCGACATTGACGAACGCAAAGTCGGACGTGACGTCTCCGAAGCAATTTTCGCTCCGCCCAACTGCACCGTGCAATTCTGCCCCGACGTGGCGCCACTCGGCGTACCCGTCACCATGGGGTCGGTGCTCGACGGCGTCTCCGGGCATCTCGCCGCATATCCCGCGCACCAGCGTTTTGTCCCTGCGCATAATCCGCAACCGGATCGCGCAGAGGTGGTGCGGATACTGCGCGAATCCGGCGCCGAGATTCTGGTGAACTATCTGCCTGTGGGTTCCGAACAGGCGACGCGTTTCTATGCCCACTGCGCACTCGATGCCGGCCTCGGATTCGTCAACAACATTCCTGTGTTCATCGCGAGCGATCCGGAGTGGGCAGCGCGTTTCGCCGAACGACGGTTGCCGATCATCGGCGACGACATCAAGTCTCAGCTCGGCGCGACCATCACCCACCGCCTGCTGACCGATCTGTTTCGCAAACGCGGCGTGAAACTCGAACGCACGTACCAGCTCAACACCGGCGGCAACACCGATTTTCTGAACATGCTCGATCGCAGCCGGCTCGCCTCGAAAAAAACTTCCAAGACGGAGGCCGTGCAGGCAGTGACGGGAGAACGGCTGTCGCCCGACGACATCCACATCGGGCCGAGCGACTACGTACCCTGGCAGAAGGACAACAAGATCGCTTTCATCCGGATGGAGGGACGCCTCTTCGGCGACGTGCCGATGAATCTGGAGCTGCGGCTTTCAGTCGAGGATTCACCTAACTCCGCAGGAGTCGCCATTGACGCAATCCGCTGCGCCAAGCTGGCTCTCGTCCGCGGCAAGGGCGGTGTGCTCGAAGCGCCGAGCGCCTGGTTCTGCAAACATCCGCCGCGCCAACTCGACGATGATGATGCCTACCATCAGGTCGAAGAGTTCATTCGCGAATACTCCCAGCCGGCCGTTGCGCTCGCCAAGCCCGGGGCAGCCGCCCAAGGTTGATGATCCGCCGCAAGTTTCCCTTTCCACTACTTGTCCTGTGGACTGACATAAAGCCGGAGGCCGACATCGCGACGGAGCAGCATCGCAGACTTTGTTCCGCTCACCATACCGACTCATGCGAACCCGTGCGATTTCACACAGTCAGATCGGGATGAACCCGGCGATCCCAGCATCCCGCTGCTGAATAAAAAGGCTCCGCGGCGGGGAAGCGCCGCGGAGCCTTGAAAATCAGAACAGTTGGAGATCGTTATCCGTTTAGGGGTGCAACGCGCAGAGCATGTACGCGCCCCCGGTGTCGCCCGCCTTTACTGCCCAGGTGTAGGTACCTGCCGGTGCTCGCCGATGGATCTCGTTGCCGGGGACCCGATAAGTCTTCCGCCCCTGCGCATTCTGAAATACCGCATAGAGCTGGAAGCCGGTTGGTCCCGTGAGGATCGCGTTCTCCGTGCCCGCTGGCGCACGGTAGATCGGCGAATGCGCCCGTTTGCCGGCATCCAGATTGCCGTCGTACTCCGTGTAACCTTCCGGGCAGGCGCTGCCTGCGGTAATTGTGGTCGGCGCGCTCGCACTGAGCGCCGGCGTCGCCTTCGCGACGCTTGCGGTGTTGTCAATCGTGTCACCGACATTGCCGGCGGCCTTGAGAGTGACGTTGGCCGTCGCCGTGCCGGCATTGCCGCTGATCTGACCGAAATCACAGGTCACGATGCCGGCGGCTTCGTCGCAACTGCCCTGACTTGCCGTCGCCGAGACGAAGCTCGCCGCCGCCGGCACCGCGATCGTCGCGCTCACGGCGGGCGAAGCGGCGCTGGCATCGTTGGTCGCAATCGTCTGGCTGACGTAGGTCTGACCCTGCCCCGCCGATTGCGGAGCGCTGACCGCAAGTCCCAAGTCGGCCAGGTCGAAGAAATACGCCCAGCCCGGACCGCAGGCGAAATTAGTCGGATCATAAGGCGCGCACGGCGCCCCGACGAGCAGGGTCTTCCCCGACAGCGCAACTATGCCGAAGTGGTCGCTCTCCCCACCGTCGCTGGCCGTGATCTCGGCCGTTTGTGTCCAGGTTCCATTCTCCGCCTGATCGAACTCATAGACCGCGCCCTGACCCGAGTTGCCGTTGATGGTGTCATAGTACGCGCCAATGAACGCGGTCGTGCCGGAAAGAACAACCGGCACACCAAAGCGATCGCCCAAGGCCGCGTCACTTGCCGTGAGTTTCTGTGTCTGCGTCCATGTCCCGTTCGTTTTGGTGAACATGTAGGCCGCGCCCTGCCACGTATTGCCATTCGGGGAGGCACCCTGCGCACCGATCAGGGCATTCGACCCGTCAAGGGCAACCGCTGCGCCGAAGGAATCGCCCGAAATGCCGTCGCTCGGCGTGAGCTCGGCCGTCTGGCTCCAGCTGCCGTTCGATTCTTCGAACACATAGGCCTTGCCCGGGCCGCATACAGTTCCGTTGGAAGGAGCGCACACCGCTCCGACAAGAGCGCTGGCGCCGGACAGCGACAGCGACCAGCCGAATTCATCGTACGCATTCCCGTCGTTCGCAGTGAGCTTGGCCGTCTGCGTCCAGCTACCGTTCGATTCGCTGAACACATAGGCAGCACCCGCAAAGCTGTTGCCATTGACAGTGGCGAGCACCTCGCCGACGAGGGCGGTCGTGCCCAATATGGCGACCGTGCTGCCGAAGTCGTCATTCGCCGCGCCGTCGCTCGCCGTCAGTTTGGCCGTCTGTGTCCATGTACCATCCGATTCGGTGAACACGTACGCTGCGCCCTGGGATGAATTACCGTTGACGGTGGCGCCGGGCGCCACGATGAGGGCCGTTGTGCCCGACAGCGCGAGCGTGTTGCCGAAGTTGTTGAATGCCGCACCGTCGCTCGCCGTAAGCTCGGCCGTCTGCGTCCAGATACCATTCGATTTGTTGAACACGTAGACTACGCCCTGAAACGGGTTGCCATTGACGGCGACGTCGGGCGCGCCGATGATCGCCGTCGTGTCCGAGATGGCGACACCGTTGCCGAACTCATCGTACGGTGCACCGTCACTCTCGGTCACCTTTTGCTCCTCCAGCCACACCAATGGATCCACCGTGAGCGGATAGGCGGCGTGGGCATCGTTCACCGCAATCAGGATACGGTCACCCTTCGTTTTCAGGATTGCCGGAACCACCTTGCCATTGGCATCGGTCACGACAAGTTGACCGTAGCGCAGCTTGCCCCAGCCAAGCGCTCCGTCGCGGACACCCGCATCCTGCCGGCTTGTATCAAGCGCAAGCCTCAGTTCGCCGTGACCGGCGGGACGCCTGGCGATCGTGAAGCCCTGCTCGAAACCCACCGGCAGCACCCGCCACCATTCGGTAAGGCTGGCATGGGCATAGCTCACCCGATTACCCCTGATTTGGGGCGACGTCGCGTGAACCAAGCCGATGAGCCGGTCCCGCCCGTAGGCCACGAGGCGCAGGGCCAGCGGTGATCCGGCGCCCGTGAAATGCACGCCCCTGCTGTCGAAACATCCCTTGAGGCCGGATCTCGGAAGCACCGCGCACCCATCCTCGTGCAGCCGATAGGTCGCACCACCGTCTTTGGCAAGCGCTCGATAAAGTGCCGGGCGCAAAGCTGCCGGCAAGGCCTCGCCCGATTGAGGGTGAACGACCGCATGGTAGACACCTTGCCCGCTAGCAGCGGGTTCCACAGGCGGAGCGGATCCGGTTTGCGAGGCGACCGCCTCGAAAGGCGTCATAAAAAGTCCACAAACCGCAAGGGCCGAAACCCCGACAACCAACTTGAAGACGTACCGATTCATCGTTAACTCCTGAAATTGATCAAATTGAAACGTCAGCCACTAGGGCTTCCGGAAAAGGCAGGCTGTAACCGACCAACCTCCCGCTGGGAAGTATGGCCGCCTGAGCGCAGCGTCGCTTGTGACTCGGCTATAATTTCCCTTGGATTTTTCTTGACTTTTTCTTGGATGCATCCGCTCGGGTTTTCTGACATTGAAATCTGACTCGAACAAGCGGCTATTCCGGTTCGGTCCGTTCGAGCTCGACATAGCCGAGCGTCTGCTATCGGGGAACGGCAAAGCGGTAGCCTTGCGTGGAAAAGGTTTCGATCTTCTGCTGCTGCTACTGGAGTCCGCCGGCCATTTGAAATCCCGTACTGAACTGATTGAAAGACTGTGGCCTGACACCATTGTTGTCGAGAACAGCCTGAGCTGGTACGTCGCTGTCGTCCGCAAAGCGCTCGGCGATGAAGGGAAAGTCCCGCGCTACATCGAAACTGTCCGCAGTCATGGCTACCGTTTCATCGCACCGATCGAACGAGTGGGGCCCTCGCAACTACCCGCCGTCGCGGTCTTGCCCTTCGAAAGCATTTCGGCCGATCCGGAAAACACCTACCTCACTGTCGGAATTCACGCAACGATTCTCTCCAAGCTGGCCGGAATCCGGGATCTGCGAGTGATCGCGCGCACCTCCACCGCACAGTACCCTAGTCATCCCCTCAACCTGCACGAGGTGGCTGCCCAGTTAAGCGTCACCTCCGTTCTGGAAGGCAGTGTGCAGAAGGCGGGTAACCGGGTACTGGTCAACATGCAGCTTATAGACATTGAATCGAACGATCATGTTTGGGCACAGACCTACACTCGTTCGCTCGATGATGTTTTTGAAGTAGAAAACGACATTGCGACTCATGTGGCCGCAACCCTTCAGGCGAAACTGTTGCCAATCGAAGTCAGCCGCCTCGAGAATGTTCCGACACGTGATCCCCAAGCTTACTTGCTTTTCATAAAGGCGGAGCATTACGCCCGCCAGATTACCGTCAATAACAATACGAAGGATCCCGCCGATGCGATGACGCAAGCGATAGCATTTTACCGTCAAGCGATCGTCCGCGTCCCGAACTTCGCCCTCGCCTATGCCCGCCTGTCCTACCTTCAAAGCTATGCCTACTGGCACGAAGTCGTCATGACGCCTGACAGCCTAACAAGCGCCGAGCAGGCCGCCAGGCAGGGACTTATGCTGGAACCCGACTTGCCGGAAGCGCAACTGGCCATGGGCTACATTGAATATTACGTTCATCGCGACCATGAAGCTGCGCTCGAACGCTTCAAATACGTACACCGGCAAATTCCCAGCGATGCCGATGTCATCGGAGCAATGGCCTTTGTCTATTCCAGGCAAGGCAAATGGCAGGATTCGCTTACTGCCTTGGCACAAGCAACCGAATGCGATCCACGCAATCCGCGCTGGCCTTACGGTGCGGGCTTTACCTTAATGGTTCTGCGCCGCTACGCTGAAGCCGAACAACAATATGATATTGCTCTGGCGATAGAACCGAACAACTACGATGCAAGGGCCTTCAAAGCCATGGCATTCCTGTTCGCCGGGAAACCGATCCCACAGGTCCGTCAACTGCTGGCAGACGTTCCGCACAACGCCGTCCAAACCGATTTGATTGCCGCGCTTAAATTCGAGATGGCGCTGTTGGACGGCAAACCGGATGCGGCCCTGGCCGCAATTGACGAAACCGCGGACTGGGTCTCGGCTACGGATGCGGTTGGCCAGCAACCCACCGACATGTTGCGCGCTCGCGCCTGGGAGGCTCGGGGAAACGACGATCGCGCGCAACAAGCCTACAAACACGCGCGCAGCATGCTCAAGAATGCGTTGCGCGATCGGCCCGAAGACGCGAGCTTGTGGGCCTTTCTCGGCCTCACCGAAGCGGGGTATGGACAAAAACAAGAGGCAATTCGAGCGGGCCTCAAGGCCACCACACTGCTTCCAGTTGCGAAAGACGCGGTGTCCGGGCCGTCCTACCTGGTTACTCTTGCCAAAATTTATGCTTGCACGGGTCAAACGAATAAGGCGCTGAAACTGCTGCGTGAACTTCTCGATTTTCCTGCGGGAGGATTCATATCCGTGCCGATGCTCAGGCGCGATCCGGCTTGGGATCCGATCCGCAAAAACCCGGATTTCCAAGCGTTGCTGAACGAGTACGCGAACGCGAAATCGCTTTCCGAATTGGACGTTGCGGGTACCCTCCAGCCTGTCGAATAACATTCCCGCCACACCGGCCATGGTTATAGGAGCGACTTTGCTCGCGATGTGCGACGCCTAAAATCGTAAGCAAATTTGCTCTTGCTCAATGCAGCGCCGGACCGAGCAGGTTAAACGGGGATACGGTTCACTCCGACCTTCAAAGGGTCACAAACCGCGAGGGCTCTCTGCCTCCGCCCTACTTGATCTTGGCTTCCTTGTAGGACACGTGCTTGCGCACGACCGGATCGAACTTGCTGATTTCCATCTTCTCGGGCTGATTCCGCTTGTTCTTGGTGGTGGTGTAGAAATGCCCCGTACCGGCGCTGGAAACCAGCCGGATTTTCTCGCGTGCGGTACCTTTGGCCATGATTCAGCTCCTTAAACCTTTTCGCCGCGAGCGCGCAATTCGGCGAGCACCGTCTCAATACCCTTTTTGTCGATGATGCGCAGGCCGTGACCGGAAACCCGCAGGCGGATGAAGCGCTTTTCTGCGGGCACCCAGAATCGCCGAGACTGCAAATTGGGCAGGAACCGCCGCCGCGTCTTGTTGTTCGCGTGTGAGACGTTGTTGCCGCTGAGCGGCCGCTTGCCGGTTACTTGACAGACTCGGGCCATGACTGCTCTCTCGAATCGGGGACCAATTGCTGCTAATTAGTTTACCGGGCAATCGGCCGCAGGGCAAGTTTCACGGTAACCCCGGCGGCAGCTTCTGGGCGACAAGCTCGCATTTGAGGGTCACGTAGCGGGGCAAGCCGTCGGCATAGGGCGGCCAAGCTTCGCCCGCGATCAGCGGGGCGAGATAGCGGCGGGCCGTAGCCGTAATGCCGTAGCCGTCGCGGCGGATAAACCCGGCCGGCAATTTCTTCTCACGGTTTGCGATCTTGGCGAGCGGTGCCTTGCCGATACGCCAGCGGTAGGGATCGTCGGAGATCCGCTCGATCACAGGCATCACGGCATTCTCGCCCGCCACGGCAAACTCCACCGCCGCCCGGCCCACCGCAATCGCCTGCTCGAGATCAGTGCGGGAGGCAATGTGCCGGGCCGAGCGCTGGAGGTAATCCGCCACCGCCCAGTGGTACTTGTGGCCGAGCCGATCCTTGACGAGTCCGGCAAGATGCGGCGCGAGGCCGCCGAGCTGGGCGTGGCCAAAGGCATCATGGGTGCCGCCCTCGGAAAGAAAGCGTCCATCCGCGCCGCGCACGCCTTCGGAGGCGACCACGACGCAATAGCCGTATTTGCGCACACAATCATCCACCCGCCCGAGAAAGTCCGCCTCGTCGAAGACGCGCTCCGGAAAGAGGATGAGATGCGGGGCCTGAGCAACTCCTGATCCCGCCAGCCCTGCGGAAGCGGCAATCCAGCCGGCGTGTCGGCCCATCACTTCGAGAATGAAGACTTTGGTCGAGGTCTCAGCCATGGAGGCCACGTCGAGCGCCGCCTCGCGCGTGGACACCGCGACGTACTTCGCCACGGACCCGAAGCCGGGGCAGCAGTCGGTCACGGCGAGATCGTTGTCCACCGTCTTCGGGATGCCGATGCAGGCGACTGGATAACCCATCTTGCGGCCGAGTTGCGAGATTTTCCAAGCTGTATCGGCAGAATCGTTGCCGCCATTGTAGAAAAAGTAGCCGATGTCGTGCGCGCGGAAAACCGCGATCAGCCGCTCGTATTGCGCTTTGGACTCTTCCAGGCTTTTCAGCTTGTAGCGGCAGGAACCGAAGGCCCCGCCGGGCGTGTATTCGAGCGCCTTGATCGCGCTCCGGCTCTCGCGGCCGGTGTCGATCAACTCCTCGCGCAGAGCGCCAAGAATGCCGTTGCGCCCGGCGTATACCTTGCCGATGACGTCGCGGTGCGCGCGTGCGGTCCCGATAACCGCTGAAGCGGTCGCGTTGATGACCGCCGTCACCCCTCCCGACTGGGCATAAAACGCGTTTCGTTTCGGCATGGCAGTGCTTTGGGTTCGCATTTTTTTCATTTTGCCACAGTCCCCCCGCCTCGTCGCCAGCGGCAGGCGGCATTGACGCGACTCGCAAGGTGGGCTACCTTTGCCGCTCGCCGCGGCAAAGCGGTCCCGTCCATCGCGAGACATAGTGCATGCGAATCGTACTTCTTGGCGCCCCCGGTTCCGGCAAAGGCACACAGGCCAAACGGCTCAGTGAACGCTACGGTATCCCGCAGGTTGCAACCGGCGATCTCTTGCGCGATGCGCTCGCCTCTGGTTCCGAACTGGGCCGCCGGGCCAGAGAAGCCATGGATGCCGGACAACTGGTTTCCGACGCGACCGTGCTCGCCATCATTCGCGAGCGTCTCGGTCGTGCGGATGCGCGCGGTGGCTTCATCCTCGATGGATTCCCGCGCAACATCGCCCAGGCCGAGGCCCTTGATGCGCTACTGCATGACCTGGCACAACCGCTCGATGCCGCGCTCACGCTCGAAATCGATCAGGACACACTGGTCCAGCGCCTGACGGGGCGCCTCAGTTGCCCCACCTGCGGGCGTGTCTACAACCTCTACACCAAGCCGCCGAAAATCGAGGGACAATGCGACGTGGACGGCAGCGAGCTGATGCACCGCAGCGACGATAACGAATCCACGATCGAGAACCGCCTACGCGTATTCGAGGCCCATACCCGCCCGGTCGCCGGTTACTACAAGGACCAGGGCAAGCTGATAAGCGTGGACGCCGAGGGCGAAATTGCCGCCGTTGCCAAACGGCTGAATCAGGCCGTCAGGCCGTTCGCACGAAACTCGCGGCGGAAATAGTAGAAGTCATCGGCCCCGGGGAAATACTTCTCGTGCTTTGCACGAAGGGCGGTTCAGAGTCTCGCCCAGGGCTCGCAGTAAATGTACGCGCCGAAATGGCGCACTCAGGCGCGTTGTGTCAGACGATAACGCGAGAGCCGGGCCGCAAACTCGGCGAGCCCCTCGATGCCGCTGGCCTCGGCCTCCTGGCACCAGGTTCGTAGCCGCACCAGCACACGCTCGTTGGAGGCTGCCCGCTCCTCCCAGATTGCCCGCAGCCGCTCGCGATACTGCCAGGCAGTAGCAAGCCCCGGGTAACATTCGATCAGCCGCTCGCGCTGATTCAACGTCTTGGAATCGAGCAGACTCGATTCGCTCAGCAGCAAGCGGCGCAGACGACGGAAATATCTGCCCCGCCGGCGCTCAGCAAGCTCCCGGTGCAGCATCGGCAGCAGCACCTCGCGGCGATAGGCACGCAGTACATGCATACGGTTGGTAACCACCGCGCGCACCGCATCGAGGTCAATCAGCGCCGGGCGCGCGGCAAGACGCGGACGCGGGTAGACCCGACGCACGCGGGCCAGCCCAAACGTGCTTAGAACACGAATGTAGAACCAGCCGATGTCGAATTCGAATCGGCGCACCGAAAACTTGGCCGAACTCGGGAAGGCGTGATGATTGTTGTGCAACTCCTCGCCACCGGCGAGGAAGGCGATCGGCAGGATGTTGTGCGAAGCATCTGGGACATCGAAGTTGCGGTAGCCACTGTGATGTCCCACACCATTAATGAGCGCCGAGGCGAGAACCGGCATGTTGAGCATCTGGAGCGCCCAGATGGCGACGCCGGGAGCGCCGAATAATATGATTTCCACGATAAGCAGCGTAACGACGCCGGCATGCGGGAAACGCGTGTACAGACGCTCCAGCCAATCGTCGGGCGTACCGTGACGGTAGGCTTCGATCGCCGCGGCATCCTTGGTCGCATCCTGATAGACCTTGGCGCCGTTCATGAGCATATGACTAAGGCCGAGCAGTTGCGGGCTGTGCGGATCGCCCTCGCGTTCGACGAAGGCATGGTGCTTGCGATGTACGGCCACCCACTGATGGCAGATCATGGCCGTCGTCGCCCACACCCAGAAACGGAAGAAATGGCGTAGCGCCGGGTGCAGATCGAGCGCGCGATGGGCCTGATCGCGATGATAATAGAGCGTGACTCCGATCACGGTCAGGTGTATGGTTCCCGCTGCAACCAGCAGGTATCCCCACCATGGCAGAGGAACCGTGCCGCGGGCGAAGAATTCGAGGAAAGTCGTCATAAAGCTATGCATCATTGGTTCAGTTTAACGCAGCCGGGACCGCAGGGGGAATCCCGGCATCCGGCCGAGACGGCGAGTAAATGCCGGAAAGTCGCCGCCTATGCCGCCGCGAGGACTTTCCTGTCCGCCGCAAAAGCTTCCTCCCCCGCACGCGGCCTGCTCGCATGAGCGCACCCGAAGCCTTTCCGCTCCTCGAAGTTCGGGGTCTCGAACGCCGCTACGGCGGACACACCGCCATCTCCGGCGTTGGATTCCAGCTCGAACGCGGCGAGGTGCTCGCGCTGCTCGGACCCAACGGCGCCGGCAAGACGACCACCCTTTCGATCATCTCAGGCAACCTCGCACCTCACGCGGGCAGCGTGCGAATCGCAGGGCGGGATCTTTTCGCGCAGCCGCACGCCGCCAAGAAAGCCTTGGGCTACCTGCCCGAACACCCGCCGCTTTATCCTGAGTTGAGCGTTAATGAATATCTGCGCTATTGCGCGCGGCTGCGCGGCCTGCCGCGGCACGCACTGGCGGCGGCCGTCGCCGAGGTCTGCGAGCGCAGCGGGCTCACTGGTCTCGGCCGGCGTCCGATCGGCCATCTGTCCAAGGGTTACCAACAGCGTGTCGGTCTTGCGCAGGCCTTGGTGCACCGTCCGGCTGTACTCGTACTCGACGAGCCGACCGTCGGCCTCGATCCGGCTCAGATTCACAAGCTGCGCGAGTTGATTCGCGGACTCGCAGCGCAGGCGGCGATCGTCGTCTCGACCCATCTTCTGCCCGAAGCGAGCGAGATCGCGACCCGGGTCGCGATCCTCCACCGCGGACGCATCGTGCATGAGGCCCGACTCGGTGCCGAGGCCGGGGACCAGGCGCGGTTTCGCCTCGAACTGGCGCGCCCGCCCGAACCCGAGCGACTGGCGGCGCTGCCTGGCGTCGCCACAGTTGAACCCGCCGCCGAGCCCGGCGTCTTCATAATCGGCGCCGCAACGGGCGAGGATCCACGCGAGCGCGTCGCCCATGCGACGATCGTGGAAGGCTGGGGGCTGCTGGCACTCACACCGTATCGCCCTTCGCTCGAAGAAACCTTCCTCGCGCTCGTTGCCGCGGACGAGGAGGCCGTGGCTTGAGGGGCGCGGCCGCCATTGCCGGGCGCGAGCTACGCTCGCTGTTCCGCACGCCCCTCGCCTGGCTCGTGCTTGCGGGCGCGAGCTTCGTGCTGGCTTGGGTCTTTCTCGTCTTCGTACAAAAATTCCTCGAAATCGCACCAAGCCTGGCGCCCGACGCGACCGCGCCCGGGGTCACCGCACTGATCGCTGCGCCCGCGCTGCTGTGGGCGACCCTCATACTCGTCGTTCTGACTCCGCTCGTCGCCATGCGGCTTTTCGCCGAAGAAAAACGCAGCGGCACGATCCGGCTGCTCCGTTCGGCGCCGGTCTCGACTACCGCGATCGTCGCCGGCAAGTTCTGTGCGCTGGTACTGTTCCTGTGGTGCGTCGTCGCCATCGCTGCCGCCATGCCGTTCACCCTCGCGCTCGGTACGGCGCTCGATTTCGGCCGGCTCGCCATCGCCACGCTGGGACTCGCGCTCGTCGCTTGCGCCTTCGGCGCGGTCAGCCTTTTCATGTCCACGCTCACCCCCCAGCCGGCGCTCGCCGCGCTCGCGAGCCTCACCGCCCTGATCCTGTTGTGGGTGATCAATCTCGCGGCAACAACGCCACAGAGCGGCGCGGCCGCGTTCGCATGGCTGGCCTTTCAGCCACATCTCGCCTCGTTTTTTCGCGGCGAGTTGAATACGGGCGATTTCGCCTATTTCCTCATTCTTACGGCGCTCTTCGTGGGACTTGCCATCCTGAAACTCGACGCCGAGCGTCTCGGCGGATAATCGTGCGGATCACGAGGCATACACGGCGGTTGCTGCGAACACAGACTCTGGGCCTCGCGGTGCTGCTCCTCGCACTCGCCGGCTTCGCCGCCTGGGCAACGAGCACCCGGATCTTTACGGCAGATTTCTCTTACGGCCACGCCAACAGCCTCACAGCGACCAGCCGCAAGGTACTCGCGAGCTTGAGCGAACCGACGACGATTACGGCCTTCGTGCAGCCGGAAAGCGTGCTCGAGGCGGCCGAACGGCGGCTGCTCGAACGCTACACGCGTGCCGATCCACGAATTCGCCTGCGCTTCGTCAATCCCGACACCGCACTCCCCGAATTGCGCAAACTCGGCATCACGACATCCGGCGAGCTTTATGTGCAATACGGCAAGCGGGGAGAGAAACTCGACGATGTGAGCGAAACCGGCATCACCAACGCCTTACTCCGACTCAGCCGCGGCGCCAACGAGCGCGTGGTGTTCGTAACCGGTCACGGTGAGGCGAGTCCCGAGGGCGATCGCAATTACGACCTCGGACACTTCGGAGCGGCCCTCCAACGCCAGGGCTTCAAGATCAGGACTCAAAACCTGGCCGACGATCCGCGGATCGATGCTCATACCGCGCTCGTCGTCATCGCGGGCCCGCAGCAACCCTTCCTGCCCGGCGAAATACAGACACTCGAACGCTGGGTCAATTGCGGCGGCAACCTCCTCTGGTTGAGCAACCCGGGCCCGTTGAACGGCCTCGGACCGATTGCACATATTCTGGGCGTAAAACCGCTGGCGGGCACGATCGTGGATGCCACTTCGAGTTCTTTCGGGATCAAGGATCCGACCTGGCTGGTGATAACCGAGTACGGCGCCTCCCCAGTCACCCGTGACTTTGCTCTTAATACCCTGTTCCCGGATGCCACCGGCTTCGAAGTCACCGCCGGCAGCGGTTGGCATTCCGACATCTTCATCCAAAGCCGGCGCCTGCCGGCGAGCTGGCTCATAACCGGCGAACTGGAGGCGGGCCACGTGTTGTACCGCCCGGGCATCGACGTGCCCGGTCCGGTGCCAATTGCGATCGCCCTCAGCCGCACTACACCCGGCAGCGCGAAACCACAGCGCGCGGCCGTCGTCGGGGACGTGAACTTCCTTGCCGACAGCTTCCTCGGCAACGGGGGCAATCTCAATCTCGGACTGAATCTCGTCAACTGGCTGAGCGACCAGGATCGCTACCTGAATATCGCGGCACCGCAGGCACCCGATCGCGTGCTCATTCTGTCCAAAGCTGAACAGGGTGGCATCGGCATCGGCTACCTGATCGTCCTGCCGCTGCTGTTCCTGATCGTGGCCTTGTTCGTGTGGCTGCGCCGCCGGCGAAGCTGATGCGTCCACGTTTGATCGCACTCGCCGTCGCTGCATTCGCTTTAGCCGCTCTGCTTGCGCTTTTTCTGCATCAACGTTTCCGTCAGGCACCTGCGACGATGCCGCTCACGTCGCTCGCGCCTGTCGCGGTGACGCGTCTCTACGCACAGGCGCCTGACGCACCTGCCCTTCTGCTCGTGCATGGCGCAGCGGGTTGGCGGATGGAATCCCCGGTGCGGGCATCCGCCGATCCTGATCAGGTCGCGGCACTCCTCGACGGACTCGATGAAGCGACGGCACGGCATTATTCCGTGCACGCGCTCGCGCTCCCCGACATTGGTCTCGCGCCGCCGCGGCTCGTCCTGCGGGCGAACGACATCCAACTCGAATTCGGCACACTCAACCCCACCACACTGCTGCGTTACGTGCGCCGCGGCGATACCGTTTTTCTGGTGATGGACCGCCTGCTTCCACTGCTCCAGGCGGGTTTGTGGCAATTCGTGGACCCGCATCCCGTGCCGCAAAACGCAAGGATCACACGGATCGTGCTGCCGAGCGCAGCACGATCAAGCCCGCCGCGTTTCATTGCTGCTTGGGAAAATGCCGTTGCGTTGCGTGTGGAACCGTTCGCGCCGGGCGCGGCGCGAACCGCTCCGAAAATCACTATTACGCTCGCCGGCCGTTCGTCCCCTCTCGTCTTCGCGCTGCTCAAGCGCTCGCCGCAACTGGAGCTTGCACGTCCCGATATCGGCGTCGTGTACGTGTTCGACACGCGCGACGCGGATACACTGCTCACCCCCATGGCGGCCACCAACGATGCCCGAACTCCCGGAAGTCGAAACGACCCGCCGCGGACTTGAGCCGCATGTCGTCGGCCGGCGCATCGCCGCGCTCGTCGTGCGCGAACGGCGTCTGCGCCAACCGATTCCGTGCGGCCTGGAGGCGCATCTCGCTGGCGCCGGAATCACGGGAGTCGCTCGCCGCGGCAAGTACCTCCTGCTTGCGACGGATCGCGGCAGCGTGCTCGCACATCTCGGCATGTCGGGATCGCTCAGAATCGTGAACGCGGAGACGGCGCCCGCCTTGCACGATCATTACGATCTCGTACTCGCCAACGGCCGCGCGGTGCGTTACCGCGATCCGCGCCGCTTCGGCCTCCTGCTCTGGGCGGGCTGCACACCTGATCGTCACCCGCTGCTTGCGGGGCTCGGCCCGGAACCCCTCGGTCCCGATTTCGACGGGACTTGTCTCCTGCGCCTGAGCCGAGGCCGGCGCGTCCCCGTCAAGGCCTTTTTGATGGACTCCGCCATCGTCGCTGGCGTCGGCAACATCTACGCCAACGAGTCGCTCTTTCGCGCCGGCATCCACCCGCGTCGAGCCGCCGGGCGCATCGGCGCCGCCCGCTATGAGGACCTCGCCCGGGCCATCCGTGCAATACTCGCCGAGGCGATCGAACAGGGTGGAACGACGCTGCGCGACTTCGTCGCCGCCGAGGGCGCTCCAGGCTACTTCCGCATCCGGCTTGCCGTTTACGACCGGGCCGGCACACCCTGCCCCCGCTGCGCCACGTCGATCCGCTGCGAGGTCATCGCCCAGCGCGCGAGTTATTATTGCCCCCATTGTCAACATTGAGGCTCCATCTGGAGCGAGCGGCCGTGCAAAGAGTCCGATTTTCGACTAAAGTTAAAAGGTAAAAGGCTTTGATTTTTTTCTGGCGCCTTGGCGGTCCGGAAATGAGCGGCAGCCGCGACGCCATTCGCAAACACTTGCAAGGAGGTTCGTCATGAACGAAAGGGTTGCTAGTTCCAAGGCACTCGGTTTCGCCGTCTTCGCCATCCCCTTCTGGCTGATTAACATGGGCAACGCTGGTTTCGCACCGCAAGCCTACGGCGGAAGTCCGTCCCATCTGGTGATCTCCTTTGCCATGATCGGCTTGCTGATCGCCGCCATTGCCGCCTTTCTGCGTCACGAAACCTGGTATGCGTTTTTCTTCATGCTGTGGGCCGCCGTGAGCTGGGGGACCGGATATGCGGGCGGCGCGGGGCTCGCTCCGTTGGCGCCGATGGGCTGGTTCTGGCTGGCGATTGCCTTCGTCAACCTCTATCTGTGGCTCGCCGCGATGCGCAGTGGACTGGGTGCCGGCGTTTCGCTCACCGTGTTCCTTGCCACGCTCTCCATAATCGGCGCGGGACTTTACGGCGTTCTCGGCATCGGGCTCGCGGGACGCATCGGCGGTTACTTTGGGCTCGCTACAGCGCTCGTCGCCTTCTATGTCTCAGCCACGGCCATCATGAACAAGGCCGGGGGCGGCGGGATGGGCAACTCACCCGTGATATAGCCCGGCAGGCGCCGGCGACCAGAGGGAGACTACCAGGCCGGGGCGTCGCAAGCGACGCCCCGGCCTTTCTTTTGACTCACGGTCCGAAGAGGAGACCGGGCTCGGCCGTCGGACGGCGGTGAGTACAAAAGAATCGTCGCATTTCCGGCGCTGTCGGCTAGCCGGTGCCGCCGACGGTCAACCGGTCCACCTTCACCGTCGGCATGCCGACGCCGACGGGCACGCTTTGCCCTTCCTTGCCGCAGACGCCGACCCCCTCGTCCAGTGCGAGGTCGTTGCCTACCATGGAGACGTGGGTGAGCACGTCGGGCCCGCTGCCGACGAGCGTCGCTCCGCGCACGGGGCGGGTCACCTTGCCGCCCTCGATCAGATAAGCCTCGCTGGCCGAGAACACAAACTTGCCGGAGGTGATATCTACCTGACCGCCCCCGAAATTAACGGCATAGAGTCCACGATCCACCGAGGCGATGATCTCCTGCGGATCGTGCGGACCGGGCAGCATGTAGGTGTTGGTCATGCGCGGCATCGGACGATGCGCAAAGGACTCGCGCCGGCCGCTGCCGGTGGAGTCCACACCAGCAAGCCGCGCGTTCAACCGGTCGTAGAGGAAACCCTTGAGCACACCGTTTTCGATCAGCACATTGCGTTGCGTCGGCGTGCCCTCGTCATCCACCGCAAGCGAGCCGCGGCGTCCGGCGAGCGTGCCGTCATCCACGACAGTGCACAATTCGCTTGCGACGCGCTCGCCTACCCGGCCGGTAAACGCCGAAGTGCCCTTGCGGATGAAGTCGCCCTCCAGCCCATGGCCGACGGCCTCGTGCAAGAGTACGCCCGGCCAACCCGGTCCGAGCACTACGGGCATCGTGCCGGCCGGTGCATTCACCGCCTCCAGCGCCACGAGCGCCTGACGCACCGCCTCGCGGGCAAAGCCGAGTGCGCGTTCGTCTTCCAGAAACCAGCCGTAACCGAAACGTCCACCGCCGCCGGCGTAACCCTGTTCGCGGTTTTTCCCGTCTTCGGCGATGACGCTCACATTCAAACGCACCAGCGGGCGGACATCCGCGACCAGCGTGCCGTCGCTCGCCGCGATCAGAACTACTTCATGGACGGCGGCGAGGCTCGCAACCACTCGCTTGATGCGCGGATCCTGTCTCCGCGCCTCGCGGTCCACGGCTTCGAGCAATGCGACTTTCTCCGCGGCTTCCAGCGTGGCCACCGGATCCAGCGGTTCATAAAGCACTGCCGGCGTGTGCGCCGACCAAGCCTGCACGCGGCCCCGTCCACCCTGCCGTGCGATCGCACGCGCGGCATCGGAAGCCGCTTCCAGCGCCGGTGCGGTCAATTCGTCGGAATAAGCAAAGCCGGTACGCTCGCCCGCGGTTGCGCGCACGCCGACCCCGCGATCGAGACTCGCGCCCGCCTCGCGCACGATGCCGTCCTCGAGCATCCAGTGTTCGGAACGCGAGAGCTGAAAATAGAGATCGGCATAATCCACGCGCCGCGCAGTCAAACGCCCGATCAGCCGTTCGAGTTCGGTTTCGCCGAGTCCGCCGGGTGCCAGTAATTGCGAACGCGCAACCGCCAGATTGGAAGCGGAATCCGTCATTTCAAAGTCTTGCATCGAATCCATTCTGCCTCATTCCTTTGACAACGATTGTACGGGCTTGTTCATGTTTGCCTTAAACGATCTCGTGCCAACGTGCATGATCGAGCACGGGGAAACGCCGACGCAAACGGGTCTGGCTACTGAGATCAATTCCCGCGACGGCTATTCCCGGTCTGCGTCGAAGCTCCGCCAGCGGTTCGCCCCAAGGCCCTACGATCGTGCTTTCACCGTGCGTTTCGCGTCCACCAGGATGACTTCCCGCTTGTGCGGCGGCCAGGAGAAAACACTGGTTTTCGAGCGCGCGGGTGCGAACCAATAGTTGCCAGTGCGCGGCGCCTGTCGCGGCGGTGAATGCGGAAGGCACCGCAAAAAGTTCGCAGCTCTGCGCAAGCGTCAAGGCGCGAAACATTTCCGGAAAGCGCAAGTCATAGCAAACCGCGAGTCCCATGCGTCCGAGCGGCGTCGCGATCGCGACGAGCTTCTTTCCCGCCACGAAATGCCGTGACTCGCGATAGCTTTCACGCCGTCCCGGCACGTCGACGTCGAACAAGTGGAATTTGTCGTAACGTGCGACGCGCCGTCCCTGTGCATCGTACACGAGCACCGCCGCCGCGACGCGCTTGCCGCGCGTGCGGATGGGAATCGTACCGCCGACGATCCACAGTTTGAGGCGCGTAGCGGTCGCAGCGAGAAAATCCTGTATGACGCCCTCGCCTTCACGTTCGGCGGCACGGTGGCGATCCGCGGCGTTCGCCGGCATGCAGGCGAAGTTTTCGGGCAACACGGCAAGCGCCGCGCCGGCCTCGGCGGCGCGCGTGAGCAGATGCGCGGCCCGGCGCAGATTCGGCCCGACCTCGGCACCCGAATTCATCTGGATGACGGCCGCGCTTTTCATAAAATCGCAATACCAATACGCAGCGCGCTCAACCGCCGCTCGCGTTCGCCGCGGCCGGCACCGGCACAGGCCGCGTGGCGCCGATGGCAGCCGGCACAATCCGCGTTCCCGCCTGTGGCGGCGGTGTCTTTCCGAGCGGTTTGACCAGCGGATTGCTGATCGGGCCGGTGATCGAATATTCCAGCTTGGTTAATGAGGCAAGCGGATTGCCGAAGAGTTTGGTGACGGCGTACACGGCGGCGCCGATGCCGAGGCCGCCGACCAGCGCGGCGACCACTGGCAACGAACCGAAATAGTTGGGTTCGATCCCCGCCTTCTGGTCCATGGTTCCGCGGGCAATATCCACCATTCCCGTGATCTTGATCGAGGCGACGGAACTGTCAATGTCCAGCCCCTTGGTCCTGGCGACACCGTGATCGATGGCGTAATCACCATGAATCCGGCTGAAGGGGAATCCCTTGCCGAAAAGATTATGAAAATTGAACACGAGATAACGCGGAATGTTCGCGAGATTAAACAACGACAGCAGGCGCCCGGCACCCGGGCTCACCTGGGAAATGCTGCCGTCACGAAGATCCACGCTGACCCGCCCAAGGAGATCGTTCGCGAATTTATTTTCACCGGGCAGTATGTGCCACGCCAACCCGGCGCTGAGGGCGCCGTTCCCGGTGACGACAGGACCGAAGCCGAGTCCGGTAAAGAGCCTGCCGAGAGCATGCACTTTGCCCACAAAATGCAGCGCACCCAACGGTTCACCTGCCGGCGGATCGAGCCAGACGAGCGTGCCTTCCAGTTTCAGCGCGCCGTCGCCGACATGGATCGGATCGACCGCGATGCCGTTCGGTACGCGGCGGGCGACGATGTAGACGTCATCGAACCCCGCGTCGCCGAGTTCAAGATGCGCAGCATGCAGCGTAAAAGGGGGAATGGTCTGCGGCTTGAAATGGGACGAGGAACTGCTGCCCGCGCCCGCGGCGGCATTGCTGGCTGTCGGCACCCCCGCGGCCGCGGTCGAGACATTCGCCGCCGAGCGTCCCCGGGCGGCAGCAGCCGACGATGTCCCGGCGGTAGAGGCCGAAGCGGCAGCTGCGGCACTGGCCGGCGGCGTGATGACGACAGGCTTGCCGGGTACCGTAAAATCCCCGCGGGTCAGCGTCGCGACAATCGGATTCTCATTCGTGGGCGTGCGTGGAACAAGCACTTGCCCTGCGAGCATGTCGCCCTCGAAGTCGAGCGTCATCTGCGTGGTTCCGAACTTCCCCTTGATCGTTTGATTCCTCAAGTGTTGCCCGAAGCCGTCTATCTCGCCGAAGCGCAAATCGATCGCGAATGCCTCCTGCATCCCGTTGCCCGTACCCGTACCGGTCGCGCGCGGCAATTGCGCGACCCAGCGATCGAGTTCGAGCTTCGGCCAGCCGCCGTGGACATACAGTCCCGGAGCGGGCGCATGACAGGCGCCGGGACCGAGTACGACATCGGCGCCGCGGAATCCGGTTTCCGTACCGCCGAGCGCGAAATCCAGGCAGGCGGAAAGCACATCGGCATAGCGCACCGTCGCCCGCATGCCGGCGTTGACGAAGCTGGCATGCGCCGCGAACAAACGCTTGCCCGACGCCGTCTTCCCTACGGGCTCCGGAAGCTTGAGTGCGAGCCCGCCAAGTTGCGACGAGAGAGATACCCTCACCGGGGGGCCGTTCTGCACCAGCGGTACCGTCACCGTGGCCTGCAGCGGCAGACTGCCGTCCGCATACCGGGAGAAGTCGTAGCCCACCGCTTTCGACAGCGTGGCAACCGGAAAACGTCCATTGAGCGTTACGCGCATCGTTTTCGTATCGCGGCCCCGACCGATATCGAGCGTAACCGGCGTCCCGAACAGCTCGCCGCTAAGCCCCCCCTTTATCGGTCCCCTGGCATCGAAGCTCACGGCGCCCGTGAGTTTGTTCAAGGCATACGACGTGTCGTCATATTGCGCGGTGACGCCCGCCAATTGCAGCGTGCCATCGAGCGTAAAGTCCGCAATCCGCATGATCGGAAGATCGAGATTAATCTGCGCACTCGAGGGGCCGCTCGCGTGCAAACTGTCGAGACCCTTCAGATCGCCGCCGATCGGGCTCGCGAGCAGGAAAGCAAGGAAATCGGAGGCATCGCCGGCGACCTGCCCCTGCACCTTCAGTCGCGGTTTGAACATGTCCGGCAGCATCACGACCGCCTTGACTACGCGCCCCGCATGACCGATCTGCCCGCCGGTGATGTCAGATGTCATGCCGGCATTCAGAAAATGCACGCTGCCGTTCATGTTCCGGAGCGGCTCCCAATGCTCGCCCGGCTTGAGTGTTACGCCCTCGAAACCGAAGTCCACGGCGAAGCGCCCGCCTCCCTTGGTGAACGGGAAACGTGCGGCCTGGCCTGTCAGCGTAAGCGTCGCGCCGGTGATCCTGCCGCCATCGAGACTATGCAGCAACCAATCGTCGAGTGGTTTCGGCATGAGTCCCGTCGGAAGATACAGCTTGCGCGCCGGAACGACGGCGATCGGACCGCCGCTTGCGGAAAGGTCGATCGTGATCGGTCCGCTGCGGGGAATATCGATCTTGCCCTCGAGCGCGCCGTCAAGGCCTACCGGACCGCTGAGCGCGAGCTTGTCGGTGGCGATGCTGAGGCCGCCGCCGGTCAATCCGATCCCGATGTCTCCCGCTACCCGATCGAGCGGCACCGGATGTCCGAAGATATGCGGCATGCGCAGTATAAAACCCGGTGCATCGAGTTTGAATACGCCCGTTCCCCGATCGATCGCAACGGTGCCGGAAAGCTTGTTGAATCCCGGCGCCCCCTCTGCGGCGTACACGCCCACATCGCTCAGCCGCGCTTGCAGATCCATATCCATCTTGCCCGGAGTAATTGCAAATTTCACCCCTTCGATCTTGCCGCTCGGCCGCATCTTGTGCAGACGTTCGCCGTACTGCTCAAGTTTTGCCGGAAGAAACCCGGTCAGCGATGGCAGCGCGGTCAGTGCTACGTTGTCTATGCTCGTGTGTATTCGGCCCGTCGTATCGCGACTGATGCTCATATCGCCCGGCGCCCAGGTCATGTTCGGGCCGACCAGACGATCATCGCTCAGCGTAAGCGTATAACCATTCCCGCCAATGAATTTGTACCGGGTTTGCAACCGCGTGAGACGAGTCGTCCCGGCGGCGAGGTCGCTCGCGACGAGTTGCCCCTCGATCTTTTTGAAATTCAAGCCGCTCCCGGCAAAGTTGCCGGTGCTAGCAAGATTACCGCTCACGGCCGGATAGTCTTCGGGCACGAAACGGTCAAGCGGAGCAAGCAGTAGGCGATCGATTGAATAGCTCCCGTTCCAGCGCCAACTCGCAAGCGAGACATCCGGCGTATCAACTTCGCCGTCGAGCTTCAGCGTGTCGGCGCCAAGCGCTTTTGGCAGGCCGAGCACGAGTTCGACCGAGTGGCTGCGGCCTCCCCCGATATCGAGATTCACCGGTGCGAAAACCCAGACCACGCGATCGGATCCCGCCAGCGTCAGGGCGAACGTTCCCTTCGTGATCTCGAGATGCGCGCCGAGCATTCCCGCAATATTGCCCGCGGGCGAGCTGCTGGCGGCAAGACCGGGAATGATGATCCTGCCGTCGGGCGTCTCCTCCGCGGCGACGTGCGGCGCATCGATGCGGATTCCCGTCGGACGCGCGCCGGTGCCATGCAGCAGTGCAAACAAGCTAAAGTCGAGCCCGATTCCCTGCGCGCTCAAAACGACCCGGTGTGTCTTCGCATCAAGTATCCGCACATCCTGAAAATCTATTCGCGGCCCCCATCCATGCCAGGCGAGCGAAATCTTCCCGAGTTCGACGGGCATCCCGGCGGCAGCACTCACCTCCTGCTGAATCTTGTCGTGATAGCGCGGCACCATGTGGGCCGCGACCTGAAAGAGTCCCGCCGCGACGGCGGCAAGTACGATCAGCACCGCAACGGAGATAAGTCCCCACTTGATTGGCCGGCGCGCGCCGGCCCTTCGTTCCGTGCGCGGCGGCTCAGTGCGCGGCGGCATCGAAGTGTATCGGATCGAAGCGACTGTCGCCCTGCAACTTCAGCGGACTTTCATCCGCGGGCTCGCGAGACGGCGGGCAACATGGGAAAGGGCCGAAATAATTATGAATTTCTTGTGATAATTCGTGCGCGACGACGGCCACTTGGTTTTCGCGGGGCATGGCATTGATCAGAACTCCGGCACTCATGCGAGTATACCCGCGCGCCTGAGCAGCTTTACAGTCTCGGCGAGCGGCAAACCCACGACGTTGGTATAGCTTCCGACGATTCGCGCGACGAACGCCGCCGCGCCGCCCTGCACCGCGTAGGCGCCAGCGGCGTCTCTTGCTTCGCCGCTCCCCGCGTAGCGTCTGCATACTTCCGCATCGAGCGGATGAAACCAGACGCGGGTGAGCACCGTCGCGACCGTAATCGCGCCCTCTTGAACGAACGCCACCGCAGTGATCACGCGGTGAGCGGTGCCCGATAATCGCGCGAGCATCATTCTGGCCTCCCTTGCATCGGCGGGTTTGCCGAAAATATTCTCGTCCAATGCCACCACCGTATCGGCGCCCAGCACGCAAACTCCGCTGCGAGCCCCCACGGCAACCGCCTTGGCCGCGGCCAACCGTTGGGCAAGCGCCTCGGCGCCTTCGCCCAAACGTGGCGTCTCGTCCACTTGCGGACTGGCGACATCGAACGCAAGGCCCAAGCGCGCCAGCAATTCGCACCGGCGGGGCGAGGACGAGGCGAGCGTAAGCGGTGGTCGCATCCGAATCAGCTTACCCCGTAGCCCGGCTACGTAGGAAACGAGGGACAGGGCACGCTCGGAACTGCGTCATGGGCGAGCTTGCGTTCGCGACGTTTTTACCAACCCGTCAGGCGCGATGGTAGGGATGCCCGGCGTTGATGCTCGCCGCCCGGTAAAGCTGCTCGACGACGATCACCCGCACCAGCGCATGCGGCAGAGTCAATGGCGAAAGCGACCAGTGCGCATCGGCGCGTTCGAGACAAGCCGACGCGAGACCATCCGGGCCGCCCACCAGGAGCGCGACATCCCTACTCGCCATTTGCCAGTCTGCAAGACGAGCGGCCAGTTCGGCCGTCGTCCACGCGGCACCGCGTTCATTCAGTGCGATGACTGTCTCGTCGCGGGCGAGCGCCGCGAGCAGGCGTTCACCCTCCTCGTTCAGCGCACGCGCAGAATCGGTGCCGTGCCCCGACGCAAGCGGCAGCAGCGGCGCCGCGAATCTGAATGCGGGCGCCAGGCGTTTGGCGTATTCGGCAACGGCGTCTTCGGCCCAAGGCGGCGGGCGCCGGCCGACGGCGAGCAGACGGATGTGCATCAGTCGGGCGTGACTTGCCGTTCCGGGCCCACCGACCAGAGGCGCTCCAGATCGTAGAACGCACGCGTTGCGGGGCGCATAAGGTGCACGACGCAATCGACGAGATCGATCAGGATCCATTCGGCGGCATGCTCGCCCTCAATTCCAAGCGGCTTGACGCCGGCCCGCGAGGCGGCCTGGAGCGCGGCGTCCCTGAGCGTCAGCAGGTGGCGGTCGGAATTGCCGCTCGCGATCACGAGATAGTCGGTCAGCGACGTCTTGCCGCACACGTCTATGACCGTAAGCGCGACGGCCTTGACGTTCTCCAGCGCGGCGACGACCGCATCGGTCAATGCACGCGGTGCCTCCGCGTCGTCAGATTTTTTGATAGCAGCCGGTCTCTTCGATGTACTCACGTACGACCTCCGGTACGAGATAACGGATATCACCTCCGGCCGCGGCGGTTTCGCGCACGGCGGTGGCGGAAATTTCAAGCTGGGTCACTTCCACGAACAAGATGCGTCCGAGCGGTCCGGCCCACATCGCAGCCGGATCGGCGACCAGACGCTCGCGAACCAAAGCGGAAAGTTGTCCTTCGCCCGGCACCCAACCGGGGCGGTGAGCAACCGCAAGATGAGCGAGATCGAACAGGTGTTCCCAATCACGCCAGCCCGGCAGACCGAGAAAGGCATCGGTGCCGAGCAGCAGCGCGAACTGAGCGCCCGGGCTTTCGCGGCGCAACTCGGCGAGCGTATCCGCGGTATAGGACGGTCCGCCGCGATCCAGTTCGCGCCGGTCGAGCACGAAGCCGGGCGCATCGGCAATGGCTCGGACCACCATTTCACGGCGCACATCGGGCGCAGCAACCGGCGGCGTGCGGTGTGGCGGAATCCGGCAGGGCACGAACCGCACTTCATCCAGGCCGAGTACTTGGCGCAGTTCGAGCGCCGGGCGCAGGTGCCCGAAATGGATCGGATCGAAGGTGCCGCCGAAAATGCCGATGCGGCTCAAAAAGGAATTACCCCTGTCATGCCGCCTCGGCGAGCGGGGCGCTGGCGATCGCGAGCAGCAATCGTTCGAGCAGCACCCAGGCATCGCCCGGCGCGCGCCCCTTGATGGCGCGATCCACTTCCGCTGCGGCGATGACAAGCGCTTGCCAACCGCGCACGCTGCGCCGCCGCGCCGCGGTGGCGACCAGGTTTCGACGCGAATCCCAGACATTCGGGCGCGGACCGCCGTGTTCCGCCGCCCAGCACCAGCTCTCGAGCACGCGCAGCTCGCGCGCAACCACCCACAATATCTGCGGCGGCACCGTGCCGGTTTCGGCGAGCCGCACCATCATGCGCAGCGCTCCCGCAGCGTCGCCGGCGAGCGCGGCGTCCACGCATTCGAAAGTCCCGTAACGGGCTTCGTCCACTACCGCTTCGCGCACCGTTGCGAGATCCGCACGGCCCTCCGGCACAATGAGTGTGAGACGTTCGATCGCCTGCGCCGCCGCGAAGAGAGTGCCCTGCGCATACTCGGCGATGAGCCTTGCGCCCTCCGGCGGCACCTGCAAGCGACGGTCGCGCAGCCGCGCCGCGATCCAATCCGGCATTTGTTCGGACTTCAACGGGCGGCATTCGACCAGCACCCCGGTTTTGGCCGCCGCCTTCGCCCAGGCTGTGTTCGCCGTTTTGCGCTCGGCACCCGGCGCCGTCACCAGTAACAAGGCATCTGGCGGCGGTGCGGCG
>JBOIBN010000012.1:0-45000 GCA_050739575.1 Gammaproteobacteria bacterium
TCGCCCAGTTCGTCACCGTCAACGTGGACCAGTTCTACGGCATCGAACTGGAAGAGTTCCCCGCGCAGATCGCCCAAGTCGCCTTGTGGCTGACCGACCACCAGATGAATCTCCGGGTGTCGCAGCAGTTCGGCTTCTACTATCACCGGCTGCCGCTTACCCATTCCGCGACGATCCGGCAGGGCAACGCGCTCGCGATGGACTGGAACGACGTGATTCCCGCCGAGCGCGTGGACTACATTCTCGGCAATCCGCCCTTCGTCGGCGCCAAGTACATGGACGCCGCGCAGCGTGCCGACATGGCGCGCGTCTGGCACGGCGTCAATTCGTACGGCCTGCTCGATTACGTCACCGGCTGGTACGTCAAGGCGGCGCATTATTTGCGCGGCGACGAACACATTCAGGCGACGCTCGCCGATTTATCGGACGCTGCCGCACCGAAGGATCGGGTCAAAATCGCCTTCGTTTCCACCAACTCCATCAGCCAGGGCGAGCAGGTCGGTGTGCTGTGGGGCGAATTGCTGCGGCTCGGCGCGAAGATTCACTTCGCGCATCGCACCTTCCAGTGGAGCAGCGAAGCGCCGGGCAAGGCGGCGGTACATTGCGTCATCGTCGGCTGGGCCTTGTTCGACTGCGCGGACAAACGCCTGTTCGATTATCCGAATATCAAAGCCGAACCCCACGAAGCCGCCGCCGCGAACATCAATCCCTATCTCGTGGATGCGCCGGACGTGCTTATCGGCCGCCGGAGTACGCCGATCTCCCGGTGCCGGAAATGGGCATCGGCAACAAACCGATAGACGGCGGAAATTATCTTTTTACTGACGAAGAAAAGGCAGAGTTTCTGAAGTGCGAACCGCAGGCCAAGCCGTATTTCAGAAAATGGCTGGGCGCGGACGAATTTCTCAACAGTTATCAACGCTGGGTGCTATGGCTCGGCGATTGTCCGCCGCAAATTCTGCGAAACATGCCGCTTGCAGCGAAGTGCGTGGAAGCCGTGCGCGAATTTCGTCTGGCCAGCAAGAGCGCACCCACGCAAAAGCTCGCGCAAACGCCGACGCGGTTTCACGTCGAGAATATCTGCCGGGAGCCATATCTTCTCATCCCGCGCGTCAGTTCCGAAGGAAGGTCTTACATACCGTTAGGATTTATCGAACCGGAGGCTTTTACGAGTGATTCTTGCCTGATCGTATCGCATGCGAATCAGTACCACTTTGGCGTTATGTCTTCGGCGATGCACATGGCCTGGGTGCGCTATGTGGCAGGAAGATTGAAAAGCGATTTCAGATACTCCGCTCAAATCGTCTACAACAATTTCCCGTGGCCACTCGACGCAACCGACAAGCAAGTGCAGGCCGTGGAAGCCGCCGCCGATGCAGTGCTTGCCGCGCGCGAAAAATTCCCGGATGCCTCGCTCGCCGATCTCTACGATCCGGTGACCATGCCGCCGTCGCTGCGCGAGGCGCACGCGAAACTGGATCGCGCCGTGGACGCCGCCTACGGCAAGCGCAGCTTCGCGTCCCAAGCCGATCGCGTCGCCTTCCTCTTCGACCTCTACAACCGCTACACCGCCGAACTCCTGCCGCCCACCCCGAAGCAAAGACGCCCCCGGCGCAATAAGCGGTCGTAAAGGCCACGCCCCAGCTTCGTCGTTCCCGCGAAAGAGGCAACCCAGTCAGAAAAAAGAAGAACGGCACTCGCGATTCCGGATTGGAGATGCGAAGGCGTTTCAATGCTGCCTCGCTTTGGCGTAAGGTAAGATTATTCGTTACGCGATTCAGGGGAAGATCAATGCCATCCCACATTCGCAACAGCTTTTTCGCACTTGCGTGTGCGCTGGTCGTTGGCACCTTGCTGCCGCGGAGCGCGTCCGCCGCGGCAACCGCGCAAGCCGGCAGTCAAGCCCTCGCGGCATGGCAAACCCCGGTCAACCGGAACAGTCCCGAATATGCCCGCCTCGCACAAGAAGCGCAGCGGGTCACGATCACCCGCGACATGGGGCATCGCGCATGTGCGCGGCAAGACCGACGCCGATACGGTATTCGGGATGATCTACGCGCAGTGCGAAGACGACTTCAGCCGCGTGGAGGACAACTATCTGCTGGCGCTGGGCTGGACCGCGCAGGCAAAAGGCAAGTCGGCGATCTGGCAGGACCTGCGCGAACAACTTTTCATCGACCCGGTGGTGCTGAAAAAAGACTACGCAAAAAGCCCTGGCTGGTTGCAGCAGCTCATGGACGCGTGGGCCGACGGCATGAACTGGTATTTGGCCACGCACCTCGACGTTCGCCCTAAGGTCATCAAGTATTACCAGCCGTGGATGGCGCTGTCTTTCACCGAAGGCAGCATCGGCGGCGACATCACCCTTGTGGACCTTGCCAAACTTGCGGCGTTCTACGGCGACGACCGCAGCACCGCACTGGCGCTGACCGATACGAAGCCCGCAACCCGGCACGCGGCGACCGGCTCCAACGGCATCGCGATCGCGCCGAAGCTGTCCGCCGACGGCCACGCCCTGCTCCTGATCAATCCGCACGTCACCTTCTATTTCCGCGACGAAACACAGATGTCGAGCGACCAGGGACTCGATGCCTACGGCGCCTCGACCTGGGGCCAGTTTTTCATCTACCAGGGCTTCAACAAGCACATCGGATGGATGCACACCTCGACCGGCGTCGATGCGGTGGACCAGTTCGCCGAAACCATCGTCAAGCAGAACGGCAAGTTGTACTATCGTTTCGGCAAGCAACAGTTGCCGGTAACAACGCGCGCGATCACCATCCGCTATCTGGGCAACGATGGCACGATGAAGTCACGCACTTTCACCGCGTACTTCACCCAACACGGGCCGGTCGTCGCGAAGGAAAACGGCAAGTGGATCGCCGAGGCGCTGATGAACCGACCGATCCCCGCGCTGGAACAAAGCTGGCTGCGCACCAAGGCCACCGATCTTGCGAGCTACATGAAGATCGCACAGCTCAAGGCCAACTCGTCCAACGACACCATCTTTGCCGATGACAGGGGCGAAATTGCGTTTCTGGTGCCGCAGTTCATCCCCAAATGCAATAACAAATTCGATTACACCAAGCCCGTGGACGGCAGCAATCCTGCCACCGCATGGCAGGGCCTGACGCCGCTCAAGGACATGCCCAATGTGATGAACCCACCCAATGGCTGGGTGTTCAACACCAACGACTGGCCGTGGACGGCGGCCGGAAAGTACAGCCCGAAGGCCGCGAGCTATCCGCAGTACATGGATACCTTCGGCCCGAACCCGCGCAGCGAGCACGCGTTGCGCATGCTGACCGGCGCAAGCGATTTTACCAAGGCGAAACTGATCACCGACGCCTTCGATTCATACCTGCCCGCGTTCGCGCGACTGATCCCGATCCTGGTCGGGGATTACGACGCCCTGCCTGCAAGCGATCCGCTGAAAGCGAAACTGGCCGGCCCGATCGGGGTGCTGCGGCATTGGGACTATCGCTGGGGCATCGCCTCGATCCCAACTTCGGTCGCGGTGTTCTGGGGCGACACGTTGTGGAATGAAGTCAGCGCGAAAGCCGCGGCCAGCGGCATCGACGCGCACACCACCAACATGCAGGTGCTGGACTACATCGCGGAGAAGACTACGCCGAAGACGCGTCTCGATGCGCTGGCCGCAGCCACCGATCGCCTCCAAAAGGATTTCGGTTACTGGGGCGTGCCCTGGGGAGAGATCAATCGCTACCAGCGGCTGGACGACTCGATCCATCCGCACTTCGACGACAGCAAACCGAGCATCGCGGTGCCGTTCACGTCTTCGCGCTGGGGTTCGCTGGCCTCGTTCGGCGCGCACCCGTGGCCCGGCACCGAAAAGTATTACGGCAACGACGGCAACAGCTTCATCGCAGTGATCGATTTCGACCCGAAGGTGAGCGCACGCGCGATCCACGTCGGCGGCACCAGCGGCAATCCGAAATCTCCGCATTTCACCGACCAGGCCGCCCGCTACGTCAGCGGCAACCTGCGCACGGTGTACTTCTGGCCCGATCAGCTAAAAGGACACGTCGAGCGGACATATCACCCCGGCGAGTAGCTTCCCCACATCATGATTCTGAGCCGCAGAATTGCCAGCGAGTCCAGCTTTCCCTTCGGACAGTCCAACCCGAGCACACACAAGCCGTTTGTGATGTTCGGGGGGCGCCTTATGCGATCCTGATCATTCCGGTGCCTTGAGCGGTGTAGCGATGTAGGCCCGCACAAGCGCAGCGTCGCGGGCAGCTCGAAGATTCCGACAAAGGGTGAGAAAGAACGGGCGCGATCCCGGTTTGGAATCGCGCCCGCTTGATGCTCAGGGAAGTTTGACCGGTTTCACAGTGATAGTTGTGCCGACGGGGAGCGTCTGCACGCCGGCCTTGTAGGCTTCGGCGTTGTAGGCGACGACGGCCTTGTGCAGCGGACCGTTGAACTGGTCGAGATATTGCTTGAGTTCTCCCTGCACCTGCGCGATCACGCCGAGCTGTTCGGCGTTCGGCGTCTGGTTTGCATCCATGGACGAGAACGACTGATAGAGTCCGTAAAGCCGCATGCCGAAACGCGAGATGTAGTGCAGGCTGTCCTCGGGCGCGCTGAACTGGAGGTCGGGATTGTAGAGTTTCATCGCGAAGCCGCCGAATTGCATCTTGAGTTTGCCGGCCGCCGCATGCACGGTCGCCTGCGCGCTGCCCTTGGTGGCGCTCGCGGTAGCGTCGGTGACGTCGCCGAGGATGCCGACCACCGTATGGATACGCTCGAGCAGCGCAACCGCCGCGTTGACGTCGTTGCGCAACGCGAGCCCCGTCTTGAGCCGCGTTTGCTGCGCGGCAGGCGATAGCGGGTTCAGGCGCGGATCGGGAGCCACCGTGACAGTCGTCGTCGCGCTCTGTTTGCCGGCGCTGATGCTCACCTTGTACGTGCCGGGAAGTGCGAGTGGCCCGCTTGGTCCCGAACCGCCGAAGAACGAGGCGCCCTTCAGGAACGAGGGCAATTTTGCGCCATCGTAGTTCATGTTCCAGGCGATGCGGTTGATGCCCGCCTTGCCGTCTCCGTGCAGCGTCGCTACAGGATTTCCGGCGCCGTCCGTGATTTTGATCGTCACCGGCCCCTGGCTCGACGACTGCGCATCCGCCTTGGCGGGCGCGCCTTGGGTGAGCGCGGATTCGAGATAGTACGCGAGTTGCGGGCCGTTCGGCGGATTGTCTGCGACGTAATCGGTGGGCGCGGGGCCGATGTGACGGCCGAAGTAGCCGATCCATTCGATGCCGGGCGAGGCTGGGAAAAGATGAAAATCGTTTTTCGCGATGTCCGGGCTCCAGGTTTCGAGCGCCTCGAGATTATCCAATATCCACAGCCCGCGGCCATGCGTCGCGAGCACGAGATCGTGCGGAGTCTTCGTGAATTTCAGATCCCAGACCGCCATCGTCGGCAGATTGGCCGTGATCGGCGTCCAGTGGCCGCCGTCGTCGAAGGAAAGATACAGTCCGCGCATCGTGCCGAGCGCGAGGAGATTCTTCTGGTTCGGATCCTCGCGTACAACCATCGCCGAGTAGCCGTCGGGCAGGCCGTTCGCTATGCTCTTCCATCCCGCGCCGTAGTTCGTGGTTTCCAGTACGTAGGGATGGTTGTCGCCTAGCATGTGTCCGTCCACCGTAATGTAGGCGGTGCCGGCATCGAAAGGCGAGACGCCGATCTGATAGATGCGCCCCAGCTTCACCGAGGACGGCAGGCTCGGCGTCACCTGGGTCCAGTGCTGGCCGTCGTCCTTCGTGACCCAGACGAGGCCGTCGTCGGTCCCGGCCCACATCACCTTGGGATCGGTTGGCGCGATCGCGAGCGAGAGAATCGTGTCGGTGTTCTCGGCGCCCGAGATGTCGTGGAACACGGGGCCGCCCGCAACCGGTTGGTGCGACTTGTCGTTCCCGGTGAGATCGGCCGAAATCGGCTGCCAATTCTGGCCGCCGTCGGTGGACTTGAACACGACGTTGGCGCCCATGTACACGGTGTTCGGATCGGTCGGCGAAACCGCGATCGGCGAACCCCAGTTGAATCGGTATTTGAGCTTCGCGAACGGTATCACCGTCGAGCTCGGCGTGTAGGGGCGGAAAGAGGTTGAGGTCCAGTTTTTGGTGTCTATACGTGTCGCGTAACCGTCTTCGGAATCGGCATACACAATCGAGGGATCCGAAGGGGCCGGCACCACGTAGGTGCCGTCGCCGCCGGCCGGATCCCACCAGTTGGGACCCCAGATGCCGGAGTAATCGAGGCTGTTCGAGGGCCCGCAGGCGCCGTCATTGTCCTGAATGCCGCCGCACACGCCGAAGGGCACGGTGTTGGCGATCACGACGGTGTAAAACTCGGCAATCGGCAGGTTATCGAAATAGCGCCAGCTCTGCCCGCCGTTGAGACTTTCGTAGGCGCCGCCATCGTTACCCTGGATGATGCGCTGGGGATCCTTCGGGTCAATCCAGATCGCGTGATGATCCACATGCACACTGTGATCAATTGCGTGCGCCGTCCTGCCGCCGTCGGTGGACTTCATGAGAAACAGCGAGCCGAAATACAGTGTGTCCGCGTTGTCCGGCGCGACCGTCATCACGCTGAAGTAGAACGGGCGCACGGAAAGCGAGTGATTGTTGCTGATGCAGTCCCAACTGTCGCCCATGTCGCTGCTGCCCCAGAGAATGCAGTGCTTTGTCGCCATGATCGCGTAAACCTGGTTCGGATCGGAAGGCGCGATCGCGAGATCGATGCGGTCGGTCGGATCGGTGCTCGGCAGTCCGCCTGCAAGTTTGGTCCAGGTCTGACCGCCGTCCATCGAGCGCCAGATGCCGCCATCGGTACTGCCATTGATTTGCGTCCACGGCTTGCGCTGTTCGGTCCACATTCCGGCGAACATGACGTTCGGATTGGCGGGATCCATCGCGATGCTGCTTGCTCCGGTCGTGTTGTTGACGAAGAGCGTCTTGGTCCAGGTTTTACCGCCGTCGGTGGTCATGAATACGCCGCGGTCGGGCGTCGGCTGCCAGGGATCGCCAAGCACGGCAACATAAACGGTGTTGGGATTGGTCGGGTTGACCACGATGCCCGCGATCTGCCCGGCATCGGCGAGCCCTTTCGCCTGCCAGGTTTTGCCGCCGTCGGGCGAGAAGAAAATGCCGTGGCCGAGCAGCGTGTCATTGCGCACATTGGCCTCGCCGGTACCGAGCCAGATGTCGTTCGTATTCGATGGCGCGATCGCGACGGCGCCGACCGAGCCCGTCGGTCCGTGCTTGAAAAGCTCGGTCCAACTCATGCCGTCGTCGGCTGTCTTCCACAGACCGCCGCCGGCCGTGCCGACATAGTAGGTGCCGGGCTGGCCGGGCAGACCGTTCACGGTGGAAACACGGCCGCCGGAAACGGCGGGGCCGAGATTGCGCAGTTCGAGATTGGCGAAGGGATCGGGCGCTTTTTGCGGCACTGCGAACGCGACGCACACGGCGCCCGTGAGCGAAAGGGCAAAGACATAACGGATAAAACCGGGCCGGGACATGGCAGACTCCTTGATACGACGGATTGATGTATCGGAGATCGCGGCGGACCGCGAGCGATGCCTGATTCTACTCCGGCAGCGACCTTTTCGTCGTCGACGCTCCGGGTTCCGATCCGCTCCCGGTAATCAACCTCGCGCCGTACTCGCGGGTGAAGTACGACCACAGCCAGGAGAAGGCGACCACGATGCGGTTGCGAAAGCCGATCAGAAAGAAAATATGCACGCCGCCCCAGATCAGCCAGCCGATCAAACCGCTCAAACGAATCCAGCCCAGATCCAGGATGGCCGACTTGCGCCCGATGGTGGCCAGGTCGCCGAGATTGCGATAACGGAAGGCAGGCGGCGGCGGCCGCCCGGTGAGCCGGCGCTGCAACAGCTTGCCCACATAGGCGCCTTCCTGCTTGGCGGGTGGCGCGGTGCCGGGCACCGGGCTGCCATCGGGGTTGTGCACCGAGGCGGTATCGCCGATAACGAAAACCGTCGGATCGCCGGGGAGGGAAAGATCGGGTTCAACGCGCACGCGCCCGGCGCGATCCGCCTCGGCGTTTAGCCATTTCGCGGCGGCCGACGCGGCGACGCCGGCCGCCCAGATCAGCGTGCACGCTTCAATGCGCCGGCCCGCGGCGACGATGCCGTCGGCGTCGCAAAGCTCGACGGCGGCATCGGTCACCGCTTCAACCCCCAGATGCTCGAGCGAGCGTTGCGCCTTTTTCGCCAGCGACGATGGAAAGGAAGGCAGCAATCGCGGTCCGGCTTCTACCAGAATGACCCGGGCATGCTGGCCGTACAGAGTGCGAGACTTAACGTTGAGTTCGGCCCGAGCCAGCTCCGCAATGGCGCCGGCCATTTCGGCTCCCGTCGTGCCGCCGCCGATGACCACGAAGTTCAACAGGCGACGGCGCTCCTCCGCGTTCTCGCTGGTTTCGGCCTTTTCCAACGCGACGAGAACGCGATGGCGAATGGCGATCGCATCTTCGATCGTTTTCAGGGCGGGCGCGAACGGTGCCCAGTCTTCATGGCCGAAATAGGCATGGTGCGAACCGGTGGCGACGATCAGGTAGTCGTAAGACAGGAGATGATCGCTATGGTCCAGACGAATGCTGCGCGCGCGCCGGTCGATGGACTTCACGCGCCCGAGCACGACCCGGGTGTTGGCTTGCCGGTGCAGAACACGACGGATCGGCATCGAAATATCGGCCGGCGACAAGGCCGCCGTGGCCACCTGATACAACAGAGGCTGAAACAGGTGAAAGTTGCGCTGATCCACCACCGTAATCGTGGCCGGCGCGCGGCGCAGCGCCATGGCGCAGTTCAAACCGCCGAAACCGGCGCCGAGGATGACAATATGAGGAAGGGTCTTTTCTGTGTTTCCTGTGGAGGAACTCATGACGTCACCGCAGATTGGGTTCGGTCCGCTTGCGTGAACAGTAGCAGATGACCGGTCGGGTCGTGCACGAGCGCCACGCGTCGGCCGTCGTTTGCAGTCACCATGTCGGGCGATACAAACATCAGGTTTTCCGCTTCGAGAACCTGCACCAGGCGCGGCAGATCGTCCACTTCGAGAACGAGCCGGTCGGCAAGAATGTCATTCGGTTTGATGCCGGCGGGAAAGGGTCGCCCGGCGGGACGCTCATAACCGAGCAATTCGACGTGCGGCGTATGTGCCTCGGCCGGCTCGAGCGCAACCACGTTCACGCGCACGTCGGGCGCATGATCGAGACGCGCTTGTTCCGCGCCTGAATTGATCGAACGCGCGGCGACATGAAGACCCAGCAATCGCGTGTAGAAATCAATGGATTCCGCTGCATCGGCAACCGTTATGGCTGAATGATCGATGCCGAGAAACACGCACTGTTTAGGTTGCCAGCAGGCGTCGCCGGTCCCGGGCGGAAAATAAAGCAACTCGAGCGGATGACCATCGGGGTCGCGGAACTTGAAGGCCGTCACCGAACCCGTGTTGGGCGGAAGTTGCTGTGGATCGCCTTCGGTAATCGCCGTGAAGACATGGCGGCAAAGCCTTGCGTATGCCACATCCATGTTGGCGACGACGATTGCAAGATGCTGGAACCAGAGATCCGTCGAACCGCTTTCCGGCGGATAGGCTCGGCCCGGCGGATCGAAGGCGGTAAGCTCGATTTCCTGTTCGCCCAGCCGCAGCGTGGCCGCATGAACGCGTACGTTGGGAATACCCATCAACTCGCCCCAGGCGGGATCGTCAATCCGCGTTTCGTTGATGAGTGAAAAGCCAAGCGCGTCGCGATGGAAGGCGATGGCACGGGCGAGATCGGAGACATTGCGGCCGATCCGCCGCAGACGCAGCACGTGGCTGCGTCCGGTCACGGCCGTTCGGCGCCGCGTCGGTTCACATACTGGGCGAACAAGGTCTGCGAACCGCAGATGAACAAGCGGCTGCGATTGCGACCGCCGAACGTCAGGTTGGAGACCACAAAGGGCACCTTGAGCTTGCCCAGCAAGTTTCCCGACGGGTCGATGCAGTGCACGCCGTCTGCGGCGCTTGTCCAGATGTTGCCTTCCTCGTCGCAGCGGAATCCGTCGGCCATGCCCGATTCGACCTTGTGGAACACGCGCGGGTTTTTCAAACGCGCGCCGTCGTCGGCGACGTCGAACACGCGGATGTACTGCTCCGGATCGTCCGCGAACGGCGGCCCGCTCTCGGACACGTAAAGCAGGCTTTCGTCGGGCGAAAAACACAGGCCGTTGGGGCCGAGGAAATCGTCGGCGGCCACGGTGAGCGAACTGTCGCGCGGATCGAAGCGGTACAGATTGGCCGGTAATTCGGACTCCTGCTTGCCGCCCTCGTAATCCCGGGTGATGCCGAAGGTCGGATCGCTGAACCAGATCGTGCCGTCGCTCTTGACCACGATGTCGTTGGGCGAGTTCAGGCGCTTGCCTTGGTAGCGGTCCGCGAGCACGGTGATGCGCCCATCGAGTTCGGTGCGCGTGATGCAGCGATCCTGATGCGAGCAGCCGATCAACCGTCCTTCGCAATCGCGCGTGTGGCCGTTGGCGAAGTTGGAAGGTTCGCGGAATACCGACACGCCGCCGGATTCGGTCCAGCGCATGATGCGGTTGTTGGGAATATCGCTCACGAGCAGGCATTGGTGATCGGCGAACCATACCGGGCCTTCCAGCCAGCGGAAGCCTTCGCCGAGTTTTTCCAGCGGCGCGTTCGGCAGCACGAAGGGTTTGAAGCGCGGATCGATGATCTCGATGTTCGCCATGCCGGTGTTCATGATCCACACCTTATTTAAGGTGGCAGGCTTCGCGCACCGGCGGCACGTGCATCCGCACGGTCATCAGCACCGCCGGCTCGTCGCCGATCGTGCCGGAACGATGCCCCTTGTTGCCCTCGTCGTCGGCGACGCAGTTCTGGTCCTCGCCGAGGGACAACTCGCCGGCCCCCATCTCTACGCGCGTGCGGTCCATCGATTCGACGAACCAGCGGCCCGAGAGCGGCAGGATCCACTGCGGCGCGGGATTTTCGT
Organism: Gammaproteobacteria bacterium; assembly: GCA_050739575.1. Classification (GTDB taxonomy): domain Bacteria; phylum Pseudomonadota; class Gammaproteobacteria; order JAKDMP01; family JAKDMP01; genus JBOIBN01. Next base: position 11,053 of record JBOIBN010000012.1, read on the forward strand.
GCCATTCGCCGACCCACCCGGTCGGCAGCACGACGAATACGATGGTCGCCTCGCTTTTCTTCTGCTCGTCGTTCCATTGCGGCGTGGCGTCGCCGATGCCACCGAGTTCGAAGTTCGTCAGCCCACATTGAGTTTGATGGCTGACGCCGTCCTCATCGGTCCAGATATGCCAGTAAGGCAGCTTGGGCTTGTCGCCGTGTTTTGAAAATTTCTGATCGGAACTCATGGGGGTGTACCTCCATTCAACGGGCGAGGGGATGAGAGTGCGGTCGGTGCGGCGACCGCGGCCTGCGAATAAATCGGAGTCGAGGACAGCGGATGCCGCGCCACCCAGTCGGCGGGCAGGACGGTGGTGCCGAAGGTGACGAGCAGCAGGCCGCCGACGAGACCGAAGTTTTTCAGAAAGTCCCAGAAGTGTGCGCGCGACTTACTGTCGCCGCGCACCCAGAAGTCGGGATAGTGCCAGAAGTTGTGATAGAGGAGCGCGGTGATAACGCAGAAGCCTGCGAGAATGAAGGCGGCGATGCGATCATGCCAGCCGATCACGATGAGGAAGGGCGTGACGAATTCGACGACGATCGCGAGCACCATCATCGGCGCCGCGAGCGCGGTGGGCAGAAAGCTCGACTTCGCCTGCGCCATCGCACCGTTCCAGTCGAGAATCTTGTCGAGCGCGCTGAACGGAAACAGGATGACGAGACAAATGCGAATCACGAGCGGAACCAGAATAACGTAAAGCCAACTCATGTGTCGCTCCTAGTGTCGGTGTCGGATTGGCTTATTGAGGCGGATGCGCCGAGTCTCTCCTTGAGATGGTCGGCGACGCGCAATGCGTTGGCGACGATGGTGAGCGTCGGATTCACCGCCCCGATCGAGGGGAAGAAACTCGCATCGGTGAGGTACAAGTTGTCCAGTTCGTGGGCTTTGCAGTCGAGATCGAGCACCGAAGTTGCCGGATCGGTGCCGAAGCGTGCCGTGCCGGCTTGATGCGCGGTGCCGCCGATCGGAATGTCTTTGCCAAAGTAGAGCTTGCGTTCGAGCAGATGCGGGTGCGCGCCGTTGCGGCTCATCAGTTGTTCCAGCTTTTTCTTCAACCGATGATGCGCTTCCATGTTGTTCTCGGTGAGTTCCAGCACCACTCGCTCTCCGTCGTAGCGGATCCGGTTCTCCGGTCGTGGCAAATCTTCGCTGGAGAGCCAGAAATCCATCGAGTATTTCGCCATTTTTTCGAACGGCATATCCGGCAGCCATTCCAGCCATTGCGGCAGCGCTTCGCCGCGAATCTGCGCGGCGTGCGAGGTCGCGCACATCTGCAGCAGGCCGAGCGGATACTCCCAGTCGTCGGCGCCGAAATAAAAATCGCTCAGCGCCAGTGTCTTCTGAAACACCGTCTCGTTGGGTTCGCGCAATATCGCCATCAATACCGACTGATTGTGACGGATGTAATTGCGTCCGAGTTGATCGGAGCCGTTGGCGAGGCCATTGGGGTGTTTATCGTTGATGGAACGCAGCAGCAGAAGGGCCGAACTCAGTGCACCGCAGGCCACCACCACTATGTCGGACGAGTAGCTTTCCTCCTTGCCGTTGCGCTCGACGCGCACCGCGCTGACGCGGCGGCCCGACGCGTCAGTGTCGAGCTTCGATACGTAGGCATTGGTGAGCAGCGTGACGTTGTCGTGGGCCGCGAGCATCGGGTCGACGCACATCACCTGCGCGTCGGCCTTGCCGTTCAGCGGACTTGGGAATCCGTCAAAGTAGGGGTTGCGGAAGCAGATGCTGGTGGGCGTAGTCTTGCCATTTTTTTCGTCGAGCAGGACGCCGAGCGGCAGGTGAAACGGATGCAGGCCGTCGGCGGCGAAGCTGTCGTTCAGGGCTTGAATGCGCGGTTCGTGCGAAACAGCCGGATAAGGGAATGGGCCGCTGCGGCGAGGTTCGGTCGAATCCTCGCCGGCCGCGCCGTGCACATGGAACAAACGCTCGGCTTCTGCATAATAGCGCTCGAAGGCATCGTATTTCAGAGGCCACGCAGGAGAAATACCATCGACGTGACGGATCTCGTTGAAGTCGCGCTCGCGCATGCGGAACAGCGCGGCGCCGTACATCTTCGAGTTGCCGCCGACGTAGTAGTGCAGGCCCGGATGGAACGATTCGCCGTCCTTGCCGTACCAAGTGTCCGGCGCCTGATAGATGCCCTGTACGAAGACCTTGTACGGATCCCAGTTGTCCATGGAACGCGGCAAGTAGTCGCCGCGTTCGATGATCAGGATGCGCTTGCCGGTGGGCGCGAGACGATGGGCGAGCGAGGCGCCGCCGGGGCCGCTGCCGATGACGATCAGATCGTAGTGCGCATCCGCCATGCCGGAGTCCGGTACCGGCCTCAGCCGCCGGTGGCGAAGCCGGGGAAAAGCGTCATCCCGCCGTCCACGAACAGCGTTGTTCCGGTGACGTAGTCGGCGGCATCGGATACAAGCCAGACCACCGCGCGGGCGATGTCGTCCGGCTCGCCGATCCGCCGGTAGGGGACCAGCTTCATCAGGGCGGCATAGGCTTCGGGCGTGCTCCAGGCTGCGGTATTGATGGGCGTTCGGATCGCGCCGGGGGCGATGCCGTTGACGCGGATGCGTTGCGGCGCAAATTCCTGCGCCATGGTTTGCATCAACTGCATGATTCCGCCCTTCGACGATGCGTAGTTGGCGTGACCGGCCCAGGGGATTTCCTGGTGCACCGAACTCATGCAAACGATCTTGCCCGCGGCGACCGACACCGAATCCACGACGCCGCGGCGCGTGAACTCGCGCGTCGCCGCGCGACTGCACAAAAACTGCCCGGTCAGGTTGACGCCGATGACGGTGTTCCATTGCTCGATCGTCATCTTGTCGAACGCCGAGTCGCGCTGGAGTCCCGCGTTGCTGACCGATATGTGCAGTGTGCCGAAGTGGTCGATCGCTTTCGCATACATCTGTTCGACGTCGTCTTCCTTACTGACGTCCGCCTTCAGCGTAATCGCTCGCCGCCCGAGACCTTCGATTTCGTGCGCAACCTCTTCGGCCGATTCGGGATCGACGACGTAGTTGACGGCGACGTCCGCGCCGGCCTGTGCAAGCCCGAGGGCGACCGCGCGTCCGATGCCGGAATTGGCTCCCGTCACCAGCGCGGGCTGACCTTCGATCACTTTGTGATAGGGGATGTGGGGCAGGCGCGCATCGTCGGGCGAAGCCGGCGGCGCGGAATCTTTGAATGTCGAATCGGTCATGGCAAATCTCCAGTCGGATCGGGCGTCGGCCGTGTGTTTCCTGAAACGTCCGCCACGATGCCGATAAAATCGCTTTCATCGCAGGGAAACGGCGGCCGATGAAAGGAACCCCTGATTTATTCAGAGTTTCCTTAATTCGAGCTTTCAAGGATAACGCATCCCGCATCGGGTTTGCAGGCGTGAGCAAGTGCGATCAGTGATCGTCCGCCGGAGGGTGTTCGCCGCTGAATAAATCCAGAAACTGTTCGGGCAGGTCGTCGCCTTCCACCAGGTTGGCGAGCAGGCGGCTGCCGATCTCGGCCGGGGCGAACACCATGTCGGCGCGGGCGAGCCGGAGGCGGTGCATCACCTGCCGGCTGCCGGCAACTGCGATGACGCGCACCTCGGGATTGATGTCCTTGGCGGCCAGCGCGGCAAAGGCGTTTTCGCCGTCGTCGTCGTTGGCCGCGATCAGCATGCGCGCATGGGCGACGCCGGCTCTGCGAAGTGTGTCGTCGTTGCCCACATCGCCAATCACGACGGACTCCTCATCGAGTGGCGGCGGTTCGTCGGCCTTGACCACCTGGATGAAGGGAATGTTGCGGCGCTGGAGTTCCTGCGCGGTGTTGCGCGCGATCGCACCGGCGCCGACGATGATGACGTGGTTCTTTTTCACGACGTGATCTCCGGAAGGATTGAGCAGACGGTGGAGCTGTCCCGAGAGCGCCGGTCCCACGATGGAGAATATCGCGGTCGCGAAAACCGACAACCCGAGAAGGACGAGGGTAATCACATAACCCTGGGCGAACGGAGTGCTCGGGTGGTAGTCGCCGTAGCCGACGGTCGAAAGCGTCTCGACGGTGAAATAGAGCGCCGTGAGCAGGCTCTTGATGGGGGGGGCGAATTCGTTGCCGAGCAGATAGACGCCGAAGGTGCCGTAGGCGAACACGGCGAAAATTCCGATCAGTGAAATCAGGGCGCTGCCGAAAAGTGTGCGGCGCACGAAGTCCCGGTTGAACAAGAGGAGCAGCAGGAAGGCGATACCGGGGACGATCAGCGCCCCGCCGATGTGCTGCTTCGCGATGTTGACACCGACCGTGACCAGGAGCAGGAGCAGCGCGAAGATCCAGGCGATCCGCAGTCTCCAGAACAATCCCAGGCCCGAGAGGAGCAGTCCTGCACCGAGGATGATCTGTGCGCTGCTGCCCAATGCCGAGAGCGAAACCTGCGCGGAAAGTTCGGCGCCGCCCGCGGCGGCTCCGCTCGGCAGTACATGGCCGAGGATATTGGCGTGAAATCCTGCAATGAGGTTGAGACCGCCGGCCGCGATCAGGAAGAGGCCGAGCGGAATCTGCGGCCACAGCCCGCGCAGCGCACGCCAGAAAAGCAGGATCGGTTTGGGTTGCATTCGGGGTTTCCTATGCTTCTCCGCTCTTCTCGAACATGATCGCGATCCCCTTGATCCGCTCGTGATGGACGTCGGCTTCTTCGCCCGGCTGGGCCCTCGCAACGGCGCAGTAAAGCACCGCCGGGCTGAACACGCCGACGGCAATCACGTCCCATCCGAGCGAGAGGTATCCGAGCGCCTTCACGTCGAACAGCGTCACCTCTTCGGGGCCGCGGCTGAAATAGAGCAGCCCGATGAGGCCTGCATTCCGTCTGAGTTTGGCTCCGGTGCCGGCCATAACCGTGTCCCCCGATGGCTTGAAACGCGGCCCGTGCCGCGCGTTGCCCTGCACACAAGACGCATCGTATAGTAGAACATTTGTTCGGCCGGCCTTTCGATGGACGTCATCCGCATCCGCGGCGCACGCACGCACAACCTCAAGGGCGTGGATCTCGAGTTGCCGCGGGAGAGGCTCATCGTGATGACCGGCCTTTCCGGCTCCGGCAAGTCTTCGCTCGCCTTCGATACCCTCTACGCCGAGGGTCAGCGCCGCTACGTGGAATCGCTCTCGACCTACGCGCGCCAGTTCCTCGCGCTGATGGAAAAGCCGGACGTGGATTTGATCGAGGGTCTCTCGCCCGCGATCGCGATTGAACAGAAGGCGAGTTCGCATAACCCCCGTTCCACCGTCGGCACAGTGACCGAAATCTACGATTATCTGCGCCTCCTTTACGCCCGCGCCGGCACGCCGCGTTGCCCGACGCACGGCATCACCCTCGATGCCCAGACCGTTTCGCAGATGGTGGATATGGTGCTCGCGCGTCCTGAAGGCGAGCGGGCGATGCTGCTTGCGCCGGTGGTGCGCTCGCGCAAGGGCGAACATGCCGATCTGCTCGCCGAACTCAAGACGCGGGGCTTCATCCGCGTGCGGCTCGACGGCGAGGTGCTCGAACTCGATGCCGCGGCCGCGCGGCTCGATACCCATCATGCGCACACGATCGAGGTGGTCGTGGACCGCTTCCGCGTACGTGCCGATCTCGCCGCGCGTCTCGCCGAATCCTTCGAGACGGCGCTCGCGCTCGCCGACGGCAACGTGCAGGTCGCAAGTCTCGATGATCCCGACGTGCCGCCGCTCGTTTTTTCCGCCCGCTACGCCTGCCCGGTCTGCGGCTGGAGTCTTGCCGAACTCGAGCCGCGGCTGTTTTCATTCAACAACCCGGCCGGCGCCTGTCCGGTCTGCGACGGGCTCGGCAGCGAGCAATTCTTCGATCCCGCGCGCGTCGTGGCGCGGCCCACACTTTCGCTGGCGGGTGGCGCGATCCGCGGTTGGGACCGGCGTAATCCCTACTACTTCGGGCTCATCCGCAGCCTCGCACAGCATTACGGTTTCGATCCGGAAACGCCCTTCGAGAAGCTCCCGGAACGGATTCGCAAGATCATCCTCTATGGCAGCGGCAAGGAGGAAATCCGTTTCGAGTACCTCTCCGCCCGCGGCCGGCGTTATCTGCGCACGCACGCCTTCGAAGGAATCGTGCGCACGCTCGAGCGACGCTACCGCGAGACCGAATCGCTCGCCGTACGCGAAGAACTCGCACGCTACCGCGCGACGCGGCCCTGTCCCGCCTGCGGGGGTGCTCGTCTGAACGAGGCCGCGCGCAACGTTTTCATCGCGGACGTCAATCTGCCCGGGCTCGTCGCGCTCGACATCGGCGCGGCGTACAATTTTTTCGCCGGGCTCGCACTCCCCGGACGGCGCGGCGAGATTGCGGCCCGGATACTCAGGGAAGTCGAGACGCGGCTCCGGTTTCTGAACGATGTTGGACTCGGCTATCTCACGCTCGAACGCGGCGCCGAAACCTTGTCCGGCGGCGAGGCGCAACGAATCCGGCTTGCGAGCCAGATCGGCTCCGGGCTCACCGGCGTGATGTATGTGCTCGATGAACCCTCGATCGGACTGCATCAGCGCGACAACTTGAGACTCATCGCGACGCTCAAGCGTCTGCGTGATCTCGGCAACACGGTGATCGTGGTCGAGCACGACGAGGAGACCATCCGCGCGGCCGATTTCGTGGTGGACATGGGGCCGGGCGCCGGCACTCGCGGCGGCCGCGTGGTCGCCAGCGGGCCGGCCGCGGCCATCGAACGTGCGCCGGGCTCGCTCACCGGCGATTATCTCGTCGGGCGGCGTGCGATTCCCGTGCCGCAGGCCCGGCAACATCCGACGCCTGGGCAGGAAATTCTCGTGCGCGGCGCGCGGGGCAACAACCTCGCCGGCATCGATGTTGCCTTTCCGCTGGGGCTTCTTACTTGTGTCACCGGTGTTTCCGGTTCCGGCAAGTCCACGCTCGTGAACGACACGCTGCAGGCGGTGGCGAGCCGCCAGCTCAACCGCGCGAACGCCGATCCAGCCCCCTACGAGACGATCGAGGGACTCGAACAGCTCGACAAGGTGATCGCGATCGATCAGAGTCCGATCGGCCGCACGCCGCGCTCGAATCCCGCAACCTACACCGGCCTGCTGACGCCGATCCGCGAACTCTTCGCGCAGACACCGGAGGCGCGGGCACGCGGCTACAAGCCGGGACGGTTCTCCTTCAACGTGCGCGGCGGGCGCTGCGAGGCCTGCCAGGGCGACGGCCTGATCAAGGTCGAGATGCACTTCCTGCCGGACATGTATGTTGCCTGCGATGTCTGCCGTGGCGCGCGCTACAACCGCGAAACGCTCGAAGTCCGCTACAAGGGACGCAATATCCACGAGGTGCTCGAAATGACGGTGGAGGACGCGGAGAACTTCTTCGTCAACGTGCCGGTCATCCGCCGTCGCCTGGAGACACTCGCTGCCGTAGGGCTGGGTTACGTCGGTCTCGGCCAGAGCGCGACCACGCTTTCCGGCGGCGAGGCGCAGCGCATCAAGCTCGCGCGCGAACTCGCCAAGCGCGATACCGGCCGCGTGCTCTACATCCTGGATGAGCCGACCACGGGTTTGCACTTTCACGACATTCGCCAGTTGCTCGCCGTGCTGTTACGCTTGCGCGCTCACGGCAACACCATCGTGGTGATCGAGCACAATCTGGACGTGATCAAGACCGCGGACTGGGTGATCGATCTCGGACCCGAGGGCGGCACGGACGGCGGTCGGGTCGTCGCCGTCGGCACGCCCGAGGCGCTTGCGCGTGCGCCGGGCTCGTACACCGGCGCCTTTCTCGCAGCCGCGCTCGCACCGAATCCGGTGAAGAGCGAAACGGAGATTCCGGCATGAGCTGGGAGGCGATCCTCACGCTCGCCGTGCTCGGTGCAACCGTGATTGCGCTCGCTTGGCCACGAATGCCGCCGGATCTCCCTCTCGTCGGGGCGCTCGCCGTCCTCGCCGTCACCGGCTGCGTGCCGCTTGACGACGCCTTTTCCGGCTTTGCCAACCCAGGACTTATCGCGGTGGCGGCGCTCTATGTGGTCGCGGCCGGGCTGCAACACACCGGCGCGGTGAGCGCCCCCGCCCGCTGGCTGTTCGGGCATACCCGGCGCCTGTGGGTCGCACAGTTGCGCATCATGTTGCCGACCGCGGCCGCGAGCGCGTTCATCAACAACACGCCGGTCGTCGCGGCGCTGCTGCCGACGGTGCTCGACTGGGGCAAGCGCCATCGTTTCGCCGCCTCGCGGCTCGCCATGCCGCTGTCCTTCGCCGCCATCCTCGGGGGCACCTGCACCCTGATCGGCACCAGCACTACCATCATCGTGAACGGTCTTCTGATCGGCACGGCCCATGAACACGGCATGGGCTTTTTCACCATCGGCATCGTCGGCCTGCCCGTCGCCGTGGCCGGGTTTCTCTACATGCTCCTGTTCGGCAGCCGCCTGCTGCCCGATCGCGGAAGCGCCATCGGCGAATTCACCGATCCCCGCGAATACACTGTGGAAATGCTGGTGCCGGCACGCAGCCCGTTCTCCGGTAAGACGCTCGAGGCTGCCGGTCTGCGCCATCTTCCCGGACTTTACGTGGTCGAGATCGAGCGCGCCGGAAGGCTGATCTCCGCGCCGGGACCGGATGAACTGCTGCGGGAAAACGACCGGCTGGTGTTTGCAGGCATCGTCGAATCGGTCGCGGATCTGCAGAAGATGCGCGGACTCGTTCCCGCCACCGGCCAGGTGTTCAAGCTCGACACGCCGCGCCCCGATCGGCGCTTGATCGAAGCCGTGATCGCGCCCGAGAATCCCATAGTCGGACGCACCGTGCGCGAGGGCGGCTTCCGCTCGCGTTACGGCGCGGTGGTGATCGCGGTCGCCCGCGAGGGACGGCGCGTAACCGGCAAAATCGGCGCCATTACGCTCGCCGCCGGCGACACGCTGCTGCTCGAAGCACCGGTGGAATTCCTGCGCCGCTACCGGCACAACCGCGACTTTCTGCTGCTGCGTCCGCTCGAAGGCAGCGTGCACCCGCACTACGAACGGGCCTGGATCGCGTGGCTGATACTCGGCGCGGTGATTGGCCTCGTCACTGCGGGGGTCGTTACGCTCGCGCCCGCAGCCGTGTTCGCCGCTGTCGCCATGGTCGCGACCCGCTGCATCGGGCTCGCCGCCGCGCGCCGCTCGATTGAACTCCAGGTGATCCTCGTCATCGGAGCCGCCTTCGGCATCGCTGGCGCACTCGTACACACCGGCGCCACCGCGGCCATCGCGCAACCGCTGCTGCATCTCACCGAAGGTTCGCCGCTCGGCCTGCTCATCGTGGTGTACGTCCTCACCGCCGTGCTCACCGCCTTCATCAGCAACAACGCCGCGGCCGTGCTCATGTTTCCTCTCGCCTTCTCGGCGGTCAGTGACCTCGGCCAACCGTTCCTCCCCTACGCGATCACCATCGCCATGGCCGCCTCGGCGAACTTTGCGACGCCGATCGGCTATCAGACCAACCTTATGGTGTACGGTCCCGGCGGCTATCGCTTCAGCGACTTCGTGCGCTTCGGCCTGCCGCTCAATATCCTCGTCGGCTTCGTCACGGTGTTCGTGATCAACTGGGTCTGGCTGGCCTAGCAGCTCGCGGCAGGACCGACCGTTCGTCTGTCTGAAACGACCGTTCGTCGCTCGCCTCGGGGCGAATGGACACAATTGTCCCCGACCTCGGTTATTTTTTACGCGGGGGAAGGGGAGATTGTGTCATGGAGGGAGGGTCCCTGCGTGGGTTTACGCTGATCGAGCTGCTGGTCACGATCGCTCTGCTCGCGATTTTCAGCTTGATCGCCGTGCCTGCATACCGTAACTTCATCGCCGCCAATCGGGCGGCGACGGAGCTGAATACTTTCGTTGCCCATTTGCAGTACGCACGAATTGCGGCCATGCAGAACGGAACGAACGTCAGCATGTGCGTGAGCGAGGACGGGGTGAGTTGCAAGGGTGCGGGAAACTGGAATGAGGGCTGGATGATCTTCGTGGATCGCGACAACGACAGAACCCTGGACGACGGCGAAGCGCTGCTGCGCGTTCACGCTGCGTTGCCGGGCGGAGATCGGCTGGTAGGAAACTCCAACATCGACGACGCTATCACCTTCAACCGCTTCGGCATCCCGGCGGGCGTGTATACCGGTACGGTCGTGTTGCATGCAAATCCGGATCGGACATCGGCCCTGCGCTGCATCAAGATATCGCGGGTCGGCAAGGTGCGGGCACTACGCGGTGACGATTGCTGCGAACCCAAGAAGAAATGTAAATGAAACGCGACCGCGGCTTCACGCTGATCGAGCTGCTGGTCACGATCGCGCTGTTCGCGATTCTCGCAACGATAGCCGTGCCCGCCTACCGTAATTTTCTGGCGAGCACGCGGGCGACGACGGAAATCAACAGCTTCGTCGTGGATTACCAGTACGCCCGCACGGCCGCCATGCTGAACGGGACGGATGTGACGCTCTGCGTGAGCAGCGACGGCAAGACCTGCGCGGGCAGCGGAAACTGGAGCGACGGCTGGATCGTCTTCATGGACGCGAACAACAATCAAACGGTGGACGACGATGAATCCGTGCTGCGCGTGCATGCGGGCTTGCCGGATGGCGATTCGCTTAGCGCGGGCGGCAACATTGCCCAGAACATCACCTTCAACCGTTTCGGCATGGTGGCCGGCGACTATAACGGTACGGTCGTGATGCGGGCGAATCCCGTGCGCACTGCTTCCATACGCTGCGTCGTGGTTTCCCCGTTAGGCGGCAAGCTGAGCGCGGAATCGGGCAGCGCCTGCGTACCCACAAGTGGCCCCCCCCCGTGAGCGGGACGCGTAACCGCATGCGCGGGTTCAGCCTGATCGAGGCGCTCATTGCACTGCTCGTGATCGCCGTCGGCCTGCTCGGCATCGCGAGCATGCAGGCCGCCTCGGTATACCGCACCCATGTCGGCACGCTGAACGGTCTCGCGGCCGTCGGGGCGCAAAGTATCGCGGCGCTGATGACGGCGAATCCAGGTGCCTTCCCGGCCGGCACCTCGACCTTTGCCTACAACACCTCGGATGCCGCCGCCGTCTCCTACACGACCAACTGCGCCAGCGCCACCTGCGCTTCCGACGACATGGCGCTTTACGATCTCAACCACTGGGGCGCCGGACTCGCGAGCGATCTGCCCCAGGGCAAGGGCTCCGTCAACTGTTTCGGCGACCCGCCGCAGTGCACCGTTACCGTGACTTGGCTACAGAAGCAGATGACGCCCGCCCCCGCCGCCGGCACCGCGGGTTTTACCACCAGCCGTTACAGCGTGATCGTGCGTCCATGAGCCGGCGACTCCGCATCGCGTCCTCAGCAGGATATTCGCTGGTCGAACTTCTGGTCGCGCTGGCGCTCAGCCTGTTTCTGATCGCCGGCATCGCGGTGATGTATTTCTCGACCAGCCAGACCTATCACGTGCAGCAGCAGACGGCGCAGCTTCAGGAGCACGAGCGTCTCGTCGCGACCTTCGTTGGCTCGGTCGTACGCTCGGCCGGCTATTACGCGGCGCCGATGACGAATTACCCGGACCTCGCTTTCCCGGCCAACACGACCTTTGCCGCTACCGGACAGAACATTTACGGCACCTCAGCGAGCAGCGGAGGCGACTATGCCGACACCGTGGCCGTGCGTTTTCTGACCGCCCCCGGCGACAGCGTGCTCAATTGCCTCGGCTTCGGCAATCAGGGCACCGCCTCGGATGCCTACCAGCTCTACGTGAACCAGTTCCAGCTTGACACGGCCGACCATCAACTCGAATGCACTGTGAGTGGGCCGGGCATCGCCACGCAGACGCAGCCGTTGCTCGACGGTGTGACGAGCTTCGAGATTCTCTACGGTGTGGACACTAACGGCGACGGCAGCGCCGATGAGTATCTGTCTGGTTCCGCGATCGCCGCGATCGGCTGGTCGGCGGTTACGGTGCGCTCCGTGAAGATGATGCTCAAGTTCGCGGCCGCCACCAACCCGGTGACCGGCGTGCCCGAGCCGAACGCCAAGCCGATTTCGTTCCAGGCCGTCTTTGCGATCCGGGCCACCCCCCAGTGAGGACTTCCATGAACATTTCGAATGCCGCCTTCGAGCACCGCCGCGGACTGCACGCGACGCGAGGCTTCGCCCTCTTCACCGCCTTGATCTTTCTGCTTGTCTTGACCGTGATCGGCGTCGCCATGTTCGGCGACGTGGGCATGCAGCAGCGCATGGCGGGCAACGCCCAGCAGAAGGCGCGCGCGCTCGCGGCCGCCGGCAATGCCGTCGGCGTCGCCCAGAATTATCTTCTCGCCAACGTGACCGTTACCGATCCGGATTGCAGCGGGCTTACCACCGTACCGCGCGTCTGCCTCTACGGCAGCCTGTCCGATCCGGCGGACGATTCGGTCTGGACCGGCGGTTCGGCCGTCGCGGTGCAGCTCGACGGCACCGACTTCGCGGGCACGATCAGTTCCGCGGGCGGCGTCGAAGGCGCCTATGCCGCTTTCCCGGAATACTACATCGAGCGGGTGCCGAACATTCCGCTGGTGCCCGGCTACAGCATCGGTCTAGGCCAGCAGTACGGCGCAACGCCGCCGGTCGCGCTGTTTCGGATCAACGCCTGGGGCCTCGGCGGCAATACGAGCGCCGTGGCCGTTGTTCAAAGCATTTATCGCCAGTAACACAACAGGGTGGGTGCCCACATGAATAGCCATTGGAAACTTTTTGCTCGTTTCGTTCTCGGTACCGCCGGTGCCGTGGCCATTCTGTCGCTCGCGGGAGTCGTTGGGGCCGCCGGCGGACCGCCAGTCGCGCCAGCGCCCGCCGTGACAATCTCCTCCGTCCCGCTGCTCCTGGTGCAGCCGGTCGAACCCAATCTCCTGGTCGGCGTTGACGATTCGGGCAGCATGGACTTCGAGGTGCTCGAACCCACCAACGACGGCGCCTTCTGGTGGAGCGAAAACACCCAAAGCTTCGTGGGTTTGAACCAGCAAGACCATTTCGTCGGCGGCGACACATTCAACTTCAACAAGGTGGGGGACTTCCCGGGCAACGGCACCTATGCCCCGTGGGACAAGTATGCGTACCTGTTCCCCTTGCCCGGCGTACACCGGCGCAACTTTTCCAGCCTCGACCAATACGGCCACTATTTCATTCCGCCCATCCCGGCCTATGCCTGGGCGCGCAGCCCGCAATACAACAACGCTTATTTCGATCCGACGCGCAAATATGTCCCCTGGCTGAACGCGAACGGCTCGAGCATGGGGAACATGAACCCCACCGCCGCACAGGACGATCCCTGGCTCTATAAGACCACGACCTGGAATCTGACGACGTGTCCGCGAATGGACGACAACGGCGGCACCGGCGGTTTCACGCTCCAGATAGGCATGACGCTGCCCGCCGGGACGGCGGTGGATCATCTCAATGGCCATAACGGTTGGCAGACGGTGCCCGCCGGTGGCATCACGATAACCAACAGAAACGGCGGGCGCCAATACGTAGATATCCAGTATTGCGCGGCGACTTTCTGGATACAGGCGTCCTCCGCCGCGGCCGCTATTGCCGCGGCCGGTGCGGGCTACAGCAGCTACTCGCCCGCGGAGGTGATTCCCGGCGGCGAGGGCCCGGCCGGCGAGCCGATGTGGAGGTTCGAGATCCAGTCGGCGAATTTTTCCGACGGCAGCCAGTACACGGCCGCGATTCAGGAATTCGCCAACTGGTTCAGTTATTACCGCAAGCGCCATCTCGGAGTGCGCGCCGGCCTCGGCTTCGCCTTCAGGAACGTGTCCAATATCCGCACCGCCATGCAATTCATGAATGCCTCGCAATCGGGCAACCTCACCGCCTACGACCTGAGCAAGACCGCCGATCGCGCGAACTTTTACAACGCGTTCTACAACGACACGGGGAGCGGAGGGACGCCGACCTGGGATCTGCTCAATTACTTCGGCCAGCAACTGGAAAACAACCATTCCCTTATCCAGTACGGCTGCCAGCAGAACTTCGGCGTCATCTTCACCGACGGGTACGCCAATTATCCCTATGGCTCGGGTTTCGGGAATGTGGACGATACGGCCAATGCCAATTACCCGACGCTCAACCACCAGCCGGGTCCGCCCTTCGCCGATACCGTGAGCAACACCCTGGCGGATGTCGCGATGCATTACTACCTGACGGATCTGCGCTCCGATCTGCCGGCATTGATCACCGTGGATCCCCGTTGCGGGACTCCCGATCAGACGGAGCAGATGGACTGCATCAACTTCCCCCACATGGATTTCTTCGGGATTACGCTGCATCAGAACGGATTGATCTACGGCGTCAACCAGAACTCCACCAACGATCCGTACACCTATCCGCCCACCTGGGAAACGGCGGGGATGTACGCGAACCGCAGCCCGGTCGGGATTGACGATCTGTGGCACGCCACCATCAACGCGCACGGCGCGATGTTCAAGTCCGACAGCCCGCAGCAGATCGCCCAGGCCTTCCAGGACCTGTTGAGCAACATCGAGGCGAGGAACGAATCGGCCACTACGGTCGCCGTAGATTCAACCTCGTACCAGACCGGCGAGACCGTCTATCAGGCGCGTTTCGACACGCTTTCCTCCGGCTGGACCGGCGACCTGGTGGCCTACCCGGTCGAAGCCGACGGCTTGGTGGACACCACCGACCCAATATGGGACGCACGTGATCTCATGCAGACGGCCTATGTTGACGACAGTACCGGCTGGGACACGAACCGACTCGTCGCGACCTGGGCACCCGCCTCGGGCTCGTCCGCCGCCGGTGGTGTTCCCTTCCGCTGGAACCAGTTGACCGGCGCGCAGCAGACCGGGTTGGAAACCCACTGGGACGATCTCACCTCGGCCCAGCAGAGCGCCTTCGGCGATTCGCAGGCGACGTACGGCCAGGCCGTGCTCGATTATCTGCGCGGCGACGCTTCGAATACGGTCGCGAACGACGGGCCGTTCCGCAACCGCTCGTATCTCCTCGGCGACGTCGTGGACAGCGCCCCGCTCTATGTCGGCGTCCCGAACGGGGTGTATCCGGGCAGCGACTACGCGAGTTTCGCGACCGCCAATGCGACCCGCACGCCGGTAATTTACGTGGGCGCGAACGACGGCATGCTGCACGCCTTCAACGCCAATACCGGCGTCGAAATGTTCTCCTTCATCCCGGCGGGGGTGTTTGCCAACGTCGCGAATCTCAGCGAACCCTCCTATGACGGCAATCACCAGTTCTTCGTGGACGGCTCGCCCAACGCCGGCGACGTGAAGCTCTCCGACGGCAACTGGCACACGCTGCTGGCGGACGGACTCAACGATGGCGGGGAAGGCATCTACGCCATGGACGTGACCGATCCGTCCACCTTTACCTCGGAGAGCGCCATCGCCTCCAAGCTGCTGTGGGACATTACCAGCGCCGATGCCGGCTTCGAACATCTCGGCCTCACCTACAGCCAGCCGCAGATCGCTCAGATTAATTGTGACGGCCCGACCTGCAACAGCAGCGGCAACACCTTTGTCGTCATCTTCGGCTCCGGCTACAACAACGACGACGGCAATCCTTACCTTTATGTCGTCAACGCCGAGACGGGAGCGCTCATCAAGACGCTCGATCTGTGCTCCTACGACGGCAGCAACAACGATTGCGACAACACGCTCGCGAACGGACTTTCCACGTCGCTCGTGCTTTCGAACACGGCCAACGCGGTCGCGGATCGCGTTTATGCGGGCGACCTGCAGGGCAATCTGTGGCGGGTTGATCTCTCCGATCCCGACCCCGACAACTGGAGCGCCGCGGTGCTGTTCAAAGCCCAGGCCGGCGGCACCGATCAGCCGATCACCGTGCAGCCGGTCGCCTCCTTCGCCCCGCCGACGGCGGGCGGCGGCGTCATGGTGTACTTCGGCACCGGCCAATACCTCGGTGTTCCGGATAACACCACCACCGGCACCCAGAGCTTCTATGGCGTGCTCGATCGCGGCAGTGCGCCCACAACCCCACTCACGCGTGCCAACCTCGACGTGCAGACGCTTACCGACACCATGCTCGACGGCGTCGCCGTACGCACGGTAAGCGGCACGGCCGTTAACTGGAACTCGCAGAGGGGTTGGTATATGGATTTGCCCGATTCGGGGGAGCGCGTGATCGCCAATCCGACGCTTTATGCCGAAAGCGTGATCTTCACGACTTTCACCCCGAATTCGGCGCCCTGTTCGTCCGGCGGATCGAGTTTCCTCATGGCGGTCAATTACGCGACCGGCGGCGCCTTCCCCGGCCCGGAATTCGACATCAACGGCGATGGACTGCTGAACGGCGACGACCAGGTGAACGGGCAGAACCCCGTCGGTTTCTCCATGGGGCCCGGCTATGCCGCCACGCCAAGGATCGTCAAAAAGCAACAGGGACCGTTCAACGATCTGAAGCTCATCACGGTCTCCAGCTCTCCTGTGCGTAGCGTCAAGGAGCGCGGCGTGCCCCCCGGCGAATTGTCGTGGACCGAAATTCGTTGAGTAGTGGTAACGTAACCGACATGCACGGCAGCATTGCGAGTTTGACCGCAGCCAAACCCGCCGGACGGGGGCAGCCACCGCGATGAAGCCCCGCGGCTTTTCGCTGCTCGAACTCATGGTGGTGGTGGTCATTGTCACGATCCTGATCGCGATCGCCGTGCCGCTCTATCTGCATGTACAGGAGCGTGCGCGCCGCACGCAGGCCGTCAATGCGTTGCAGACCATGGCTACGCGCGAGGAAGCCTATTACAGCCGCTACAACATCTACGCCGCATCCACGACTTCGCTCGGCTATCCGAGCACGGTGATGACCGAGGGCGGTTACTATGCGGTTAGCATATTTGCCGCCGGTGCGACCAGTTATAACCTGCATGCCATTCCGCAGGCGGTGGGACAGCAGGACCATGACGCCTGTAAGACGTTCATTCTCGATTCGCGCGGCAATGAATCGGTGACCGGTTCGGCGAGCGTTACCGATTGCTGGCAGTAGCGCGCACTGAAAGTCGCCCCGCGCGGCGGGTGACGCGGGCGTAAACTGGCAGCGAATTCAAGCGGCAGACTACAACCGTTGAGCACCGATTCGCGCAATGCATTTGATCTGCGTCCCCTGCTTTCGCCCGCCGAGGCAGTGAGCGGCCTCAAGGGACTGGAGCGCGAGGCGCTGCGGGTCACCCCCGAGGGACGGATTGCGCGCACGCCGCACCCCGCCGCACTCGGTTCCGCGCTCACCCATCCAGCCATCACCACCGATTATTCCGAGGCGCTGCTCGAGTTCGTGACCGCACCGCATGCCGGCGCCGCCGAGGTGCTGGAAGAACTGCGGCAACTCGAGGCGTTCGCCGCGCGCTCGATCGGCGACGAACTGCTGTGGGTGACGAGCATGCCCTGCTTCATAGACGATCCGGCGACGATTCCGATTGCCCGCTACGGCAGTTCCAATGCCGGACGCATGAAGCATCTCTACCGGGTCGGACTTTCGCACCGCTACGGCAGCGGCATGCAGGTCATCGCCGGCATCCACTTCAACTATTCGTATCCCGAGTCGCTGTGGACGCCGCTGCTTGCGGCGCGCGGTTTGTCCGTGTCGCGCGCCGAGCGTGACCGGGCGCTGATGGGTGTGGTGCGCAACGTTCAGCGTCATGGCTGGATGCTGCTTTATCTCTTCGGCGCCTCACCCGCGATCTGCCCCTCGTTCACCGCGGAGCGTCCCTGCTGGCTGAAATCCCTGCCGAACGGCGCGCTCGTCGCGCCGAACGGAACCTCGCTGCGGCTGTCGGATATCGGCTACAAGAATCGTCATCAAGCCTATCTCTCGGTCTCAACCAATTCGCTCGATGAATACGTTGCCGATCTCACTCGCGCGCTTGCAACCGAGGATCCGGCATACGCCGAGATTGGAGTGCGCGACGGCGCAGAGTGGAAACAGCTCTCGACCGCAATTTTGCAGATCGAAAACGAGTACTACGGACTGGTGCGTCCCAAGGCGCGCCCCCGGCTTGCCGAACGCCCCAGCGTGACGCTCGCCCGCGAGGGCATCCGTTACGTGGAGGTGCGCGCGCTCGACATCGATCCGACGACGCCGCTCGGTATCGGCGAGGAGACGATGCGTTTTCTCGAACTCTTCATGTGGTTCTGCCTGCTCGCGCCGAGCCCTCCGCTCGGCGCGGGCGATCGGCTCGAAATCAACTATAACCAGCGCAATGTCGCCGCACGCGGCCGCGAGCCGGGCCTGAAGCTCTGCCGCAATGGCGGCGAACAATCACTCCGCGATTGGGGGCACGAGTTGTGCGAACAGCTCGCGGCCACCGCCGCGCATTTCGACACGGGACTGACCGGGCGGCCGTACACGACGGCCCTGGAACTCGCGACAGCGCGTTTCGATGCGCCCGGACTCACGCCTTCTGCGCAGGCGCTTGTCGATATCGCAGAGACACCGAAAGGTTTTCTGGCCTGGGCGCTCGCACGTTCGCGCGGGCTTACCCGCGTGCTGCGCGAGATCGATTTGCCGGAGGCGTTGCGTGCGCAGCTTGAACAGACGGCGGCAGACTCGCTCGCGAAACAGCGCGCCATGGAGATGGCCGACAGGGAATCCTTCGAGGATTATCTGGCCCGCTATTACGAAGGCGGGGGATTGACCGCCGGGAAACGGACGGCGGCCGGTTAACGGCTGGCAGCGGCAGGCGCCTGCGGACAAGCTTGGGCGAGTCGGGTGCCGGTAAGCGTAAATGCGAAATTCTGCTTTTGGGGCTTTGTCTGGTCGATACGCACGATCCCCTTCATCGTGTCGCCGTTAAAGATGATTTGTTCGTAGGATGTACGTTCGATGTTCGGATAGATGCAATGAACCCGGGTCGTGATCGCGTTCGTCGTGACGGAATATTCCAGACGCTTGCAGTAGCGCGACTGCAGCTCGTCGAACTTGAAATGCGTGTCCATTTCCTCCAGGCAGCTTGCGCCCGATCGCACCGCCTGCCCGGTGGAATCGCTGAGTACGATCTTCCAGTAGCCGGGCTGGAAGTTTACGGCGAAGGCACTCGCTGCCAGCGTGGCGAGCGGAAGGACTGCAAGGGAGCGGAAACGCATGCGCTTGCCCGGACGACGGCGATTTTTTGAGTTTACCATGCGGGGACGAACAGGAGCGCACATGCCGAATCCACTTGCCGTCCATTCCGATGCCGAACCACGGCTCGGCGCCGTTCTCGCGGCACTCGAGCGGATCGTGCTCGGCAAACCGCAGGAGATCCGGCTTGCAGTCGTTTGTCTTATAGCCGGCGGCCATCTTCTGATCGAAGACATTCCCGGCGTCGGCAAGACGACGTTGGCCCAGGCGCTGGCCCGCGTGCTGGGACTCGCGTTCCGGCGTATCCAGTTCACCAGCGATCTCCTGCCCGCGGACATACTCGGCGCCACGGTGTTCGAGCGCGAACAGGAGCGTTTCGTCTTTCGCCCGGGGCCCCTGTTCACACAGGTGGTGCTTGCCGACGAGATCAATCGGGCGACACCGCGCACGCAAAGCGCGCTGCTCGAGGCGATGCAGGAAGGCCAGGTGAGCGTCGAGGGCGAGGCGAGAGCATTGGTTCGGCCCTTCTTCGTGATTGCGACGCAAAATCCGCAAGACCAGATCGGAACCTATCCGCTGCCCGAATCCCAGCTCGACCGCTTTGCCATGCGGCTTGCGCTCGGCTATCCCGAGGCCGCGGCCGAACGCGCTCTTTACCAGGCCGAGGACCGGCGCAATCTTCTCGAACGGCTCCAACCGGTTCTCGACGCCGAAGAGGTTATCCGACTCCAGCAGGCTGCGGCGGGCGTGACAACGGCGCCCGCGTTGCTCGATTACCTTCAGGCGCTGGTCGCCTGGACCCGCCGTGCCGGGCGTTGCGAACACGGACTCTCACCCCGCGCCGGACGGGTGATTCTTGCGCTTGCACGTGCCCATGCGCTCCTCGCCGGACGCGCGGTAGCGGTACCCGAAGACATTCAGGCCGTGGTGCCGGCCGCGGTCGCCCACCGCCTGCAGCGACACGGCACGAGCGGCGGTGGCGCCGATCTCGCACGTGAAGTCCTCGAGGCCGTGCCGATTCCCTGAAACCGGACGCTCATGCCTCAGCCCGCCGCAGATCCCGCACCGCCGTTCAAGGATGATCTACCCGTTGCACGATCGTCCGGATCCGGATCCGGATCGGGATTACGACGACGCGGTTTCTGGCGCCCCTGGCTCGAACGCGCTACGGCGCGACGTGCTCTCACCGGCCCCTGGCCGCGGCGCTTGGGGCGGGGACAGGTGTTCATCCTGCCGACCCGTTTTGGATGGCTGGCTGCGGGGACGACCCTGCTCCTGCTGCTGCTCGCGCTCAACTATCAGAACGCCCCGATCTTCGTGCTCGGATTCCTGTTTGCGGCGCTCGGAGCAGTCGCCATGGTCGCGACTCATCGTCACCTGCGCGGTCTGGAACTCGGCGCGGCCGTTACGACGCCCGTCTTTGCGGGCGAGCCCATCGTCGTGTGGATTCCGGTAGCCAATCCCTCGCGGCGCACGCGGCGCGCCCTTGCCGGTTTTGTCGGCACACGCGCAGGCGCGGCCCTCGATCTGGCGGCGAATGCCCAGACCCGACTCGAGATTGTGCTTCCGGCGCGCGACCGCGGCCGCCATTATCTGCGCGATTTCGGCCTTGCGAGCACCGAGCCGTTCGGTACCTTCCGCGCCTGGAGTCGGCTCGGCGGGATGTTGGAGGTGATCGTTTATCCGCGGCCGGCTGCCCACGCACCGCCGCCTCCAGGCGAGGGCGGCGGCGCCAACGGGCTCTGGACGGGGGATCAGCCGGAGGATTTCATCGGTCTCGCCCGCTACCGTCCGGGCGATCGTCCTAGCCAGATTGCCTGGCGCGCCTATGCCCGCGGCGGCGAGATCGAACGCAAGGACTTCGGCGGGCGTGGCGGAACCGTCGCCTGGTTTGATTTCGATTCTGCGCCCGGTACGGAGCCGGAAGCCCGTCTCTCGATTCTGACCCGCTGGGTGTTAGAGGCCGAACGGGGTGCGAATCCCGCCTACGGACTCAGGCTTCCGGGCTACGAACGTCCGCCCGCCCGCGGGGTTGCGCACCGTGCCGCTTGCCTGCGTGCATTGGCGATTTATCCTGGCCCTTACGATGTCCCGAGCGCGGGCTAAACTCGTCCGCCCGGCGTCCCTGACGCAGGCGCGCGATGCACTCGCGCTGCTCGCCGCGGCGACGCTGCCGTTCTTCTTTACTCTGCCGCCCTGGGTCGCCGCCGCCGCCCTGGCCTTGATCGCCTGGCGCTATGCGCTGCTGCGTGGGCGCCGTGTGCCACCGGGATCGCTCTGGCTGTTGGGGCTTGCGGCAGCGGCATTGGCCATCGTCGTCGCGACATTTCGCACTTTCGGAGGCGCTGAAGCGGGCAGCGCGTTTCTCATCCTCATGGTCGCGCTGAAGGCGCTGGAAAGTCGCAGTCGGCGCGACTTCCGCCTGCTCACGATGACCGCGTTGCTGCTCCTTGCCGCGAACTTCCTGCTGCTCCGGTCCCTGCCGCTCGCGCTGTATTCGGCCGCCGTGATCTGGGCCGGCGCGACCGTCGCCTTGCGTCCCGATGCGCCACGGGCGGCGGCTTGGACGCTGGCACGGCGCGGCGGCGGCCTGCTGCTGGCCGCACTGCCGGTGGCGGCGGTGTTGTTTTTACTCTTCCCGCGTCTGCCTGGCCCGCTGTTTCGCTTCGCTGCGCCGCAGACGGCCGCGGTGAGCGGCCTCTCCGAGATGATGGAGCCGGGCAGTATCGGTGCGCTGGCAAGTTCCGACGCCGTCGCCTTCCGGGTGAAGTTCGAGGAGGCCGTGCCGGTGCCGTCAGAACGGTATTTCCGCGGCCCCGTCTTTACGCGCTACGACGGGCGCCGCTGGCTCCCTGCGCCTGAACGTCCCGGCATCGGCTTTTTCCAGCCGCGCGGGCGGGCGATCCGTTATCGCGTGCTCGAACGTTCAAACGGCACGCGCTATCTGTTCGCCCTCGCGTTGCCGCGTACGGTCGACACCGCCGCACGGTTTGCCCCGGATTACGCCCTGCTTGCGCCGGACCGGCTCTGGAACGATATTGCCTTCAGCGCTATTTCCTACCCGAACTATAGCGCCGGGTTCACGCTCGCGCCCCGCGTCCGTGCCGCCGCGCTCGAACTCCCGCCGGGCATTGATCCGCGTGCGCGCGCGCTGGCTGCACAGTGGCGGCGCGAGAGCGCCACGCCGCAGGCGCTGGTTTTTCGCGCCCTCGCCTGGTTCCGCGACAAACCCTATTACTACACGCTCACGCCGCCGACGCTGAGCGGTCCAAACCGAGTGGATGAATTCCTGTTTACAACCCGCCGCGGCTTTTGCGAGCACTACGCGAGCGCTTTTGCCGTATTGATGCGGGCCGCAGGCCTGCCGTCGCGAATCGTGACCGGCTACGCGGGCGGCACCGTTAACCCTTACGACGGATGGCTCGTCGTGCGCCAAGCGGACGCTCATGCCTGGGATGAGGTCTGGTTCGCCGGGCGCGGCTGGGTGCGGGTGGATCCGACCGCCGTGATCCCGGCCGCCCGCGTCGAGCCTTCGGCCCGCGCGGCCGCGGCCAGCGGCGCCGGCGCCATGGCCGGCCTGTACGCCGCGCAGGGCGGCCTTTTGCGGCACATCGGCGAACTCTGGGATGCGGCCAACACCGCTTGGACGCAGTATGTGGTCGGGTATGGCCCGGAACTTCAGCAGCGGCTGCTGGAGCGGTTCGGACTCGGCGGCTCGACGCCGTTCGTGCTGGCCATCGCGATGATCGCCGCCGCATTTGCCGGCGGATTCGTGGTCTTTCTGCTCAGTTTGCTGCGTCCGCGTCGGCGCGCGAGCGATGCACCCCGGCGGCTGTATGAACGCTGGTGCCGGCGGCTCGCGCGCAGGGGCGTCGCTCGATCCCCCTACGAAGGGCCGCTCGCCTTTCTCGCCCGGATCGCCGTCGCCCGACCGGCTCTGTATCCGGAGGCGGAAGCCGTGACCCTGCTTTACGTGCGGGCGCGCTACGGCGGCGAGATCGAGGCGCTCGCCGCGCTCAGGCGACGGTTACCTGTTTGGCGTTTCGGGCGAGTTGTACGCGGCCAAGCGGAAGCAACCACAGGCCGACGAGGCCGAGGATAAACAACACTACGATTGCAAGAATTCCGAGCCGGGGGCTGCCGGTGGCACTGGTCGTAATTGCGACAAGTAGCGGACCGAGCACGGCGGAGAACTTGCCCATCATGCCGTAGAAACCGAAAAAAGTCGCACTTTCCGCACGCGGCACCAGCCGTGCATAAAGCGAGCGCGAAAGACTTTGGGTTCCGCCCTGCACCAGACCGACCAGGAAGGCGAGCAGGAAAAACTGCCAGGGACGGGTGATAAAGGAGGCGTAGGCCACCACCGCGGTGTACACGAGCAGCCCGAGCGTGATGCCCATCCTAGGTCCCAAGTGCTCGCCGAGTCGGCCGAATCCCAGCGCGGCGGGGAAGGCGACGAATTGTGTCATCAGCAACGCGACTAGGAGATCCGCCGGCGGCAGCCCGAGCGAGACGCCGAAGCCGACGGCCAGCCGGAATACGCTGTTTACGCCATCGATATAGCACCAATACGCTAGAAGGAATCCCGCCAGGACCGGCAGTGTGCGCAGTCGTTTTACGGTTATGGCGAATTGCGCGAGGCCCTCGCGAAACGCGCGTCCGGGAGCGACTCCCGAGCGATCCTCGGACACCCCGAGAAAGAGAATCAATGCGAACAGTCCCCACCAGACGGCGGCGCTCACGAAAGCCGCTTTGACCGCAGCGGTCGTATCCGCGAGCCCGAAGAAGTGCGGTTGCTCGATCATCCATACGTTGAGCGCAAACAGGAGCCCGCCCCCGAGATAGCCCAAGGCGTAGCCGAAGGCGGAAACACGATCGAGCTTCTCATGCGCGGCCACGTGAGGCAGCAACCCGTCGTAAAAGACGTTGCCTCCCGCGTAGCCGATGCTGGCCAGCGCGAAGAGCAACAGCGCGACTTCTACTGCGCCGCTTCCTGGGATCGCGAGTCCCGCCGTGCCGCCGACGCCAAACAGCAGAAACGCGCCGATAAACCGCTTGCGGCGGGCCGAGCGGTCCGCCAGCGCACCGAGCAGCGGAGCCATGAGGGCCACCGCGGCGGCGACTATGCCGTTCACCCAAGCGAGCAGTGCGAAGGTTTGCGCGTGACTCATTCCGCCGCGCCAATAGCTATCGAGAAAAACCGGGAAGAAACCGGCGACGACGGTGGTCGCAAACACCGAATTGGCGAAGTCGTAGCTCGCCCAAGCCCAGGCCTGGCGGCCGAGCCCGAATCGCCAGTCGAATTTGCGCATAGGCTGCGCCCTGCCGGCACGAACGCACGGATGCTACCATCTTCGATTGCCGCTTCGTGCAGCGACCCGAACCCGTAGCGCGCATGCGCCATGCTTCCAATCGCGTCGTTATCCATTACGCCGACATCGCGCTCAAGGGCAAGAACCGTCCCCAGTTCGAGGCGCGGCTGGGGCGCCAGATCGCGTGGCGACTGAGACGTTTGGGTATCGTCTGGCCGGTCAGCCGCGAGGCCGGGCGCATGGCGATAACGATCGGCGCCGATGGAGAGCGCATGGCGGAAGTCCTCGCCGTGCTCGGCGAGATTCCCGGCATCGCGGTTTATTTTCCTGCGCAATGGTTCGCGCCCGATGTCGCGGGGCGCGATGAAGCTGCTTTACTGAACGGCCCGCTGACGGAGGCCTTGCTCGATCTTGCCCGTTCCGTCTATCGCGAGGGCGAACGCTTCGCGGTACGCGTCGAGCGTCACGATCCCAGGTTCGACGTTTCCACGCGGGCGCTGGAAAGCGCTTGGGGCTCGGCCATCCTCACCGAAACGTCGTGGGCGGGCGTTAATCTCTCGGCGCCCGACAGGACGTTTCACGTCGGACTGTATCCGCAGGGTGCATTGCTCTACGCCGAGCGGCTGAGCGGACTCGGCGGCATGCCGGTCGGCGCGAGCGGCCGCGTACTCGCACTGCTGTCCGCCGGCATAGACTCTCCGCTGGCCGCATTTCTGATGGCGCGGCGCGGCTGCTCGCTGGAGTGCCTGCACTTCAGCGCCAATTATCTCGATCGCGACAATGCTGCCGACACGCCGCTCGGCCGTCTCGCCGCCCGCCTGTCGCGCTACACGCAGCGCCTCGAGTTGCACGTCGTGCCCTACGTGAGTTTCGATCTCACGCTAGCGGGTGAGCATACCGGGTACGAGCTGATCCTCTTTCGCCGCTTCATGCTGCGGGTGGCCGAGCGTCTTGCGCGCCGGCGCCGGGCAACGGCGCTGGTGACCGGCGACAGTCTGAGCCAGGTGGCTTCGCAGACGCTGGATAATCTGGTCGCGCAGGATGCGGCGGTCACCATGCCGGTGTTCCGTCCCTTGATCGGATTGAACAAGCAGGAGATCATCGCCTGGGCGCGGCGAATCGGTACCTATTCGATCTCGATCGAACCCTACAAGGACTGTTGCGCGCTCATCGCGCGGGATGCGAAGACACGTGCACGCGCCGAACTCATCGAGGCGCTGGAGCACACGCGCCTGACGGACTACGATGCCTTGGTGGAAGCGGCTTTGACGGAAAGTGTGACGCTGCGCTTCGAGGCCGGCGAGTTGCTGCGATCCTGAGCGATTCAGGCGCGATTACAGGGGGGAACGACGGAGGTCGCTCCGGGCCAATTTCGGATCAGGCCGGGCCGGCTTGTTCCGCGTGACCGGAGGCGTTCTCCACCCCTTCCTGCGCCGGGCGATTCGCTGGCGTTGACGCCCCCTCGCCCGGCATTCGTCCCGCTACGGCATCGGCCAGCAGAGGACCGAGAGTCTCCTGCAGGTACATCGCGCGCAGTACGCTGTGGCCCCCCGCCTTCTCCCAATGCGCCTTGACCCGCGGGAGATCCAGCAGCCGCCGTGCATGCAGGGCGTCGAGTCGGTCGGTCTGGTCGGCAATAATCAACGCTTCCTTATAACCCGGCTTCTTGAGGTTACGACGCAGATCGGTGCCGAGCGCCTTGCGCCGCATGGCGGGCGAGCGGCGGGTCCTTTTGGCGTTTTCGGGCCAGCGCGGGTCCCGGTAGTAGCGTCGGTGCAGGTTGCCGACGAAGGACAGGATTGCGAACGCGAGGACAAGATCGGCGCCGAACAGGGAACCGGCCAGGATCGCGGTCGTCGCTCCGAACGAGGTTCCCTCGCAGATCAGCCGCTCGTGCGGCCAGCGCGCCTGAAGCTTGGCGCGTGCCTGCTCGCTCGGCGTCCCATCCGGTCCTCCGGCAAGAATGCCGTCTTCGGCCCACCACCAAGTGAACACGTCGGGCGTCATTACCACTTTGACCGGAACGTCCGCGATGCATTTACGCAATGCGACTCGCGAGATACCCATCCCCAGACGAGCCCCCGCGAACGAGATCATGAGTGTCGGCGCATTCGGATCGCCCGCGATCGGTTCCAGTTCGTCGATTAACGCGTCGAGCGGACGGACTTCGGGGTCCGCCAATCTTTCTTTTGCCATGCGTCTGTTCCCTTATTGCTGCTCTTTGATAAATAGGGCCCGATAGCCACGTTCTCTGTCAAACGGTGATCTGCCCGGTGCTTAATTCGGCGCGAACAATGAGTCCGGTTTGAATTAGGTGGACGAGCCTTGCCGGCGCCAGAATCGGCTGGCTGCGTCGGCTCCATCCGCGTAGCGTATTCCCGCAGTAACCAGCAGGCTTGGTGGGCAGCGCGCCGTAGCTTAACCCGCTACACAATTTAATATTGTAAAGAGTTCTCTCTCATGACTGCAATCGTACCCTGGCCAGAGCGGCTGCCTTGTCTGAGCGGCAGGCGGAGATTGCGGGAACGCGTCTCGACTGTATGCCTATTCGCGTGCCCCTCGTTCCACAGATCCATCCTGGCCATCTATCAGCCGGCAAGTCGGCCTCATGTCTTCATTCGGAAGGGACAAGCCCGAGCGTTCAAGTCGTCCGCGGCTCCGCAGCTTCGATCAGCGGGCACGGGCGGTGCCACGCGGCGGCGCCGAGGAAGCCGCCGGCGCCGACGATCAAAGTGAAATAAAACACGCTGCCGCGCCACAGCAGAAGCATCAAGCCCACGGTCTGACGATCCACCCATGGCAGGAGCAGCGCCGCGGATACCGCCTCGACCGTTATCGTTCCGCCGGGAAGGAGCGAAAATTGTCCGGCGAAGATCGCGAGCACCTGCACTGCGAGCAGGTAGGCCCAGGGCACGTTGGCATGCAACCCCATCGCGACCAACGGAAGGATCGCAAATCTCGGCGCCCAATACATCGCCGCGCAAAAGACAAGCAAAACCAGATGGCGCCGCGGCAGCGCGGCTACGGCGAGGAGACCGTGCCTGAAACGCAGACTCCAGCGCATGACGCGACGGCGGTGGCGGGGAGCGAGACCCAGGCGGGCGAGCAGCCAGATGATCCCGCTCACCAGCCGGCGATACTGGAAGAGCATCAGCACAACGAGCAGGAGAACGCCGAGGCTGAGTCCCAGTCCGACTTCGAACAAGGTCCAGTGACCGGGAGCGCGGCCGTTCACGGCGAGCACCACGGCGCTGATTGCGAGGGCCGCCGCGAACATGGCCTGATCCAGGATTTTCTCCAGCATGAACAGCGCGCTGGATCTCGCCGAATCGAGTCCAGTGCGCCCAAGCAGGAACAGGTAGGCGGCAAGCGCGGTCACGTTGCTCGGCCCGAGCGCAGCGCCGAAATCGCCGCCTGCGGCGATCAACCAGGCCCGCACGAATCCGATCTGCCGACCGTTGGCACGCAGCAGAATCACGACGCGTCCGGCGTTCGCGAACCAGGCGAGCAGCATCAAGGCAGGTGCCGCGCCGAGCACCCAGGTTGGGGTCGTGCTCAGGCGCGAGAAGACGTTGGGGCCGCCGACGATTACAACAACCGCGATGCTCGTGACCACCGCAAGGAAGACGAGAATCAGCGCACGCCGCCGGCGTGAGCCGGTGCCGGGCATGCGGATCAGGCCGGGTAGCCCGCGAGGGCGCACAGCTCGCGGTAGGTTGCGAGCGCTGGCGCGGGGGCTTCGATTGACGGTGCGTGATCGAGTGTGGCATCAGGGAAGGATGCGTCCACCTGCACACCGAGAAATTTCTCGATCGCCGGCAATGCGGAACCATTCAGCACCTGATGGTAGTGCACGAACAGCCAGTTGCCGTCGTGGCGATGAAGTTTCAGCACGTGCTCGTACATGTCGCTCCACACGCCGAAGGCATCTTCGCTCCGCAGCCGGAGATCCGGATACTTGCGCCGCCGCTCTTTCAGGATGCTCGCGACCGTGCGCCCGGGTTCGCGAAAGATGCACAGGAATACGGTGTCGCGCGGCAGGTGCGGACGCCACGCGGGCAGCGTGTAGCAGAAGCGCGGATCCTTGAATGCGAACGGACGATGGGCGACCTCGGCGGCGATGCGTGCGGCGATGCGCGGCGTGCTCGTGATCTGGGTTCCGAGCGGAATCTGTGCCAGCCAACGTTCAGCGGAAAAAAGGCTTCGCCATAGCCGCATCAGCGGATAGCGGCAGCGCGAGCGGGCGTGAGGCCCGAGCAGCCGTTCGTTGATCGAGTTGATCGCGGGCGATTCGAAGAAACCCTTGGGGTTGGCCTTGCGCGGCTCGTAGAGATTCTCTCCCATGTAGTAGCCGGCGGTGTTCAGGATTCCACCGAGCATGCTGGTGCCGCTGCGACCCGAGCCGAGAATCAGGCAGTTATGCATCAAATTCATCTCTCCCCGGAATGAACGCGTGCGGCGACCGTCACGCCGCCGGCGACCCCCTTGCGCCGTTGCGCAATTATACGGCCGCGCTTCCCTGGGGCCCGTCCAGAAGATCGAGAAAATGGAACCGGTCGCCGCGCACGACGCGGCGGCCGCGACGGAAATGCACGGCTTCGGCGAACCGTGGCCCCGCGTAAACGAAGCTGTGGAACTCACCGTTTTCACCGCAGGGATCCGTCTCGTGAGGCAGGTCCTTGAGCAGTCGGGCGTCGTAAGCGCGACCGAGAAAGGCCGGATCGAGTCGCTCGCCGTCCACGCAGACAATGATCGCGCGGTGACCCGATTCGACGAAGCCCCGGGCCAGCACATCCGTCGGTTCGTCCCAGAGCGGAAATTGTGCTTCGAATCCGCCGGCATGCATCTGCTCTTCGCGGAATGCACGCACATCGGCGAGGAAGAGATCGCCGAAGGCGATCGTCGTGATTCCCTGCGCGGTGAGCGGGATGAGCGCCGCGGCAAAGCGTGCGCGGTAGGTCTCGTTGTCGCAGGCTTCGGGAAGTCCGATCTCGACGAGCGCAAGACCCAGCGCCCGGGTCTGGGTACGCAGCAGCGTCGCGCGCACCCCGTGCATGCTGATTCGTTGCCGCGATTCATTGAGCGTGGTGAGCAGTGTCGCGACTTCGAAACCTTGTGCTTCAAGCGCCTCGAGCGCCATCAGGCTGTCTTTGCCGCCGCTCCACGACAGTGCAACGCGCTTGTGCGAACTCACACGGGCTCGCGGCGTCGGCGCAGGCCGAGCACGACGGCGGGAATGAGCGAGACGATCACGATGCCAAGGATGACGGCTGTCAAGTTATTACGTATGAAGGGAATGGTGCCGAAGAAAATGCCGCCGGTGAAAACGAGTCCGACCCAGGCGCAGGCGCCGAGCACGGTGTAGGCGAGATAGCGCGACCACGGCATCGCGCCAATACCGGCGACGAAGGGCGCGAAGGTGCGGATGATTGGCAGGAAGCGTGCAAGGACGATCGTCTTGCCGCCGTGCCGTTCGAAGAAAGCGTGAGCCTCATCGAGGTAGCGCCGGTTGAGCCAGCGCGAATGCGTGGTGAAGGCTCGCGGCCCGATCGCCCGCCCAATTGCATAATTCGAGATATTGCCTAGGATCGCCGCCACCGCAAAGACGATCGCCGTCCAAGGGCCCGAAAGTATGCCGGAGACCACGAGCGCTCCGGCAATGAAAAGCAGCGTATCGCCCGGCAGAAAGGGCGTCACGACGAACCCCGTTTCGGCGAATATGACGACGAACATCAAGGCATAGACCCACAGGCCGTGAGCCTGAGTGAAGGCCGCCAAGTAACGATCCAGATGCGACAGAAAATCGAAAACGTGACTCATGCGAGGTCCCGCGCGGCGTGGCGACAGTCTATCCCGGATACCGGCGCAGGCCGCAACGGAGAGGATTTAAAGCGTGACGGATGGCGGGAACGATAGAATCGCCGTCATGAGCAGTGCCGATCCCGGTTGCGTCGAAGTCGAGCCACGGCAGGCCGCAACGGCGAGCATCGTCTGGTTGCACGGGCTGGGCGCCGACGGGCACGACTTCGAACCCACCGTGCCCGAACTCGGGCTCTCCACGGTACGGTTCGTATTTCCGCATGCGCCGGTGCGCAAAGTTACGCTCAACGGTGGCATGCCGATGCGAGCCTGGTTCGACATCGTTCGCCTCAATTTCGAAGGCGGCTGGGACGAGACCGGGGTTGCCGAAGCCGTGACCAGAGTCGATGAGTTGCTGCGGCGCGAGGAGACGCGGGGCGTTCCGCGCGAGCGCCAGTTCCTCGCCGGCTTTTCGCAGGGCGGCGCGGTAGCACTCGAATATCTGCTGCGCCGGGGGGGGGGACTGGTGGGCGTTGTGGCGCTATCAAGTTTCCATCCGGCCGGCGTACGCGGCGCGTCACCGGTGGCGCCGGGCGCGCCACCACTATTCGCCGCCCACGGGCTCTACGATCCGGTGGTGCCGCTGGTGCTGGGCGAACGCACGCAGGCCGCCTTTGCGCACGCGGGCTATGAGGTGAGTTGGCATCGCTACCCGATGGCGCATCAGGTTTCAGGCGCCGAGTTGGCTGATCTCGCCGCGTGGCTTCGCCTTCGCCTTGGGCCCACGCGTGCCTGAATCCGTGACCGGTGGTTCAGCCGTGGGCAAGGAGGTGCTCGATCTCGGCGAAGCTTTGCGCCCGTTCGTCGGCCTCGATCGGGATGCCGAGCAGTCGTCCCACCTGGGTGATGGAGAAGATTCCCCGCACGACGGGCCGGCCCGACTCGTCGGTCTCCGTGACAAGCGCATGCTGGCGTCCCTCTGTGCGCAAGAATTCGATGAGATCGCGCACCGGGGTGTGCGTCACGGCCCGGTAATCTAGCGTCTTGACTTTATCTGCGGGCGTCATGACCAGAGCGACCGCTAGGTCTGCGTGGGCGATACGTTCGTGGGCCGCCGCGGCGAGCGAGCGCTCGCCGGTAAGGTCGCGGTAGGTCGCAACGCCGATAATGGCACCGGCTGCATTGATGACCAACAGGAGGCGTACGCCGGCGTCGATCATCAGGCGTTCGGCCGCTGCAAGCGTCTCCTGCCCGCGGATGGTCACCGCACGATAGCGGCGCAGATCCGTCATCACGGTGGTTGCTGGGTCGTCCAGGTTCACGCGGGCATAGGCCAGGTCGGGCGTGGCGGGATGAACGTCGGCGGGCAGTGGGTGAGGAGCAAGTCGGGCCATGAGTGTGATTCCGGATTGTTCTGACGGACATTTCCCAGTATAAAACCTGCCGTTTAGAAAAGGCCCGGAACAAACCGTCTGGTCTTGCGGCAATAGTCGCGGTAACGCTCGCCGAATGCGACCGTGAGCGCAGCTTCCTCGGCCCGGATACGAAGTCCGTAGGCGAGTGCCGCCGCGATTCCGAGAATGAGCAGGCTTACGCCGTTGGTGAGTGCGAGCCCGAGTCCCAGCCATATGAGAAAGGCGCCGCTGTAGGCAGGATGGCGGATATGGCCATAAAGGCCGGTCTCGACGAGCCGGTGTCCGGCCTGGATGACGACTTCGCCGGTGAAGTGCGGCCCGAGGGCGCTCATTGCCCATTGGCGCAGCGCCACGCCGGCCAGCATGAGTGCGAGCCCGAGAAAGAACCAGGAGCGGGTCTGCCAGCCGAAGTAAAACGTTCTGGAACGGTCCGCAAACCAGAATGCGAGCGCGACTGCGATGAACATCGCCCCGACGATCACGCAGCTGGTGTCGCACTCGCGTACCTCGGTATTGTCTGCGTCGCGGCTGCGAATCATCCAGCGCGCTTCGAGCGAAAAGACGAGGATGTAGACGATCCAGAACGCGATCGCCCAAGGCAGGGAACGCCAAGGCTCGTGCAAACGGAACTCCGTGAGAGGCGCATCCGATTGTAACGCCGGGTTCGCGACGGTCGGCGGCTTGACAAGACCGGCGGATCGCGGCTAACGTGCAGTCCCATGAGCAGGCTGAAGGTCAGACAGGCGTGGTGGCGGCGACCCGGGAGAACGGTTGCGGGTTGACCCTGCCTGAAGACGCGCTTGGCGTCGGCGATTTTGGGAAAGGCTCGCAGCGATGCGGGCTTTTTTTTGTTGGAGAGATCTAAATGTTTTTTGTATTGAGAGCGGAGGTCACGGAAGTCGAGCGCGAGCGGCTGCTGGCGGAACTCCGCTGTCACGGCCTGAGAACGCTTGCGGTGACCGGCAACGGCGCCCGCGCCTATGGGCTGGTGGGCCCGAGTTCTGTGCTGGAGAGCCTCGCGCTCGATCGCCATCCGCTGATCGAGGAGTTAATCCGCGACCCGGCACCTTACAAGCGCGCGAGTCGTGCCCTGCACGCCGACGATACGGAGGTGTCGGTTGGAGGCGTGCGCGTGGGTGGCGAACGCTTCGTGGTGATTGCCGGCCCCTGCGCCGTGGAGAGCGAGACGCAGATCAATGCCGCCGCCGAGGCCGTCGCGGCCGCGGGGGCGCGCTGTCTTCGCGGCGGCGCCTACAAGCCGCGAACCAGTCCCTACAGCTTTCAGGGCCACGGCCCGCAGGCATTGGAATTTCTGGCCGCGGCAGGCAAGCGTCACGAGCTGCCGGTAGTCACCGAGATTCTCGACGCCGCCGATCTGCCCTTGTTCGAAGACCGGGTGGGTGCACTTCAGATCGGCGCGCGCAACATGCAGAACTATACGCTGCTCCGTGCCGCCGGCAAGAGCGGGTTGCCGGTGGTGCTCAAGCGCGGTTTGGCGGCCACGGTCGAGGAATTGTTGCTGGCGGCCGAGTACATCCTCAACGAGGGCAACACCCAGGTCATTCTCTGTGAACGCGGCATTCGCACCTTCGAGACGGCCACCCGCAACACGCTGGATTTGAACAGCGTCGCCTGGCTTAAGCGCCATACGCATCTCCCGGTGCTGGTGGATCCGTCCCACGGCACCGGCCTCGCCGAGTTGGTTACTCCGCTCGCCAAGGCGGCTGTCGCGGTGGGCGCCGACGGGCTGCTGATCGAAGTGCATCCCGCACCCGCCGAGGCGCTCTCCGACGGGCGCCAATCACTCTCGCCGCAGGCCTTTACGCAACTAATGCACGAACTCGCGCCGTTCGTCGAGGCGGCGGGCAGGCACTTATGAACGAGGTAGTTCCGCGGTAGGTGCTCTGACAAGGTTGAGGTCTTACCCGTGATCCTTTCGACGTAAACGCCACGCTTGCAGAGGCGGCAATGGCCGGCGCGTTGTTAGAAACCCCCGACGCCGGCGCCGAGGAGCGAGTTCGGAGACTGATCTTT
Organism: Gammaproteobacteria bacterium; assembly: GCA_050739575.1. Classification (GTDB taxonomy): domain Bacteria; phylum Pseudomonadota; class Gammaproteobacteria; order JAKDMP01; family JAKDMP01; genus JBOIBN01. Next base: position 44,736 of record JBOIBN010000012.1, read on the forward strand.
CCCGGTTGCAGCGGGCACCGGGCTCGTTGCATTGCTGGGCAGAGCGGTTTCGGCAATTGCCGGATCAAGCGCATGATGCGGCATCTGCCAGGCGTCTACCGAGCGCGCGGCCGGCATTCTTGTTGGCACCTTCCAGTTAACCGTCATGGGGTGTGTGGCCCTTCACGCCGCGCGTTTTGAAGAGTTCGATTCGCGATTCCGATTGATTCGGGTCCCTCGTGTCCTGCCGGGACGGCCCTTCGCAGCCAAGGTGGAGAAATCTCTT
>JBOIBN010000013.1:0-42875 GCA_050739575.1 Gammaproteobacteria bacterium
AGCCGATCGAACCCTGCGCGAGACTGCACTTGGCGACCATGTTGTTCGCGTGGAACGCCGCGCCTTCGCCGTAGGCACCGCCGACCACCAGCCCGCCCTTGGCGACGCTCGGGAAAACCGCGTAGCCATAGGCATGCTTCATGAAGACCGTGAGGCTCGGATCCACCGAAGTCATGCGGCTCAACGTGGACTGGGCCAGCGGATAGGGGCCGGCCGGGCCGGTCTGCGGTTGTTGGCCGCCCTTCCAGCCACCGACGGAAGAGGTACAGGCGGCAAGTCCGAAGGCGGCCGCCATTGAAACAATTGCCATTAATCGAGTTGCGCGCATTACAAAGTCTCCTGTTTTGTTTGTACGGATTGCAATTCCACGCTAGCATCCGGGAGCCGTCACGCGCAAGACCCTGCAGCACCGCTACCCGGAGATATGCAGGGAATATAGGGGGGCTGCGGAAGTTCATATGCCGACGCGACCGAAGGTGCAAGGCTGGCCACCGAGGCGAGTTCGTTGCGTAAAAATACCGCGAGCGCAGCGCGGCTGCCCCAACCGGGTGCGGGCTCCTGCATCATCGAGCGTACAAACACGCTGCCTTTCGAAACCAGCAGGCCGGCGCGGGCAAACCAGGCGAGCCTGCGCAGGGGTTCGACATCCGCATCGGGGGCGACGCGCAAACCCGACGCGCTCAGTGCACCGCCCAACTCATTCGACAGCTGCACGAAGTTGTCCGCCGTAACAGCCTCACCGGATTTCGTGCGCAATACCAGGTGAGCGGCAAGATGGGAGCCGGTCACCGTGGTTGCGCGGAGAATTGCGCTCGCCACGGCGTCGTCGAAATCGCGGCGCGTTGCATGATCTCCTGCGCTGAACGTCGGACCTGCATGCACGAAAACCCGCAGGCGCCGCCCGAGGGTCGGATCGTAGGCAATCCCCACCGGCAATACCGGCAGCATCGGTTCCGCCCCGCGAACCAGCGCAAACGGCCCGGCGCGCGGACGCTGAAAATAACCGTCGGGCGAATTGGCGCCCTCGGGCGCCACCATGACCGCTTCGCCGTTGGCGAGCGCGCGGGCGAAGACAGCCAGATGATCCGCGATGCGCGCCCGCTCGATCGGCTTGAATTCGCGGAAGGTTTCGAGATTGAGACGGCGGTGGCCCCAGCCGCCGCCGACGAGGCTTCCGAATTGCCGTTCGCGTCGCAGCAGCCATGAAATCGGCTGCGCAAGATCTACACCGGCTGCGGCCAACCGTGCCGCCCACCAGCGGTTGAGCACAGCCTCCAGCCGACGCTCGCCCAGGTAGCGGCGCAGGTCGGCGAGCACGATCGCAAGACTCTGCTCGGGAATGCGGTGGATGGGGTGGGCCTTGAAGGCCCGCATGATCCGCGCGAGCGGAATCGCGGGCGAGACGAGCCGCGGCAGGACGAGCCAGGGCGAGCACCAGTAGTGCCAGAGGAATCCCGGTTCGAACAGATCCTCGCGCGCGATGAAGTGCGGCAGCACGCCGGTAATGCGCACGCCACGGCGCCGGCCCAGGAACGCTCCCAGAATCGGAATGTCTGCGTCGCGCCGATGATTGGCGACGATCAGGCAGGGCCGCGGCACGCGCTCGGGCAATCCGCTCTCCTCGATGCGAAAGAGCGCGCGCACGATGCGGTCGAAGCCGAGCAGGAATGTGCGCGTCGGCAGCGCCGGTTGCGGCGGCAGGGATCCGGGTTCTTCGCTCATCGGCTCGTGAATGCGGACTGCGCCATAGCTTACCCGCCGCTCGTTTACCATGGGCATATGAACGAACGAATTCCCGATCGCCCTGTCAGTGGACGCGGCGCGGCGGCATTGCCGGAAGGGCGATTCGAATCGCTCGCGCATGTGCGCGAGGACGACGGCTGGTTCCCGCCCGAAGAAGAGGGCAAACCGCGCACGACGCTCGGCGTGGACCGCGCCCGGCGCGTGCTTACCGACAACGATTCGCCCGACGTCGGGTTCTCGCGCTCGATCAATCCCTACAAGGGCTGCGAACACGGATGCGCCTACTGCCTCTCGGGCGACACGCCCATTCTTATGGCGAACGGCTCGACACGAGCGCTTGCCGAACTGCGGCCCGGTGACCGCATCTATGGCACCCGGCGCGAAGGCTGGTACCGACGTTACGTTAAAACGGAAGTGCTGAACCTCTGGGCCAGCATCAAACCCGCCTACCGAATTGTACTTGCCGACGGCACCACCCTTGTCGCGAGCGGCGACCATCGGTTTTTGACCGAAAGAGGCTGGAAGTTCGTGATCGGAACCGCGGAAGGCCGGCAGCGCGCGCACCTGACCACCAACAACAAGCTGATGGGCACGGGTGCCTTCGCGACTCCGGTGGCAAAGGACGAAGCCTATCGGCGCGGTTACCTCTGCGGCATGATTCGCGGCGACGCCGCTCTCGGCAGCTACAGCTACACGCGCGAAGGTCGAAACCGAGATGACCATTACCGTTTCCGGCTGGCGCTCACCGATGTCGAAGCCTTGGAACGTACCGACGCCTATCTTCTCCAGGAGGGGATAGGAACCCGACACTTTGCATTCCAGGCTGCCTGCGAAACGCGACGGGCGTTGTCTGCAATCGGCTCTTCGACGCGTGCTGCATTCGAGCAAATTCAAAAACTGATTGACTGGCCTCACGCTCCGGGAACGAACTGGCACGCCGGCTTCCTCGCCGGACTGTTCGACGCGGAAGGCTCGTACAGCTGCGGTGTGCTGCGTATCAGCAATACCGATCGCGCAATCATCGAACAATTCCAACGCGCGTGCCTCAGATTCGGTTTTCAGTTCGTTATAGAGCGCTCGACAAAAGGGAGGGCGAAGCCGATCGAAACCATCCGCATCACGGGCGGTCTGCGCGAGCACCTAAGATTCTTCCACTTGACCGACCCGGCTATTACGCGCAAACGCGACATCGCAGGTCAGGCGATAAAGCATGCCGCCGATCTTCGAGTCGTTTCCGTGGAAACGCTGGGCCGCACCGAACGTCTCTACGACATCACGACCGGAACCGGCGATTTCATCGCCAACGGTGTTATTGCCCATAATTGCTTCGCCCGCCCGACGCACAGTTATCTGGGGCTTTCGCCGGGGCTCGACTTCGAGACGAAGCTCTTTTACAAGCCGGATGCGCCGGAATTGCTCGCGCGTGAACTCGCGGCACCACGCTACAAACCGGTGCCGCTCGCGCTCGGTATCAACACCGACGCCTACCAGCCGATCGAACGCGAGACGCGGCTGACGCGACGCATCCTCGAAGTCCTCGCCGAACACGGACATCCGCTCACCATAGTGACCAAATCCGCGCTCGTCGAACGCGATCTCGATCTTCTCGGCCCGATGGCGGAAAAGGGACTCGCAAGCATTGCCTTTTCGATCACTACGCTCGATCACGAACTCGCACGCCGACTGGAACCGCGGGCGACAGCGCCCGCGCGACGCATCGAAGCCGTACGCCGCGTCGCGGCGGCGGGCGTGCCCGTCAGCGTCCTCTTCGCGCCGGTCATTCCGGCGCTCAACGACATGGAACTCGAACGTGTGCTCGAACGCGCCCGCGAAGCCGGGGCGCAGCATGCCGGCTACGTGGTGCTGCGCCTGCCGCACGAACTTGCGGAGCTGTTTCCCGCCTGGCTCGAAGCGCACTATCCCGAGCGCAAGGGCAAGGTGCTCGCGATACTGACCGAACTGCACGGCGGCAAACTTTACGATTCGCGTTTCGGCACCCGCATGCGCGGACAGGGCGAATGGGCGGCGCTCATCGCGCAGCGTTTCGCGCTCGCCCGCCGCCGACTCGGTTATTCCGGCAAATGGGCGCCGCTGCGCACCGATCTCTTCCGCGTGCCCGGCCGCGCCGAGCAAATGGATTTGTCATTGTGAGCGGAAGCATCGGGCTGATCCTGATCGGCGACGAACTGCTTTCCGGCAAGCGCCAGGACGCCCATCTTGCCAACGCCGCGCGTCTTCTCGCCGAACGCGGACTCGCACTCGACTGGGTGCATATCGAACACGACGATCTGGCGATCCTGACGCGGACGTTCCGCGAAACTCTGCGCAGCGGAGACATCGTCTTCAGCTACGGCGGCATCGGCTCGACGCCCGACGACGTGACCCGTCCCGCGGCCGCGGCGGCCGCGGGCGTTCCGCTCGTGCGCCATCCAGAAATCGTGCATCTGCTTGAAGAGCGCTTCGGCAAAGCCGCCTATCCCAACCGCATCCGCATGGCAGAGGTGCCCGAAGGCGCCTCGCTCATCCCCAACCCGCCGGGCCTGATCCCGGGTTTCAGCATCGCCGATCATCACTTCCTGCCCGGCTTTCCGGACATGTCCGCGCGCATGCTCGCCTGGGTGCTCGACGAACGCTACCGCGCACGTCATCATGAACGCACGGTCGAACAACTGATCGAGGTGCTCGATACGCCGGAGAGCGAACTCGTGCCGCTGATGGAGCGCCTGCTCCTCGCCCATCCCGACGTGCGTCTATCAAGCCTTCCGGCCGGCGGCAAACCCTGGCGTGTAGAAATCGGACTCAAGGGCACACCGGCGGCGGTGGACGCAGCAACCGCAACGCTCACCGCCGATCTGGACGCGAACGCGATTCCTTGGAAACTCGGCTGGAGACTATGACTTCGTTACCGGGGCGCCGCGTTCGACTTTATTTCTCGTGCTTGATCTCACGGACACTGACGAGATTGCCATGCTTGAACACGTATTCGGCAACCACCTTACCGTGATCGGTTATCCGCAGCGTGTAGTTCGAATTTGCCGGCGGTAATTTCTTGAGCAACTCGAGCAGCGCGCCGCGATTGACGGGATGTTGATCGGTCCAGTTGACGACGGTTGCAGCCATCTGGCCGGGTCCGACGATACCTACCGAACTATTGCCAGAGTCACAAAGTTGGCTGCTGACGTGAACGCCGAACGCGGCGGCCTCATGCTGCCTCCAGCGCTGGCAATTGGTGCGGCAATCCAGTGTTTGAAAGTGGCTGCCGGTAATGCCGGTGAACTGGCATACCAGCTTGTCGAGATCCTGCTGCCGAAAGCTTACGGGACGTTTAAGCGCGGCCTTGATCATCTGGAGCGCAACCGGAAGATAGAGTTTATTGCCCGTCACCACAATGGGGCTCAGGATCGTCACCGCCGGGCCCGTCACCGACGCGAGCGGTACGGCACGGACGGGCTGTGCGGCTTGCGATTGCGTAACGGCGAAGGCGGGCAGCGTCAGTGCCAACGCCGCAGCGAAAGAAAAAACAGAGAACCCCGCCCGCTTTCCATTAAAAAACTGCTTGCGCATGACTGCCTCCATGATGAAAAGCGAACTCGTCGACTACTTTTTCTTGTAGCACTTTGACGCGGACATCGCAAGCCCCGACCTCAAAAATCGCATGATGCGCGTCTGTGTCTGCTTGGTTGGCACCGTAATGCCGCCTGTCAGTTATTCCCGTTCGAATCGACGGTCCAGCAGGGATGTTCGGTTTGCCAGCCGGGATCCTTCACGTTCAGCGCAGAGGCTTCCTGCGGGCTCAACGAGCGGCAATCAATCTGCTTCTGGTACTGCGGGTTATTGAGCTGCGCGTCGGTGGGGGCAAAGTCGCTGCACGCCGACACTCCCATCATGGCCATAGCGACCAGCAGTAGTGTTAATGTCCGCGTCTTTCCGATGCTCGGCCGTTCAGGGCAGCCGCGATGCACACGAATTATGGAGTGACTTAACATTCTCATCCTCCGGACGCAGGTGGGGCTGACGTAGCGGCGTAGGCCGGTTGTGACTCGACACGTTTCAGCGGATAAAGCTGATAGGTAAGATCGACAGGGTCCTGCAGCATGGCACGGGCCAGCTGCAGAATCTTCAGAACCGTGGCCGTATCGGTCGCATGAACCGTTATTGCCTTCGTGTCGCCGCCGAGGAGATTCGCGATGTTTTTGGCTCCCAACAGAAACGCCAGGTGATCGACATCGTTCTGCTTCTTCGCAACCGCTTTCGCCGAGGCCGCATCGAGCGAATCAGCCGGGGCAAACGTTATCGCGAAGTGGGGGTCACTTCTGAAGGCGAGCAACGCCGCTCCGGTGCAGGACACGCCATCGGCCACCGAATGGGTAAGCATGTTCATCGGCTTTAGGCGTTTAGTAAAGAAAAGCTCGTGCATATACTCTGCGCAGACGACCTGAAATGCCTGCGTGTAAGCGCGCTGCGCTGGGTTCAACCGGGGTTTTCCGTTCTTCTCCGCTTGCGGTGAAACGTCAAACGGCAGGTAGAAGGAACGCACCAAGGAATCCTGGGTGGGCGTCTTCCCCGTTCTGTCGACTGACAATTCCTCGGGGAAAAAATACAGAGAGAATCCGCTTGGCGGCGGTGGGGCGTCGAGGACGTAACGGTAAACGGACTGCAGCGTATCAAACATTCCAGGCCAAGAGACAACCGGTCCATATGGTTTACCGTCGTATTCAGGAGGCGCGACGGTATTCGTCGCGGGGAAGGCATTCACAACGGCAGAGGTGCCCAAAATCCGCCACGACCAGTCACCGATCTGTCCGGCGAGAATCCCGTTGAATTCGGTTGCTTCGGGAAGCGTTCCGGTTCCGGTTCCGCGGTATTGGCTGGTGACATTAAGCTGCGGACAAGGCGTCGCGATGCGGAGACGCGAAAGTCCCTGCATCGCGACGCCAAGTGTTTCACCATTCGAAAGCAGGCAGCCAGTAGTCCATGTGCCGTCTCCAGGCTGCAGATTAGCGCGGGGGTTTAAATCCATCGCACATGCCGTCGTCACCATGGACAAAAGCAGCAATTGCAGCGCAGACCGATAAAACAAGCATGCATCTTTCTTGGACATGGTTTGGCGAGCTCTCTCTCTAGAGTTTATTCGCACCTACGAGTCAAGGATCAGACCTTGGAGGGCTCGTGGGCCCTTTTTGCTTGCAATTATACTTACAGCCGCCACCGCCATTGCCGATGGCGAACGTAGAAGTTGCAGAAGTTATCTCTTGCCCGTCGTCATAAGAGGTTGCTGTTACCTGGCCACTACTTGCATTTGGATTGGTAACTGTATACGTCAAACCAGGGGCATTGACCGTCGCCGAATCGCCATCCCCATCGTGGGCATCGAGCCAAGACTGAACGGCCGATGGATCCGCCGGTGTCGCTTGGCCGCCGCTCACGTAATAATCGAAAGAATAGGAATCGACGAGGTTATTACCATCATAAATCTCGATGGTTGCAGAATAAGTCCCGTCGGCCATCGCGACATTCTGCGTCGTGAAATCCGTTTCCAGTTGACTTACGTCGATGTTATTGGGAGATTGCGGAGCAAACTGCCATGTTTCTGTTATTTTTACTGTGCAGTTCCCTCCCCCAGAACCGCCGCTGCATTGAACGGAACCCCCGGTAGAACTGGCGCAGCCCGCAAGTACCAGCAATGCGCCTGCCGCTACGGAACCCAAAAAGACTTGAAGAAGATGGGGTAGTGCTACCCCCCCCCCCCCCGATACTTTTGAAACGTGTCATGACTAAGCCTCCATAAATGGGTGGAATTGGGCCAGCCGCACGGGCCAGACGGCCCATTTGCCATTTAACACCTCCGGGCACCCCAGTGCAAGGGGGGCAGCCATCGAAAGAAGCTCGGAAAACGTAGCCACTAGTGCTAGATCTGACCGTCCCCGCGCGCGCTCACATCGGCCCAGAAGGGTTCCCAAATGTTCCTGTTCGTCGGACTCGATGACGCGACCCCCTGCGGCGTGACGCCCGCCTCTAACCGTCACGCCGCTTTCCCTCGATCTTCGCCGTCGTCTCCTAGTTCGCGGCTTTCGCGAGCGGACACGCAAATCCCGGCATCAGCAAATCAATCTGCGACCGCCCGTGCCGACTTGGTTGAGTCGGTAATACCGCCTGTCAGTTATTCCCGTTCGAATCGACGGTCCAGCAGGGATGTTCGGTTTGCCAGCCGGGATCCTTCACGTTCAGCGCAGAGGCTTCCTGCGGGCTCAACGAGCGGCAATCAATCTGCTTCTGGTACTGCGGGTTATTGAGCTGCGCGTCGGTGGGGGCAAAGTCGCTGCACGCCGACACTCCCATCATGGCCATAGCGACCAGCAGTAGTGTTAATGTCCGCGTCTTTCCGATGCTCGGCCGTTCAGGGCAGCCGCGATGCACACGAATTATGGAGTGACTTAACATTCTCATCCTCCGGACGCAGGTGGGGCTGACGTAGCGGCGTAGGCCGGTTGTGACTCGACACGTTTCAGCGGATAAAGCTGATAGGTAAGATCGACTGGATCCTGCAGCATGGCACGGGCAAGTTGCAGAATCTTCACAACGGTGGCTGTATCGGTTGCATGGACTGTTACCGACTTCTTGTCGACACCTAGAAGATGCGAAATGTTTTTTGTTCCAATCAGAAAGGCCCAACGATCTATGTCGTTATCTTTCTTGGCAGTTTCTTCCGCGGAGGCCACATCCGTCGATGTCAGCGGGTAGAACACCATCGCGAATTTCGGATCGGTCTGCATTATCAGAAGTTCCGCACCCAAACAGGTTACTTTGTCAGCGGCCGCCTGCGTGAAATAGTTCATGGACTTCAAGTGCATCGTGAAAAAAAGCTCGTGCATGTATTCGAAGCACACGGTATTAAAAGCATATATATAGGCCTGCTGCAGAGAACCCAGTGCCGGTTTACCCTTGTCCGTAGCGGGCTGCGGTGCAATGTCAAACGGCAGGTAGAACGGTCGCGTCAAAGGATTATCGGCCGGCGTCAACCCACGGCGTTCGATGGAAAAACTTACCGGGAAGAACTTGAGCGTGAATTCGCTCGGCGGCGGGGTACCGTCGAGGACATAGGCATAAACAGAGTATAGCGTTGCGAACATATCCGGCCAATCGACGACTGGCCCATAAGGCCTGCCGTTATATTCGGGCGGCATCACCGCCAGTTTGGACCAGGCACTTGCCACCGTGGCCGTGCCGTGAAGCCCCCAAGACCAGCCGCCGACTCGCCCGGCAAGAATTTCTTGGAACTCCGCATCGGCAGGAAGCACTTCGCTTCCGGTTCCGCGGTATTGACTGGTGACAATAAGTTGCGGGCAAGGCTTCGCGATGCGAAGACGCGAAAATCCTCGCATCGCAAAGCCTATGGTTTCCCCATTCGAGAGCCAACACCCCGTGGTCCAAGTGCCACCACCCGGCCGCAGATTCACGCGGGGGTTTATCGCACATGCCGTCGTCAATATGGAAAAAATCAGCAATTGCAGCGCTGATCGATAAAACAAACGTGTGGTTTTCTTGGACATGGTTTCGCGACCTCCGCTCTCCAGGATTTATTTGTCACCGGCGAGTCAGCTACCAGATCTCGGAGGAGTTGTGGGCCCCTTTTGTTGGCAATCATACTTACAGCCACCACCGCCCTGGCCGATACTGAACGAAGATGTCGCTGAAGTCATCTGTTGTCCGTCGTAATAAGAGGCCGCCGTGACGGTACCGGTTTGCGCGTTTGGATTCGTTACCGTGGCAGATACACCGGAATACTCCAAGTTTACGGTGTCGCCACTTTGAACCTGCGCATTGAGCCAAGAGCTAACGGCAGACGGATCCGAAAAAGATGCTTCTTCACCGCTCACGTAATAATCGAATGATTGCGATGCCACAAGGTTATTATTACCGTCATAAACATTGATGGTTGCGGAATATGTCCCATCGTTTATTACTACGTTCTGTGGCGTGAAGACCATCGACATTTCAGTGGCGTCAATTTCATTAGGTGTCGGAGCATCAAACTTGATTCCTATCCCTACCGAGCCGCCACAGCCGACGCCTCCGGAACCACCTGAGCAATTGAGTGTGCCGGTAGGGCCAACGTTACAGGCGGCAAGTAATAGAAGGGCGCTCCCGGCACATACGCCTATGACAAATCGAAGGCCGCGGGTAAGTGCTACCCCCCCCCCCCGATGATTTCGAATGTTTCATGACCAAACCTCCATAAATGAGTGGATTGGGCCAGCCGCGCGGGCCAGATTGGCCCAATTGCCATTTAACACCTCCGCACTTTTCGGCGCAAGAGGGGTGATACCCCTACAGGAATAGTCCCCCAAAACAAGCCGACTAGCGGTCGGTCTGGCAATTTTTGCGCGGACTCACGTTGGTGCAGAAAAGCTTCCAGACTCGGCGGTACTCGTCGAGCCACGCGTCCGGCGCCTCGAAGCCGTGGTGTTCGAGCGGAAAGAACGCGACCTGGAAATGCGGATTTTCGAGTTCGATCAGCTTCTGCGTCATGTGCACGGTGTCCTGGAAGAAGACGTTGTCGTCTTCGATCCCCTGCTCGATCAGCAATTCGCCTTTCAGGTTCTGCGCGAAGTGGATCGGCGAGCTGATTTCGTAGGCTTCGGGATCGATCGCCGGACGATTGAGAATGTCCGAACTGTAGAGATCGTTGTAGTTGGCCCAGTCGGCGACGGGGCGCAGCGCCGCGCCGGCCTGGAAGAGACCGGGCGCGCGGAACATCATCATGTAGGTCATGAAGCCGCCATAAGATCCGCCGTACACGCCGAGCCGCGCGGAATCGACGTTGTATTTCTGCTCCAGCCAGTGCATGGCGTCAGTGATGTCATCGACTTCCGGATGCCCCATGTGTTGATAAATGTCGGTGCGCCAGTCGCGTCCGTAACCCTTGGAACCGCGATAGTCAACGTCCACCACTACGTAGCCGTGCTGGGCGAGAAAGTTGTTGAACATCATTTCGTGGAAGTAGTAGGACCAGCCCTGGTGGGCGTCCTGCAGATAGCCCGCGCCGTGAATGAAGGCGACGCCGGCGTAGCTCTTGTGCGGATCGTAATCGGCCGGGAGATAGAGACGCGCGCGGAGCGTGCCCTTGAAGTGCGCCGAGGGAATGTTCACGATCTTCGGCACAATCCATCCGTAGTGGGAGAACGCGGGCTTGATCGTGTGCGTCAGACGTTCGGCTCTCGTGCCGGGTGTCGTCGAAATCGCGTAGAGTTCCGGCGGCCGCAGCATGGACGAGTGATAGAAGAGTATCTCGTCGCCGCGCGGCGAAAGCAGGAAGTTCGTATCCGAGTCCATGGACGGCTGCATGCCGTTCATGCCGCCGAGATGCGTCAATTGGTCGCTTTTCCCGTTTGCAACATCGGCGCGGTACAGCTCATAGATGCCGGGATCGGTTTTGTTCGCGCGATAGTAGATGTAGCGGTCGTCGCGACTCGCCACCGGATGGCTGACCTCGAAATGACCGGACGTCAACCGGCGGGTACCACCGCCGCCTACGTCATCGACGTAAAGTTCGGAATAGCCGCTCGCTTCCGACAGATACCACAGGCTATGGTTGTCGTGCAGCCAGCCGATATCGTTGTAGTCCCAGTTGATCCAGGCCGGATCGGTAAGGCGGTTGCGGGTGACGAGCTTCATGCCGTGGGCAAAGTCCACCGTTGCAATCCAGCGGTCCTTGTTGTCGATACTCCGGAACTGGAGGGCAAGCCGTGTGCCATCGTCGCTCCATGCGGCACCCCATATCTGTACCGGTCTTACCTTCGGCGCTTTCACCGAGGCCTCCGCCTGCTCGCGTGAAATGCCGTGTTTCACGTCCCATTCGACCGCAGACTTGCGCAGCTTCGCGAGCGGATCGTCCTCGATGCCCGGCAATTGCGTAAGGTCGAGCGGGTACTGCTTGTGATGCGCAAGATCGAGCAGCATCGCCTGCTGGGGTGCCGGATCGTTCCACCCCACGCGACGGTGCACGTCAGTCATGGCGATGCGTCCGCTCGGCGTCACGTAATTCGGCATGCTGCCGTGCGGCCCGGCATCGTAGTGCCGGGATTCCGTAACGAGCAGCATCCAGTCGCCGTCGGGAGACAGCGAACGCTGGACGACCTTGACGTCGGCGCCGACGTAAAACGGTTCGGCTCCGGCATTGCCGGAAGCCTTGGCGAGCGCCTGTGCGTGCGTACGCGCAGCCGCGGCGTCGGTCTTGTCCTTTTGCAAAGCCTCGAACAGGCGCAGTTGTTCGGCGCTGTAGTACTGATAGGAATTGGCGGTCGCATCGGGCGGCGCCTTGGTCTTGATGACGGCGGCGCGACGGGTGAGCCCCGTATCGAGATCGCTCACCCGGTACTCGTCGTCCGCGGTGACATAGGACACCGAATGGCCGTCCGTCATGAATCGCGGTTGGCTCACCGGGCCGATCCCGCGCGTAAGTTGCGTTACCGTCCCGGTGGCTAAATTCTTTACGTAGAGATTGCCGGCGACGACGTAGGCCTCGCGCGTCAGATCCCGGTTGTAATCGTGGTCGGGCGAACCGCTCGCCGCGATGTCCGCATCCGCGAGCCGGTGTGCTTTTGCCGAGCCGAGATCCACGGCATAAGGCGTCGCGATCGGCGAGTCATGCGGCTGGATCGCGTAGTACACCGTCTTGCCGTCGGCGCCCCAATAGGGGTCTTCCGGCGTCATCGCAATCCAGTCGGGATCCGACATGATCTTCGTGAGCGCAAGCGGCGTACTGGGAGAAAGCGTTGCCGCCGCAGGAGTTTGCGTGGCCGCAGCGGCCGCCGTGGCAAGGAGCGACAAAAAGACAGTCGAAAGGTAGCGCATGATGAATCCGTCCGGATAAAGAGGGTTGACAGGCGATTGTGACGCAGATCTCTGCGTACGAAAGACGAAGTTTACACTCCGACTACGAGATCGCGCGAGTGCCGTCCGTTCAGTGTGCGTCCGGGGGACTTGTTAGCGGGCTGCTAATGAGCTTCGTCCCAGTTGGCGCCTTCCCCGATGTCTACTTCCAACGGCACGGCGAGTTCGGCCGCGCCCTGCATAATGCCGCGAATTTTCTCGCCCGCTTCGGCAACGAAATCCGCGGCGACTTCGAACACGAGTTCGTCGTGCACCTGCATGATGAGATGCACCGGCACGTCATCCGCACCGCACCAGGCGTGCATCTTGATCATCGCACGCTTGATGATGTCGGCCGCCGTGCCCTGCATCGGGGCGTTGATAGCGGCGCGCTCGGCGCCTTGGCGGCGCTGGCCGTTGCGGCTGTTGATTTCGGGGACGTAAAGCCGGCGGCCGAACAAGGTTTCGACGTAGCCGTTGCTTTTGGCGCTTTTACGTGTCTGCTCCATGTAATTGCGCACGCCGGGATAGCGCTCGAAGTAGCGTTCGATGTAAACGCCCGCCTCGTCGCGCGCAATGCCGAGTTGGCGCGCGAGACCAAAGGCGGACATGCCGTAGATGAGCCCGAAGTTGATCGCCTTTGCCGCCCGGCGCTCCTCGCTGCTGATCTCGTCGAGCCCGCGTCCGAATACCTCGGCGGCGGTCGCGCGGTGGATGTCGCGCCCATCGGCAAAGGCGCGACGGAGTCCCTCGTCGCCGGACAGATGCGCCATGATGCGAAGCTCGATCTGCGAATAATCCGCGGCGACGAGCACGGAGCCTTCAGGCGCAATAAAGGCCTGGCGGATGCGCCGCCCTTCCTCGGTGCGCACGGGGATGTTCTGCAAGTTGGGATCGGTGGAGGACAGCCTTCCGGTCGAGGCGCCGGTCTGGTTGTAGGAGGTATGCACGCGCCCGGTTTTCGCGTTCACGCTCGCCGGCAATTTTTCCGTATAGGTGGAGCGCAGCTTAGCGAGCGCCCGGTATTCGAGCACGATCCGCGGCAAGTCATGTTCGTCGGCGAGTTCGGCGAGTGCGGATTCCGCCGTCGATGGCTGGCCCTTGGGTGTCTTGTGCCGCGCCGTCAGACCGAGATGCTGAAAAAGCACTTCGCCGAGCTGCGACGGTGAGTCGAGATTGAACTGCGTTCCGGCGGCGTGGTAAGCCTCCTCCTTGAGCCGCAACATCGAATGGGCGAGTTCGTCGCTTTGCTTCGCGAGCAAACCGCGGTCTATCAGCACCCCGCGCCGCTCCATCGCAAGGAGGACCGGCACCAGCGGAATTTCGATATCTTCGTACACTTCACGCAGACGCCCGGTCTCTTCGAGCTTCGGCCACAGCGCCGCGTGCAGGCGCAGCGTCACGTCCGCATCTTCCGCCGCATAGGGCGCAGCAGCCGCGATGGGCACGTCGGCAAAGCCGATCTGCTTTTTGCCCTTGCCGGCGACCATTTCGTAGAGGATGGTCTGCTCATCGAGTACGCGCGCGGCGAGCGAATCGAGATCGTGGCGACCGGCGGTGGGATCGAGCACGTAGGATTCGAGCAAGGTGTCGTGACATATCCCGGCGAGCGTAATGCCGTGGTTGGCGAGCGCGTGGGCGTCGTATTTCAGATGATGGCCGAGCTTGCCGCGGGCCGGATCTTCCAGGATCGGCTTCAGTCTCGCGAGCACGGCGTCCCGGGCGAAGGGCTCGGCCTCGCTGTGCGCGAGCGGAATGTAGGCGGCCTCGCCGGGTGCGACGGCAAGCGATACGCCGACGATGCGCGCATCGAGATAATTCAGGCTGGTGGTCTCGGTGTCGAAGGCAAAGAGTTCGGCGTCGGAAATTTTCCCGATCCACTCGGCGAGCGTCTTCTCGTTGGCGACGGTGACGTACTGGCGAGTCGGCGCGGCTGGTGCGGCCGCCGCGGGCGCCAACTCGGCGAGCCAGCCCCTGAATTCGAGATCGCCGTAAAGTTTGCGCAGGCGCACGGCATCAGGCTCGCCGGGTACGAGGGCGTCGGGACCGACTGCGAGCGCGAGATCGGTCTTTACGGTGGCGAGTTCGCGCGAAAGATCGAGCGCCGCGAGATGGGCGCGCAGGCTTTCGCCCGCCTTGCCGCCGATTTCATCCGCATGCGCGCGCACGGCATCGAGATCGCCGTACTCGGACAGCCACTTGGCCGCTGTCTTCGGTCCTACGCCGGGAATGCCGGGAATGTTGTCGGAGGTATCGCCCATCAGCGCAAGCAGATCCACGATGCGCTCGGGTGGCACGCCGAATTTGGCGACGACGCCGTCGCGGTCGAGCCGGGTGCCGCGCATGGTATCCACCAGCGTAATGCGCGGGCCGACGAGTTGCGCCATATCCTTGTCGCCGGTCCCGATCTCGACCGTGTAGCCCTCCGCGGCGGCGCTGATCGCGAGCGTCGCGATGACGTCGTCGGCCTCGACGCCCGCTTCGCGGATCAGGCAGAGTCCGAGCGCCTCGATCACCGCGAGCAGTGGTTCAACCTGCGAGACGAGATCGTCCGGCATTGGCGGGCGGGTGGCCTTGTAGTCCGCGAACAGTTCGTCGCGGAAGGTCGGACCCGGCGCGTCGAACACGACGGCGACGTGCGTCGGCGCGTCCTCGCGAAGCATCTTCTTCAACATGTTCACGACGCCGTAAACCGCGCCGGTGGGACGGCCGTCGGCGGTCGCGAGCGGCGGCAGCGCGTGGAAGGCGCGATAGAGATAGGCGGAGCCGTCAATCAGGACGAGACGGCGCTCGCTCATTGGGTGGTCGGCACCGGCGGAGGGATGGTTTGCGGCGCCGGGGGATGCATTGGCGCGTGTTTCCCCTTATGCTGCGGGAGATACAGCGGTCCGGTCTGCCCGCAGCCGCTCAGCGCAGGCAGGGCGGCGCAAAACACGACGGCCACAGCAAGGACGACAATGCGGCGGTTGGTCATCGGGCAAAGCTTCCCTGACGGACGTGAAGGGATTATAGAGAAGCCGCCTTGATCCGGAGGGCCGCCGAAGCCGGGATTCAGGCCCCGGACGTGCTTACCGTGGCCAACTTTTCTTTCAGCTCCCCGGAACGATACATTTCGAGGAGGATGTCGGATCCACCGACGAGTTCCCCGTTGACGTACACCTGCGGATAGGTCGGCCAGTTCGAGCGCAGCTTGAGCGCTTGGCGCAGGTCCGGATCTTCCAGAATATTCACATGCGCGAACTCCGCGCCCGTCGAGCGCAAAATCTGCACCGCCTGCGCGCTGAACCCGCATTGCGGGAAATCGGGCGTCCCTTTCATGAACAGCACCACCGGTTGCGCCAGCGCCGCGTCAATTCTTTCCTCGACACTCATCTAGATACTCCCGGCCCTGCGGGCCATTGCAAATCCGGCGCCCGGCGAGCGCCGCATACACCTCGCCGCGTTCGGCGGCCGTCATTTCGCCCCAGCGGGCGATTTCGTCCAACGTGCGCAGACAGCCTTCGCAGCAGCCGTCATTCCCGATCCGGCAGATGCCGACGCAGGGACTTTCGGGATACTGCCCAAGCGCTTCCGCGACACGCATCCAGCGGTCTGCCGGTCTGTTCGGTTCAGGCGCCGAAATTCTTCGCCGCGAAATCCCAGTTCACGATTTCCCAGAACGCCTCCAGATACTTCGGACGCGCGTTCCGGTAATCGATGTAGTAGGCATGTTCCCACACGTCGCAGGTCAGAATCGGCGTCTCGCCCGTGCGCAGCGGCGTCTCCGCGTTCTGGCCGTTCATGATCGTGAGCGAACCGTCGCTCTTGCGCGCGAGCCAGGTCCAGCCTGAACCGAAAAGACCGCCGGCCTTGGACGTGAATTCCTCGCGGAACTTGTCATACGAGCCGAAGGCCTTGTCGAGGGCTTCCGAAAGCTTGCCGGAAGGCTTGCCGCCGCCGTTCGGACTCATCGAATTCCAGTAAAACGTGTGGTTCCAGGCCTGGGCCGCATTGTTGAACAGGCCGCCGGTCGCCTTCCTGACGATCTCTTCGAGCTTCTTGTCCTCGAATTCGGTGCCCTTGATGCCGGCATTGAGCTTGTCCACGTAGGCGCGATGGTGCTTGCCGTAGTGAAACTCCAGCGTTTCCTCGGAAATGTGCGGCGCGAGCGCACTCATGTCATAGGGCAACGGGGGTAATTCGTGCGTCATGGCTGGTCTCCTTCAATCGTATGTACAATCTGCGCCGAAAGTTCCGGCGCGACGTTTCCATTGTAACGCTCCGGGTCGAAAGAACGCAGGGACGCCCGCTGGAAATGGGGTTGAAAGCGTTCATGGAATCAACTTACTAGAATGCGTCTTAGACCGGCATAGGTTATGAGCATAAATATGCAACGCAGCTCAAGCGTTCACGTCGCATTGTCCGGCTTGTTGATGCTGGCGGTCGCCATGGGCATCGGCCGGTTCGCCTTCACGCCGCTCTTGCCGATGATGCAGAAGGATGCCGGTTTGTCGCTCGCAGGGGGCGGGTGGCTCGCCACCGCAAATTACGTCGGCTACCTGCTGGGAGCCCTGACCGCAATCCGGATGCGATTTTCCGCCGCGCGCATCGTGCTGTTCTCCCTCTTCGCAACGGCGGTAGTGACGGCGGCCATGGGCTTCGGCGACGATTGGACCGTCTGGTTTCTGTTGCGCGGATTAGCCGGTGTGGCGAGCGCCTGGGCGTTGGTTTTCGCCGCGGCCTGGGCTCTGCAGGCGTTGGCCGCAACCGGTCGGCCGCGACTCGCGGGGCTGATGTTCGCCGGCGTCGGGTTCGGCATCGCGCTCGTCGGCGTCCTGTGTTTGCAATTCGCGACGCTTGGCTGGTCATCCGCGCGGTCATGGATCGCACTCGGCGTGGTCGCGTTGCTCCTTACGCTGATTGCGGCGCCCGGTTTCCTCGCTGCCCCGCGGCCGTCGTCTGCCACGACAATCCCTGCGGCCGAGTCCTCCGCAGTTGCATCACCTGATTTCCGCTCCACCTTCGGGCTGGTGATCGCCTACGCGCTGTTCGGTTTTGGCTACATCATTCCCGCAACGTTCCTGCCCGCCATGGCCAAACGACTTATCGCCGATCCCTCGGTTTTCGGTTTGGCATGGCCGATCTTCGGTGTCGCGGGGCTCGTTTCCACCTTGATTGCGGGCCATTTGCTGCGGCGCCACTCCAATCGCGCCCTCTGGGGCACAAGCCATCTCATCATGGGCGTCGGGGCCTTCGTTCCGGTAATTCTGCCGAACATGGTGGGCATCGCGCTTTCGGCCATCTGCGTGGGCGGCACTTTCATGGTCATCACGCTTGCCGCGATGGAGGAAGCGCGGCGCATGGCACCGCTTAATCCGGCGCGGTTTATGGCCCAGCTCACGGTCGCCTTTGCCATCGGTCAGATACTCGGACCCATGTTTGTGAGCATCCTGCCGCAGGGATCGCATACCCTGGATGCACTGCTGAGTGTCGCCGCGGCGCTGCTCGTGATCAGCGGCATCGGGCTTTATCGGAGCAGCAGACTGACGCCGCTCGTCGAAGCGGAGTCATAAAACTTGCCGGCCCGGCTCGAGCCGATTCATTTGCAACGCGGTCTCCGGCGGGATACTTTGCGAAATTTTGTTAACCAGGAAGGTGCACAGTATGTCCGCAAACGACATCGAGACGGTCGACATTCAATGCCCCTATTGTGGAGAAACAATCGAAATCACCGTCGATTGTTCCGTCGAGAACCAACGCTACATAGAAGACTGCCAGGTATGCTGTCGGCCGATTAACTTGACCGTAACTGTTGACGAGGCGGGAATGCCAGTCGTGCAAACCTCGGGGGAGGATGACGCATAGGTTTGCATCTCGAAGGCGGTCCTGATTTATATTCAGCGCTTCCGAGCGGTCGGCATTCCGAGTCTCGCAAGACGATAGAGAAGATTCCTTGCCGGCGATTGTTGCCGGCGGGCCGTCAATCGGACAAGCTTTCTGGTTTTACCTTTTCCGGCTCGCTTCGCCGACGGCGGAAGAGGGCGTCGGCGATGACGATAATCGCGCCGACGGTGATCGCCGAATCGGCGATGTTGAAGGTCGGGAAATACCACAGCTCGTCGTAGTGCACCTGGATGAAGTCAATGACGTGCGCATGCCATACGCGGTCGATGGCATTGCCGAGCGCGCCGGCGAGGATCAGCGCCAGTCCGGCCGAGAGCCATGCGTAACCGCGCGCCGGCAGGCGCCGCAGCCAGACCAGAATCGCAGTGGAAAAAGCGAGCGCGAGCACGACGAACAACCATTGCTGCCAACCGTTCGCGGCCCCGAACAGGCTGAACGCGGCGCCGCGGTTGTAGATCAGCGTAAGGTTGAGCACCGGCAACAACGGCATCGGAACATAGGGTTTGAGGTAATACAGCGTGAGCAGTTTCGTGAACTGGTCGGCGATGAGCACCAGCAGGGCGAGCGCGAGCCAGCGCACCGGCGGATGCGCCGGCATCACGAAGCTTTCCGGACGCAGGCGTCGGAGCCAGGAAGGCAATATCTTCATGCGTATCGGCGGCTTTCGCCGGCGCCGGTAATGTTGCCGGCGCAACGCAGGCAGATGCCTGTATCGTCGTCGACGTCCGCCCGGCGGTGCCAGCAGCGTTCGCAGCGCTTGTGCTCGCTCGACACTACATTAACGTAATAAATCGTCCGTAACGGAGGGGCTACGTTCGCTGCGCCCGGCGGTCCTCCCGGGCCAAATGCGGCCTTGACTTCGTAAGCACCCGACGGTGCTTGGTCGAAGTCACCAACCTTGACCGCGGACACGATGAGCACGAAGCGCAGTTCGTCGCCGAGCGGCGCGAGCGCCGACGCGTCTTCCTCTTTCAGGAAGAGTTCGACTTCGGCTTCGAGCGAACCGCCGAGCGCACCTTCGCGGCGCTTTTCCTCGATTGCCTGCATGACGCCTTCGCGCACCGCGAAGACCCTCTTCCAGTCAATATCCGAGGCCTCGACTGCGGGCAGTTCGTGCCAGGTCGCGAGCATGACGGAACCGGGGCGTTCGCCTGGCAAATGACTCCAGACCTCCTCGGCAGTGAAGCAGAGGATCGGCGCGAGCCAGCGTACCAGTGTCTCCGCGACATGCCACAGCGCTGTCTGAGCCGAACGTCGACCCGTGCTCGCGGCCGGCATCGTGTAGAGCCGATCCTTGGTGATGTCGAGGAACCGCGCGCCGAGTTCGGTCACGCAGAAATTGTGTACGCGCTGGTAGATGAGATGGAAATCGTAACTTTCATAGGCGGCCTCGATTTCGGCGCCGAGTTCGCGGGCGCGTGCGAGCAGCCAGCGGTCGAGCGCAACGAGGTTTTCCGGCGGCAACGCGTCGCGTGCGGGATCGAAATCGTAGAGATTGGAAACGAGAAAGCGCAGCGTGTTGCGCATGCGCCGGAAGGCATCTGCGGTGCGCTTGAGAATTTCGTCGGACACGGCCATCTCGCGGCGGTAATCGGTCGCCGCGACCCACAGGCGCAGGATGTCCGCGCCAAGACTGTCCACCACCTTCTGCGGCGCGAGGACGTTGCCGATGGATTTCGACATCTTGCGCCCGTCGGCATCCACCGTGAAGCCGTGCGTGAGCACGCCTCGGTAAGGGGCGGCTCCGGTGAGCGCAACCCCGGTCAGGAGCGAGGACTGGAACCAGCCGCGATGCTGATCGGAGCCTTCGAGATAGAGATCCGCCGGCACGTCCAGCTCGGGCCGCGCGGCGAGCACGCATTGGTGCGTGAGCCCGGAATCCAGCCATACGTCGAGAATGTCACGCGACTTCTCGTACTGCGCGGCCTCGGCGCCGAGGAGATCCGCCGGCTCGAGCGCGTCCCAGGCCTCGAGACCGCCGGCCGCGATGCGCTCGGCAACTTCCTCCATCAGCTGCACGCTTTCCGGATGCGGATCGCCCGTCTCGCGATGGACGAAAAGCGCGAGTGGTACGCCCCAGATGCGTTGGCGCGAAATGCACCAGTCGGGGCGCTCCGCGATCATGCCGCGGATGCGATCCTCCGCCCAATCGGGCGTCCACTTCACCGCCTCGATTGCGGCAAGCGAGCGTGCGCGCAGATCGTTTGCCGCAAGCGCAATGAACCACTGCGGCGTCGCGCGAAAGATCAGCGGTGTCTTGTGCCGCCAGCAATGCGGATAGCTGTGGCAGTAGGACGCGTGCGCAAGCAGCGCGCCGCGCCGTTCCAGTTCGGCGATGATCGCGAGGTTTGCTTCCTTCAGGCCGAGCCCGGCAACGAGCGGCGTGCCGGAAACGAAACGTCCTGTGCCGTCCACCGGATTGGCGACTTCGAGTCCGTAGCGCACGGCCACGTGATAGTCGTCCTGGCCGTGCCCGGGTGCGGTGTGCACGGCGCCGGTTCCGACCTCGAGCGTGACGTGTTCGCCGAGTACCACCGGCACCTCGCGTTCGAGCCAGGGATGCACGAGCAACGCACCTTCGAGTGCGCCGCCCCGCGTGCGCCCGAGCGTTTGCGCGTCTTCCGCGCCGTAGCGCGCAAGCGCGCTCTCGGCCAAACCCTCCGCGAACACCAATGCCTCACGCCGGCCGCCGAGAGTGACGGCCACGAGCAGGTAATCCAGATCGGGATGCACGGCGACGGCGCGGTTCGCGGGCAGCGTCCACGGCGTCGTGGTCCAGATCGGCACCGAAACCGACAAGTCGGTTTCGGTGCCGAAGCGGCGGGCGAGTTCCACGGAATCCGCCGCCCGGAACGCAACGTCCACGGCCGGAGACTCGCGTTCGGCGTACTCGACCTCCGCCTCGGCGAGCGCCGATCGGCAATCGAGGCACCAGTGCACCGGCATGTCGCGGCGCACGAGATAGCCGTCCGCGATCATGCGCGCCATGGCTTTCAGTTCGCGCGCCTCATAATCGCGATCGAGCGACAGGTACGGACGGTCCCAGTCGCCGAGCACGCCGAGGCGGATGAAATCCTCGCGCTGACGATCGACCTGGATGCGGGCGTAGTCGCGGCAGGCGGCGCGGAACTCGGCCCGCGGCAGGTCGCGGCCCTGTTTGCCGAGCTTCTTCTCCACGGCGAGTTCGATCGGCAGGCCATGACAATCCCAACCGGGCACGTAGGGCGCATCGAAACCGGCCAGCGTGCGTGAACGCACCACGATGTCCTTCAGGATCTTGTTGACCGCATGGCCGATGTGGATGTCGCCATTCGCATACGGCGGCCCGTCGGCGAGTATGAATTTTTCGCGCCCGCGCGATGCGGCGCGGATTTGTCCGTAAAGGTCGCCTTCTCGCCAGCCGGTCACCATGCCGAGCTCGCGCCGCGCGAGATCGGCGCGCATCGGCATCGCGGTCTGCGGAAGATTCAGCGTCCCCTTGTAATCGCTCACTCGCTATCCTTCGAAAGCCACATTCTCTGCGTCCCATTCAAGCCCATGCGCATCGAGCCAACGCTCGCCTTCGTTCACGTCCGCGGCGATCGCCGCGCGCAATGCATCAAGATTTTCAAAGCGTTCCTCATCCCGCAGACGAAACAGAAAATCCACCGCGAGCAGACGGCCGTAGAGATCGCCCGCAAACTCCGGGAAATAAATCTCCAGCAGGCGGCGCCGGCCGTTGACCGTTGGGCGTTCGCCGACGTTCGCCATCCCGTGATGCGGCCCGCCTGGCAATCCCCCGGCACGCACCAAATAAACGCCGGCTAGCGGTGGCGGCCGATGTCCGAGCGCGAGATTCGCGGTCGGAAAGCCGAGCCGCCGTCCGAGCCCGTCGCCGGCACGGACTCTGCCGTACACTCTAAACGGCCGACCGAGCAGCGAGGCCGCCTCGTCCAGGCGGTGTTCGGTAAGCGCCTCTCGCACACGCGAACTCGAAATGCGTCTCCCGGCATCGGCGACCGGCGCGACGCCGCGTGTCGCAAAACCTCGGCGCCACCCCAAGCGTTCCAGCAAGTCGAGATCGCCCTTGCGCTGCCGACCGAAGCGAAACTCTTCCCCGACCACGACGGCGCGAGCTGTGAGTCCGGTCACCAGCGTTTCCTTGACGAAATCCTCGGCGCTTTGCGCGGCCAGTGCCGCATCGAATCGCAGGCAGGCCACAACGTCCACCAGCCCCGTCGTCTCAATAAGTCGCCACTGGCTTGCAAAACGGGCTAAGCGCGCCTCGGCTTCTACGCCCTTGAAAAATTCTCCGGGCAGTGGCTCAAAGCAGAGCATGACCAGGGGTAGCTCCCGTGCGCGCGCCTCCTCGGCGGCCACATCCAGCAGGGCACGGTGGCCGCGGTGCAGGCCGTTAAACTTGCCGATGGTAAGGACGGCACCGCCGGGAATGGCCTCCGGCCGGATCCGTCCGCGCAGCAGTCGCATGGGCCGATAAAAGTCTGGATTATAGCGATACGGTGCCCGGCGGGCCGCTCAGGACGCCGCTTCGCCGCCGCCGAGCCGCAGATGCCGCGGCCGCAGACCGGTCAGCGCAAGCGCCAGGAGATAGACGCAGGCGCCGCCGAGCATGATCAGAGCGAGATGCAAGGCGCGCTCCTTACCGGACCACCCCAGCCATGTGGAAAGCCGCCCGGCGGCAAGCCAGACCGCGCCGCCCATGACGACGCAGGCGACGCCGATTCGCAGCAAAAACCGCACCCAACCGCGTACCGGAGCGTAAATGCCTTGGCGACGCAATCCCCACCATAAAAGCGCCGCGTTCACCAAGGCGGCGACGGAGGTCGAAAACGCGATGCCTGCATGCGGGGCGGTCCCGCCGGCGAGCGCCCAAGGCACGACGAGCACACCATTAAGCGCGAGGTTGACGCTCACCGCAAGGATGCCGATCCGAACCGGCTTGCGGGTTTCCTGACGCGCGAAATAGGCGGGCGAAAGCACTTTCACCAATGCAAAGGCGGTAAGGCCGACGGCATAGGTCATGACGCTCGCGGCAGCCATGTACACGTCGTGCCGGCTGAACTCGCCGTAGCCGAAGAGCGTTGCAACCAGCGGACCGGCGAGCACGATCAAAACCACTGCCGCGACCGGCATGGTGAGCACGGTCAGGCGCAGCGCCCGATCGAGTACCGCGGAGTAGCTGCCATGCTCGCCGCGGGCGTGATGGCTCGCAAGCCCCGGCAGAATGATCGTCCCGAGCGCTACGGCGAAGACACCGAGGGGAAACTCCATCAGTCGGTCGGAGTAATACAGCCAGCTCACGCTGCCGCTCGCAAGAAACGAAGCGATCACCGTATCGACAAGCAGGTTGAGCTGCGTCACCGAGGCGCCGAACATGACCGGGATCATCAGACGGAAGATGCGCCGCACGCCTGCGTGCGCAAAACCGAGGCGCGGGCGCACCAGCATCCGGTGGCGGGCGAGGTAGGGAAGCTGCAGCGCCAGCTGCAAGACGCCCGCGACGAGCACGGCACCCGCGAGCGCGTAGCCGGGCTCGACCAGGTGCGGTGCAACGACGATGGCCGCGATGATGAAGGCCGCATTCAGGAACACGGGCGCGAAGGCCGGCGGCCCAAAACTGCCGTGCGTGTTCAAAACGCCCCCCGCCATGGCTACCAGCGAGATGAACAGGAGATACGGGAAGGTCAGGCGCAGGAGCCCCGTTGCAAGCTCGAACTTGGGTGGGTTGGCGTGAAAGCCGGGCGCGAACATCCAGATGAATATCGGCGTTGCGAGTACGCCCACGGCGGTGATAAGGACGAGTACCGTCGCCAGGCTTCCTTCGGTCCGCGATACAAGGTCGCGCACTTCTTCTTCGCTGCGCGTCGCCCGGTACTCGGAAAGCACCGGCACGAAAGCCTGGGAGAAGGCGCCCTCGGCAAACAGCCGGCGGCCGAAATTCGGAATCTTGAATGCGACCAGGAAGGCATCCATGCCAAATCCGGCCCCGAAGTGCGTCGCAAACACGATGTCGCGCGCAAAACCGAGTATCCGCGAGATGAGCGTGAAGCCCCCTACGGTGGAAAGATTGCCGACAAACCCTCGTTTCATCTGCTTAGCTTTCCGGCTGCGGCTTGAGGATGAACGCAATTCGCGGCATACTATGTAGCTTCATAAAGACTCTCGCGGAGATTCCGTGGCCAATACCTCCCAGGCGCGCAAACGCGCCCGCCAGGCCGAAACGCGCCGGGCCCACAATCAAAAGCTGCGCTCGCGCGTCCGCACCGCGATCAAGAAGGTCGAGAAGGCCAGTGCAAGCAGCGATGCCGCGGCCGCGCGCGCCACGTTCGAGGCCGTCGTTCCCGAAATAGACACGATGGCGGGCAAGGGCATTCTGAACAAGAACGCCGCCGCACGCTACAAGCACCGGCTGAACCAGCGCATCAAGCGTCTGTCCACGCCGGCCTGACCGGTTCCCCGGCGTTCGCCACCCAGGCGCCGGCGGCTTCCAGCAATTCGTCCAGCCCCTTGCGGGCCAACGCCGAAATCACAAACCATCGTCCCTGCCATTCGAGCGCAGCTGCCGCCTCCTGCGCCCTGGCTCGGGCCTCGACCGCATCCAGCAAATCGGCCTTGGTGAAAACGAGCCAGCGCTCACGTTCGGCGAGTCCCGCGGCGTGCGTGCGCAATTCGCGCTCGATCGTACGCACCACCCCCGCGTCGAAACCTTCGGGCGGCGCCAAATCCACCAGATGAAGCAGCAGGCGCGTGCGCTCGACATGGCGCAGGAACTGGATGCCGAGGCCATGGCCCACGGCCGCGCCCTCGATCAAACCGGGCATATCGGCGACGACGAAACTCCGCTCGGGGCCCAGACGCACGACGCCCAGCTCCGGATGGAGCGTCGTGAAGGGATAGTCCGCCACCTTGGGGCGGGCCGCGGAAATCGCTGCCAGCAGGGATGATTTGCCGGCATTGGGCAAGCCGACCAGACCCACGTCGGCGAGCAGCTTCAGTTCGAGGCGCAGCGTGCGCGCCTCGCCCTCGGTGCCGGGCGTCGCTCGCCGCGGGGCTCGATTGACGCTCGACTTGTAGTGCACATTGCCGCGTCCTCCGCGTCCGCCGCGGGCAACGAGAAGGCGCGCGCCGGGCTCGGCGAGATCGCCGATCGGCTCTCCGGTATCGGCCACGAATACCAGCGTTCCCGGGGGCACCGACACTTCGAGATCGGTACCGGAAACGCCGGAACGCTGCCGCCCGGCCCCGGCCTTGCCCGATTCGGCGCGAAACCGGCGGGCGGTGCGGAAATCCACCAGCGTATTCAAACCCGGCTTGGCGTGGAGAAAGATACTGCCGCCGTCACCTCCGTCGCCTCCGTCCGGACCGCCGCGCGGAATGTACTTCTCGCGCCGGAAGCTCACGCAGCCCGCGCCGCCGCGACCGGCCTCCACCACGATGCTGGCTTCATCAACGAACTTCATTTATCCGCTCATGCAAAAAGCCCCGGCAGGGCCGGGGCTTTCAGGTTACCGCACTCAGATCGTTCAGTCGGTGAGAATGGAGACGAATTGGCGGCTTTTGGGTCCATGCACGGCGAAATCCACCCGTCCGGCGGCCGTCGCAAAGAGCGTATGGTCCCGCCCGAGCCCGATGTTTTTGCCCGGATGGAACCGGGTACCGCGCTGGCGCACGATAATTTCGCCTGCGCCGACCTGCTGGCCACCGAAGCGCTTCACGCCGAGGCGTTTGGATTGGGAATCGCGGCCATTGCGTGAACTACCGCCTGCTTTTTTATGAGCCATCTGTGCGCTCCGAACTTACTGAGTTGAGAATATCAGCTATCTTGACGTCGGTATAGGCTTGGCGATGCCCTTGGAGGCGGCGATAGTTCTTGCGCCGGCGAAACTTGATCACCCGCACCTTATCCCCGCGCCCGTGCGCCGCGACCTCGCCCCGCACGCGACCGCCTTCCACGAAGGGGGCGCCCACGCTTACCTGGCCGTCGTCACCCGCGATGAGAGCGACCTGTTCGAACTCCACGGTCTCGCCCACCGCCGCCGGAAGCTTCTCCAGCCGGATCACCTCGCCGGGTTTGACCGGATACTGTTTGCCGCCCGAGAAAATCACCGCGTACATATCAACCGCCGCGCCATTTGAAAAAATCAAGCGGGAAATCATAAGCCGGGGGGCTCCCGTGCGTCAAGGCGAAACCGTCCCGCGTTGACTTCCGGGCGCTCCACTGCCTACGATCGTCAAACTATGCGAGCTGGATTCCCATGAAACTGGACGAGATAACCGCGCTCGTCGGTGACGACCTCCACGCGGTCGATCGATTCATCGGCGAGCGCCTCGCCTCCGACGTCGAGCTGATCAACGAGCTCGCCAACCACATCGTCGCCAGCGGCGGCAAGCGGCTGCGCCCGCTGATCGTGCTTCTCGCTGCACGCGCCGCGGGCTATGAAGGTGAACAACACGTGAACCTCGCCGCCGTGGTCGAGTTCATCCACACCGCGACGCTGCTACACGACGACGTGGTGGACGGTTCGGAGCGGCGGCGCGGGCGGCGCACGGCAAATGCGCTGTGGGGCAATGCGGCGAGTGTGCTGGTGGGCGATTTTCTTTACTCGCGCGCCTTCCAGATGATGGTCGAGGTCGAACGCATGCGCGTTATGGCTGTGCTTGCCGATGCCACCAACGCGGTCGCGGAGGGCGAAGTGCTGCAACTCATCCACTGCAACGATCCGGACACCAGCGAGACGCGGTACTTCGACGTGATCGAGCGCAAGACGGCACGTCTGTTCGAGGCCGCGGCAAGGCTCGGGGCGGTGGTCGCCGGGCGTTCGCGCACTGAAGAGGATGCCCTCGGGGCCTACGGACTCAACCTCGGCATCGCCTATCAGCTCGTGGACGACGTGCTCGATTACAGCGCGGACCCGGCGCAAACCGGCAAAAACCTCGGTGACGATCTCGCCGAAGGCAAGGCCACGCTTCCGCTCATCCGTGCTCGCGACCAGGCGGCACCGGACGACGCGGAATACCTGCGACGGGCAATCGAGCGCGGCGGTACCGACTCGCTGGCGAAGGTGCTCGCCACCATCGACAGCACCCACGCTCTCGCTTACGTGCGCGAGCGCGCCGAAAGTTTTTGCAACAGCGCCTGCACCGCACTCACCGCGCTTCCCGGATCGCCCCACCGCAACGCCCTTGCGGCGCTCGCGCGCTTCGCCGTCGAACGCGCGTACTGACTCGGGACTCGGCTGGAGCTGAATTCATGTCCCGTGGTCGTGCATTGCGCCCGTTCCGGTGCATGCAATAAGATAGGCACTTCGGGGTGTAGCTCAGCCTGGTAGAGCACTACGTTCGGGACGTAGGGGTCGCAGGTTCAAATCCTGTCACCCCGACCATTGGCCCCAGCCATTCGATTTTGCGCCGCCATCGGGGAAATTCCGATCTATCCTGCGCCTGACGTATCGCGCTTCAGGCGCACTCCAGCGATATCGGTTTCAGCGGCGTCCCCTCGCCATCGAAGTGTTCCCAGTGCCAGGCAAAACTTTGCCTGGTTTCGGGATGCGCTTTTTCTGGCGCAATATCGGCCAGCGGACGCAAGACGAAGGCATAACGCAGAACATCAGGCCGTGGAATCGTCAATCCGGGCTGTGTTATGACCTCATCCCCATAAAGGATCAAGTCGAGATCGAGTTCACGCGGCCCGATTGCATGGCCGTGCCGGCGGCCGGCCAACTGTTCCAGCGTCTTCAGATACGCCACGATCAATTCGGGCGAGGCATCGGCGCGTCCGCGAACCACGCAGTTCACAAAATCGGCACCGGTAAAGCCGTGTGCGGCGGAACGATAGGCGGGCGAACGGGCGAGCGGGCCGTAGGCTGGAGCGAGTGCCGCGAGGGCCGCCGGAATGTGGCGATCGGGTTCGATGTTGCTGCCGAGCGCGATATAGATATCGCGGTCAGTCATCGAGCTTGCCGCGTTCGATCGTAACCCCGACGGCCGCCGCAGCGGTCACCGCACCCGGTTTGCGGACGCTGACTCGCACCCACGCGATGCCGAATTCCTCGCGCAACAGTTTCGCCACGGCCTCGGCCAGAGATTCGACGAGATGGAAATCAGACGACTCGACGAAGGCACGCACACGTTTCGCAACCGCCTTGTAATCCAGCGCATCCTCAATGCGGTCGCTCGCGGCGGCGCGGGCGACATCCGTGCCGAGTTCCAGGTCAAAGATTACGTGCTGGCGAATCCGCCGCTCCCATTCGTAGATTCCGATAGTGGTCGGAATTTTGAGCGTCTCGATTACTACCCGATCCATGTCGTCTCCTTATCCGTTTGACGGTCCCGGCGGATGCAAGGCATCGAGCGGCCAGCGCGCCCGCACCTCACCAGCGCCTCCGCACTCGCCCGCGGCAAACCGCCGCCAGCCCGCATAGGCAATCATCGCACCATTGTCTGTGCATAATCTCTGGGGGGGGAAGATCGCACGCGCGCCGCGCGCCCGGGTCATCTCATCGAGCACCGCACGCAGTCGTTCATTCGCCGCCACGCCGCCCGCTACGACGAGCGTCGCAAGTCCCGTCGCTTCGAGTGCGCGGGCCGCCTTGACGGCCAGCGTTTCCACAACGGCATCCTCGAAGGCCCTGGCGAGATCGGCCCGCGCCTCCTCGCTTCCCGCCCTCATCCCGCGGGCCGCATAGAGCACGGCGGTCTTGAGCCCGCTGAAGGAAAAATCGCAGCCGGGGCGATCGAGCAGAGGACGTGGCAAATCAAAACGGCCGGGCCGGCCGACGGCAGCGAGCCGGGCCAATGCAGGGCCACCCGGATAAGGCAGTCCCAACAGGGTCGCCGTCTTGTCGAAGGCCTCGCCCGCCGCGTCGTCGAGCGTGGTGCCGAGCACCCGGTAGCACCCGAGTTCGCATGCCTCGATCAATAATGTGTGGCCGCCGGAGACGAGCAGCGCGACAAATGGAAAACCGATCGCGTCATCGGTCATGAAGGGTGCGAGCAGATGGCCTTCAAGATGGTTGATCCCGAGCACGGGAATATTGCGGGCGGCCGCATAACCTTCGGCGACGGCGGCGCCGACGAGGAGCGCCCCCACCAGTCCCGGACCCGCGGTGTAGGCGATCGCATCCGGCGCCGGAACGGCCGCCAGCGCCGCGGACAGCATCGGCGCCAGACGAAGCACGTGATCGCGCGAGGCGAGTTCGGGCACCACGCCGCCGTAGCGTCGATGCAACTCGATCTGGCTGTAGAGTTCTTCCCAGACGATGCCGGCGCCCGTCTCATAGACGGCAACTCCGGTTTCGTCGCAGGAGGTTTCGATGCCCAGTACCCGCATGTCCGTGCCGCGCCGTAAGACCGTGGGCGAGCATACACCCGCGTAAGCATCACGCCTCGTTCGCTGCGCGCCCGCTTGGCCTCGCGCCGCCGCACGGGGTAAAGTAGCTTCAGGCACGTTGGCATCGCCGGCCAATCATCTCTTCCGCTCAAGCATGAGGAAACACCTGTCATGAATCGAACCGTAACAATTGCCCTCGCCGGCGCGGCCGCGCTCGCCGTCGGCTCCACAGCCTTCGCCGGCGACGCGCAGAACACAACCAGCGCTTCGGCTCCCGCCGCCGCGACGTCCACGGCCCCGGCGTCGAGCACCAATCCGCTCATGCAGCCGAGCACCCTGCCGTTCCAGGCGCCGCCCTTCGACAAGATCAGCAACGGCGATTACCAGCCGGCGTTCGAAGCGGGCATGAAGCAGCAACTCGCCGAGATCGAGGAGATTGCAGGCAACTCTGCGCCGCCTACTTTCGAGAACACGATCGTAGCCCTGGAAAAAAGCGGACAGACACTCGACCGCGTATCGATGGTGTTCAACCTGCTGTCGAGCGCCAACACCAATCCCACGCTCCAGAAAGTGCAGGAAGAAGAGGCGCCCAAGCTTGCCGCACACGAGGATGCGATCTATCTCAATCCGAAGCTGTACGCGCGGGTAAAAACCCTTTATGACGAGCGCGACAAGCTCAAGCTCGATCCCGAGTCCGCGCGCCTGCTCTGGTACTACCACCAGCAGTTCGTGCATGCGGGCGCCAACCTGTCCGATGCGGACAAGGCCAAACTCAAGAAGCTCAACAAGCGCGCGGCCACGCTGAGCGCGCAGTTCACCAACAAGCTGCTGGCGGCGACCCAGGACGGCGCGCTGGTCGTCTCCGACAAGTCCCAACTCGCCGGATTGAGCGATGCTCAAATCGCTGCCGCCGCCGATGCGGCCAAGGGGCGGGGACTCGACGGGAAATGGGTGATTCCGCTGCAGAACACGACCCAGCAGCCGGATCTCTCCCAGCTGCAAAATCGCAACGTGCGCGAGCAGTTGTTCGAGAGCTCCTGGAACCGCGCCGAGAAGGGCAATGCCGACGATACCCGTGCGACGATCAGCGAACTCGCCAAAGTTCGTGCCGAACAGGCGAAGCTCCTGGGTTATCCCGACTATGCCGCGTGGAAACTGACCGACCAGATGGCGAAGACGCCGCAAACGGTAGACGACTTTCTCGGCAAGCTGGTCGGCCCGTCCACTGCACGGGCGCAGGATGAGGCCAAGGAATTGCAGAAGGTCATCAACCAGGACGGCGGCAAATTCAAGCTCCAGCCCTGGGACTGGGAGTATTACGCCGAACAGTTGAGCAAGCAGAAATACGATCTGGACGAAAACGAAACCAAGCCCTATTTCGAACTCAACAACGTGTTGACGAAAGGCGTGTTCTACGCCGCCAACCAGCTTTACGGCATCACCTTCAAGGAACGTCACGACCTGCCCGTGTGGCAGCCTGACGTGCGCGTGTTCGAGGTGTACGACAAGGACGGCAAGCCGCTCGGCCTTTTCTATGCCGATTACTACAAGCGCGACAACAAAGGCGGCGGCGCCTGGATGGACAATCTGGTCCAGCAGTCCAAGCTCCTCGGCACGCTGCCCGTGATCTACAACGTCACCAACATTCCCAAGCCGCCGGCGGGCCAGCCCACGCTGCTGACCTTCGACGAGGTCACGACGCTGTTTCACGAATTCGGCCACGCACTGAACGGATTTTTCGCCGACGAGGAATATCCAAGCCTGTCCGGAACCAATACGGCACGCGACTTCGTCGAGTACCCATCGCAATTCAACGAACACTGGGCGCTGTATCCCAAGGTGTTCGAACACTACGCGCTCAACTACAAAACCGGCCAGCCGATGCCCAAAGCACTGGTTGCGAAAATGATGAAGGCGAGATACTTCAACTCGGGTTACGACATGACCGAGCTGGTCGCCGCGGCCGAACTCGACATGCAATGGCATGAACTGCCGGCAAGCGCGCCCGAGCAGAACGTGGACAAGTTCGAACTCGCGGCGCTCAAGAAGACCGGAGTGTACGTGCCCCAGGTTCCGCCGCGTTACCGCTCCACTTACTTCATGCACATCTGGGCCAACGGCTACGCGGCGGGCTACTACGCCTACATGTGGACGCAGATGCTGTGCGACGACTCCTACCAGTGGTTCCTCGATAACGGCGGTCTCACGCGCAAGAACGGACAGCGTTATCGCGACATGATTCTCTCGCGTGGGAACACCGAAGACCTGGAGAAAATGTTCGAGGATTTCTACGGCAGCAAACCCAAAATCGGGCCCATGCTCAAGTATCGCGGCCTGGCCGGGAAAGAGGGCGAATAAGACCTTTTCACCGTATTTGCGAACTTCGGGGCCGGCTCTGGAGCCGGCTCCTTTTCCAAGGAGTACCGAAATGATTTACCAAGGCAGTTGTCATTGCAGAAAAATCGCCTACGAAGTCGATTGCAAAATCGGCGAAGTCATCGAGTGCAATTGCTCGATTTGCCAACGCCGCGGGCACTTGCTCACATTCGTGCCACGCGGAAAACTCAGCCTCAAAACCCCGGTAGATGCACTGGCGGACTACGGCTTCAACGCGCATCGAATTCATCATCACTTTTGCCCGAACTGCGGATGCTCGCCGTTCGCCCTTGGCGCCGACAAAGAGGGCAACGAGATGGCAGCCATTAATGTCCGCTGTCTCGAAGACGTGGATATCGCCGCGTTGAAGATCAAGCACGTCGACGGCCGCAGCCTTTGAGAAATACGAAACATGCTTTAGGCAAATCGCCCCATAACAAGTCTTTTGGACCTCCAAATCCACCACGTGGGCTTGCGTTTCGCGATCTCGATCCGGCTACCGTCGCCGACGATCTCTTGCGCCGGGTCGCAGATGCACGCAAACGTGTCGAGGCCGCGATCGAGACGGACCTGGAGGCACTGATCCCGACGCTCGAACTCATCGACGAAGATCTCGACCGTCGTTTCGCACCGCTCAAACACCTGAACGCCGTAGCCTCGACGCCCTCGGTGCGCGCAGCCTACGAAAGAACCCTCGCCGCCTTCACCGATTACGAAACATGGTTCGGTCAGCATCAGGGGCTTTACAAGGCATTCAAAGCGTTATCCACGGGAGCTGACTTTGCACGGCGACCGAAAGCGGAACAGACGCTCGTGCGTCATGCACTCGTCGGCTTCCGGCTCTCCGGCGCGGAACTCCCGCCCGCCGAACGCGAAGCGGTGCGCGGCCTCATCGCGGAACTGAGCGAACTCGGCAACCGTTTCGAGACGCAACTGCTCGACGCGACTGATGCATGGCGCCTGCCGATCACTGATAAAGAGAAGCTTGTCGGGTTACCCGAGGCTGCGACGGCGGTGCTGGCGGAACGCGCCCGGGGAGCCGAAAGCGAAGGTTGGTTGCTCACACTCGACCCCGGCGTCGTGGACGCCGTGCTTACGCATGCGGGGAATCGTTCATTGCGCCGCCAGGTGTACGAAGCCTGGGTGAGCCGCGCCTCCGATGCGGGACCGCAGGCCGGGCGCTTCGACAATGCGCCGCTTATCGAGACGATACTCGCGGCGCGCCATCGGCTTGCCCACACGCTCGGTTATGAGAACTATGCCGACTATGCGCTCGTCGAACGCATGGCGCGCAGCTCCAGGGAAGTCGAGGCATTCCTGCATGACCTTGCGCAACGTGCTCGTCCGCGCGCCGACCAGGAGTTCGCCGAACTCTCACGGTTTGCCGCGACGCACGGACTTCGCGATCCGCTCGCTCCATGGGACATCGGTTACTACTCGGAGAAGCTTCGCGAAGAACGCTACGGTTTCGACGAAGAAATGCTGCGCCTTTATCTGCCGCTGGAGCGCGTAATTGCCGGGCTGCGCAAACTTTGCCGCGAACTCTATGGCCTGCATTTCCGCAGCAACACGAACGCGCCGGTCTGGCATCCCGACGTCATGGTGTGGGAGCTGACCGATTCCCACGGCCGGCGAATCGGCCGGCTGTATATCGATCTTTACGCCCGACCCGGCAAGCGCGGCGGTGCCTGGATGGACGAAGGCGGTCATCGCCTGCGTCTTGCGGACGTGATCCGGCATCCGGTCGCATTTCTCAACGCCAATTTCATGCGGCCCGCTCGCGGGCGTCCGGCGCTCATCGCACACGACGATGTTGTCACACTCTGTCACGAACTCGGCCATTGTCTGCATCATCTGCTGAGCACGGTGGACTACCCGTCGGTCGGCGGCATCAACGGTGTGGAATGGGATGCCGTCGAATTCCCGAGTCAACTGCACGAGGAATTCGCCTGGCACCCGGCGGGACTTCACGCGCTTGCGGCCGAGGTAGAAACCGGCGCGCCATTGCCAGCTGAACTGATCGAAGCGCTCGGCAACTCACGCCGTTTCCAGGGCGCACTCCGGCTCGTGCGCCAACTCGAATTCGCGCTCTTCGACCTCGAACTGCATACGCTGGCTGTATCTGCGCCCGACATCGCCGACGTGCGGCGGACTCTTGCCGACGTTCGCAAGGAAGTACGCGTAACGCCGCTTTCCCAGCTGGACCGGACCGAATGCAGTTTCGCGCACATCTTCGCCGGCAGCTACGCAGCCGGCTATTACAGCTATCTATGGGCCGAAGTCATGGCTCGCGATGGCTTCGCCACTTTTGCAAACGGCAAGCAGCTAAATCCCGAAGCAGGGAAACTGCTGGCGCGCACCGTACTCGCTTTCGGCGGCAGCCGATCGGCACGCGAACTCTACCGAGCATTCCGCGGCCACGACCCCGATCCGGCGCCGCTACTCGCCCTTTACGGCATCACTTGACACTCATCAGACGTTTTGATCTTTATCAAAACCCGGAGCTCTTTTCCTTTTCCAGGGTATAACTACACAGTAATTTGGTTATCGTCTAATAATCGCGATGCCTTCGGTGCAGTAGAGCCAGTCACGCGGACTCGATTCCGTCGAAGAATTCGACGATTCCGGTTTCGGTCGAATACTCGGCGCCGACGACGAGAAGGCCGTCGTTACGCATCAGTTGTTCCAGGATTGCGGAGCCGGCGCGTAACTGGTTGACCGATGCACTCACGTTGGAACGCACACCTTGCCGCCAGAGTGCATTCAGGTCGTGCTTGAGTTCCGTCTTCAACAGACCTTCGAGCGCGGGCCGGACACGATCGACGATCGAACGCAGGTTGGGCGACTGGCCTTCCGCAGGCCGTTGCAGCTCTTCGATGGTCGCCCGCACGGCGCCGCATTGCGAATGCCCGAGCACCACCACCAACCGTGTCCCGAATCGCGACGCCGCGAACTCGACGCTGCCGATTAACGAAGGTGCGACGATATTACCGGCGACGCGAATGACGAACAGATCGCCCAGGCCCTGATCGAATACGATCTCGACCGGCACCCGCGAGTCCGAACAGCCGAGAACGATCGCGAAGGGCGCCTGGTCCATCGTCAACTCGATCGGTCGCGCGCGGCCGGGCGAGTCGTCGGTATTGCCGAGATTGGCTACAAAGCGGCTATTGCCTTCGCGGAGCCGTTCGAGTGCTTCTTGCGCCGATATCATGGATTTGCCCGTTCTGATTCGACCGGTTGTAATTTGTCCTTCGCGGAAAGAAGCATGATTTGCTTGCCATTCACTCGAAAACGGACGCCTAGTTTATCGCTTTCAGGAGGTCTGGGGAACCTCTGATTTATTCAGAGGTTTAGCTTGGCGCATGGATACGCCACCACGAATCGGGAAACGAACTCACAAGCGCTCGATTCCGGGCAGGAAAGGCCCGGCATGCGCATGTCTGCGCGACAATGACAGGATAACGATTGATCAGAGCTTCTTGATGTGCAAACTTGTAACAAGTTGTTTCAACCAAACCACATTATCAATATGGATAATGCATCCATACGCAATGAATAAGGCTTGAAAAACACTATTTCAACACCGTTGCAAACAGAAGATGGCCGAATCGTTACCACATGGTAACCCACAAAACTTTTCTCAAGCATTAAACTCCAATTATGTGGATGCCTTGTAATCGGTAATCGTAATTTCAGCTCGCATCCACTTTGGAGGTGAACCATGCAACGCATAACAACAGGACTCATGCTGGCGGCGGTACTCGCGCTGCCGGCAACCATGCTTCCGGCCTCATCTGCGTCCGCGGGTGTCAGTGCCGGAATTTCGGTGGGCTTCGCCCCGCCGCCGCTGCCTTATTATCAGCAACCGATCCTGCCGGCTCCCGGCTATATCTGGGTACCGGGTTACTGGGCCTATGGCCCCTACGGCTACTACTGGGTGCCCGGCGCCTGGGTGTTGCCGCCTGCCGTCGGCTTGCTGTGGACGCCGGGTTACTGGGGCTGGGGCGGCGGATACTACCGGTGGCATGCAGGCTACTGGGGGCTCCGCGTCGGCTTCTACGGCGGTATCAACTATGGCTACGGCTATCCGGGTAGAGGCTATAACGGCGGCTACTGGAATCGCGGACACTTCTACTACAACCGTGCCGTCGTCAACGTGAATATCCGCAATGTCTATTACGTTTACAACAAACCCGTTGCTTACAAGAACAGGGGGCGACGGGTCAGCTACAACGGCGGCAAGGGCGGCACCACGCTGCGTCCGACCAAGCAGCAACTGACCTGGGCTCGCGAACGGCGTGCCGGTCAGACGACCGCGCAGATGAGATACCGCGACGCGGCCCTGAAGGCTCCGG
This sequence comes from Gammaproteobacteria bacterium, assembly GCA_050739575.1. Taxonomy (GTDB): domain Bacteria; phylum Pseudomonadota; class Gammaproteobacteria; order JAKDMP01; family JAKDMP01; genus JBOIBN01. The sequence continues at coordinate 36,562 of JBOIBN010000013.1, forward strand.
CCATGCGCTACAAGAACAATCAGGGCAAACCTTTCTATGCCAGGCTAGCGACTCGCCCGACCGCCCTCGGCAAGCTGCAGTCGAGAGTGCCGCGCCCCGAACCGGCGATTGGCGCCGCCAGACGTGTCAGCGATCCGATGGCGCGAGCAGCCGCTGCGTACAACCGGCGCATGCCGTCTCAACGCATACAAAGGTTGAAGCAACCGTCGGTTCGCATCAATCAAGCCTATGCGTACAGGCCGCGCTTGCCTTCGCGCGTCGCAAACCCTCCGCGCATGCGAGTGAAGCCATCACCGGCCTGGCGACAAGTTCGGCGATCGCCCCAAAACGCGTATCGCGCGGCATTCAACGCCAGACGTCCCGGAAAACCGAAAGGGAACAAACACCCGCCGCAGTAAACCACGGTTCCACGGGCACTTCGGGCCGGCGCCTCTGCCGGCCCGTTTTTTGTGACTGCGATGCAGGCTTTATTGCGTTCTTGTCAATGCCGATGAAGCTTGCAGTCTGGAACGCCAATTCGCCGAAGGTGCGGTCCAAACAAGTTCCGCTTGCGCGAAAGCGGCAAAACGACGATTAATCGCCCTTCTTCGAACAACAAATTTGTAACAGGAGATTGCGCCGAAAACTGCGTCACCAGAATGGAAGACGCCATTAATACGCAGTGAAGTGCAGACTGAAAGAAGATCTATTGCAAATGCCGTGGTAGCGAGCGGTAAAGCGAATTGTTGCGCTTTGTAACCCGACGAACTTTTTGCACGTATCGAGCACAAAATTCATGTGTGGATACCTTATGATCGATCCCGGATTCAACTTGCATCCACCTTGGAGGTTAGTCATGAAACGCATAACGACAGGACTCATGCTGACGGCGGCACTGGCGCTGTCCGCATCCATGCTTCCGGCCTCATCGGCATCGGCGCAGGTCAGCGTCGGAATTTCAGTTAACTTCGCCCCGCCGCCGCTGCCTTATTATCAGCAGCCTGTCCTCCCGGCTCCCGGCTATATCTGGGTACCGGGCTACTGGGCCTACGGTGCCTACGGCTATTACTGGGTGCCCGGCGCCTGGGTGTTGCCGCCCGCCGTCGGCTTGCTGTGGACGCCGGGTTACTGGGGCTGGTACGGCGGATATTACCGCTGGTATGCGGGCTATTGGGGGCCCTATGTCGGCTTTTACGGCGGCATCAACTACGGCTATGGCTACCCCGGCCGTGGATATTACGGCGGCTACTGGAATCGCGGGCGCTTCTACTACAACCGCGCCGTAGTCAACATAAACATCCGTAATGTCTACGTTTACAACAAACCCGTTCCCAGCAAGTACCGGGGGCCGCGGGTCAGCTACAACGGCGGCAAGGGCGGCTCCACGTTTCGTCCTACGAAGCAGGAGCTGACCTGGGCCCGCGAACGGCGTGCCGGTCCGACGACCCAGCAGATGAAGTACCGCGACGCGGCCCTGAAGGCTCCGGACATGCGCTACAAGAACAATCAGGGCAAGCCGCCCGTCATCGCCGCCAAGCCGTACCAGGGCACGCAACAGTCGAACCAGAAACCGGCTACACGGCCCACTCAAGGCAACCAGCCCAAGCCGGGTTCGTCCTACCTTGGGGCACAGTCGGGCAAACCGGTCAACCAGCCGCCGCCCCGGTATCAGTCACAAAAGCCGAATCAGGAGCCCAACAAACCACCCCAAGGCTACCAGCCCAAACCGGCTTCCTATCCGGGGGAACAGTCCGGCAAACCCGGCAGCCAGCCGCCGCCGCAGTATCAGTCCCAGAAGCCGAATCAGGAGCCCAACCGGCCCCCTCAAGGCTACGAGCCCAAGCCGGCTTCCTACCCCGGGGCACAGTCCGGCAGACCCGGCAACCAGCCACCGCCGTCCGAGGAGCAACACAACAAAAAGCCGAACCAGCAAAACAATAATCCGAAGCCGCCTCCGCACGCCGGCATGCGTACGCTTGAGCGCGAGACGCCGCCTCCGGCTTGGCGACAGGCTCGGCAGGCGCCCAAAAACACGCAACGCGCGGCAGCCTACGCCCAGCGTCAGCAAAAACAGAAAAACGACAAGCGTCCGCCGGCATAAATCGCGGCTCCGCTTGCACCGACGGGCCGGCACTCTGCCGGCCCGTTTTTTATGGCTACGATGCCGCCTGTTCCCTGCTTTGCTGTCAGCGTCGAGGAAGCTCGCGATCTCGAACTTGAATTCGCTGCGGGTACGGTTTGAACAAATACGGCCCGCGGAGGAATCGCAAAATAACGTTTAATTCCGGGTTCCCGGAACGATAAAAACAGTAACAAGCGATTGCGCGCAAAACCGCACCATCAAGACCGATGACGCTATCGGTGCGCAATTAATTGCGGACTGAAAAGCGCGCTATTGCAACGGCGTTGCATCGGAGGTGCGCGCGAATTGTTGCGCTTTGCAATCCGCCGAACTTCTCTCGGGGAGAAAGCGTCTATATTATGAGTGGATGCCTTGTAATCGGCGTTCGTAAATTCAGCTTGCACCCACCTTAGGAGGTAACCCATGAAACGCTTGACGACAGGACTCTTGCTGACGGCGGCGCTGGCACTGTCCGCATCCATGCTTCCGGCCTCATCGGCATCGGCGCAGGTCAGTATCGGAATTTCGGTGAATTTCGCCCCGCCGCCGCTGCCTTATTATCCGCAACCGGTTCTGCCGGCTCCCGGCTATATCTGGATGCCGGGCTACTGGGCCTACGGCCCCTACGGTTACTATTGGGTGCCCGGCGCTTGGGTATTGCCGCCTGCCGTCGGCTTGCTGTGGACACCGGGTTACTGGGGCTGGTATGGCAGACGGTACGTGTGGCATGCGGGCTACTGGGGTCCGCACGTCGGTTTTTACGGCGGCATCAACTACGGGTACGGCTATCCCGGCAGGGGATATTACGGCGGCTACTGGCACCAGAACCACTTCTACTACAACCGCATCTTAGTCAACGTGAACGTCCGAAATGTCTACGTGTACAGCCAGCCCGTTCCCAGACAGTACAGGGGGCCACGGGTCAGTTACAACGGCGGCAAGGGCGGCTCCACGTGGCGCCCGACGAAGCAGGAACAGACCTGGGCCGGTCAACGGCGTGCCGGTCCGACACCCTACCAGCAACAACATGGCCAAACGGCCATGAAGAATCCGTCCATGCGCTACAAGAACAATCACGGCAAGCCATCCGCTGCAGCCAAGGTGCAACCGCCGCCGCCTATGCACAAACCGAACCCGAAGCCGGCTTCCCGCCCCCCCCAAGGCAGCCAGCCGAAACCGGCTGCTCCGCCTCACCCGCAGGAGCATCCGGGCAAACCGGGTAGCAAGCCGCCGCCACCCGAGGAGGACCACAAGAAAAAGCCGAAACCGGAAAATAACAAACCTGAGCCGCCGCCAGCTACTGCCATGCATACGCTTGCGCGGGACATGCAGTCAACGGCATGGCGGGGAGAAATTCGACGGGCGCCCCGCAACGCGCATCGGCTGACGGATTAGGCCGGCGTCAGGAAAAACCGAAAACCGGCAAGCGTCTGCCGGTATAAATCGCGGCTTCGCTTGCATCGACGGGCCGGCAACTCTGCCGGCCCGTTTTTTGTGGCTACAATGCTGGCTTTCCCATACTTCCGAACCGCTGTCGATGAAGCTCGCGACCTGGAACGTCAATTCTCTGAGGGTGCGGCTCGAACAGGTGCTCGCCTGGAGCGCCGAGTCCGAGCCGGCGCTGCTCGCACTCCAGGAAACCAAGGTCGCCGACGATGCTTTCCCGATGGAGGCCTTCACCCGGACCGGCTGGCATGTGCTCCACGTGGGACAGCCCGCCTACAACGGCGTCGCACTGCTGTCACGCGAACCGCTCGAACCCCTTGCCGATGCGTTGCCCGGTTTTGAGGACGCACAGCGACGACTTCTCGTCGCCCGCGCGGACGGGCTCTGCCTCGTCAACGCCTACGTCCCGAACGGCCAGACCGTCGGCTCGGACAAATACCGTTACAAGCTCGATTGGCTCGCGGCGCTCGCGGGTTTCCTAAAGACACTTCTCAGCGAGTACGAACAAGTTGCCGTCGTCGGCGACTTCAACATCGCGCCCGAGGATCGCGACGTGCACGATCCAGCGGCCTGGGAAGGCTCGGTGCTGGTGAGCGAACCGGAACGCACTGCGTTCCGCGCACTGCTCGCGCTCGGGCTGGTGGACAGCTTCCGGATGTTCGAACCGGCAACGGGGCATTATTCCTGGTGGGACTATCGCCAGGCCGCGTTTCGACGCAATCTCGGCCTACGCATTGATCACATTCTGTTGTCGTCGGCACTCGTCCAACATTGCCGCGGGGTTCGGATCGATACATCGCCGCGCGGCTGGGAGCGGCCCTCCGATCACGCGCCGGTCTTGGCGGAACTCGACTGATGCCGCGCGCTCCCGTTCCCAAGGTTTTCGCGCTGCCTCACGGTGCGCTCCTCGCCGACAAGTACCGCGTGCTCGCGCTGCTCGGTCGCGGCTGGGAAGGCGAGGTGTACCGCGTCGTCGAGCTTGCAACCGGCATCGAGCGCGCGGCTAAACTGTTTTATCCGCTGCGCGATCCGCGCGGACGGGTAAGCGCCTGGTACGCGCGCAAGCTGGACCGCCTGCGCCGCTGCCCGATACTCATTCCCTATCTCACCAGCGAAACGATCGTGCTCGGGGAGGAGCGGGTGCACATGCTGGTCTCGGAACTCGTCGAAGGCGAGGTGCTGCCCGGATTCCTCCGTCGTCAACCAAGCGGGCGGCTCACGCCCTTCGAGGGGCTGGTATTCCTGCACCGCCTCGCGACGGGACTCGAAGCCATTCATGCACTCTCCGATTACCATGGCGACGTGCATGCGGGGAACCTGATCGTGCGCCGCACCGGCATTGACTTCGAGTTGCGCCTGGTGGATGCTTACCGTTGGAGCGGCCCGTGGCGGATCAGCATGCGCGACGATGTAATCGATGCGATTCATCTCTTCCACATGGCGCTCGGCGGGCGCGTCCGCTACGCGAGCCAGCCGCCTGAGGTAAAGGCTATCTGCCTGGGCCTGAAAAGAAGTCTGATTCTGCGCCGCTTCCCCGCCGCCGCGACGCTGCGCCGCCATCTGGAAACCTTCGACTGGGGTTCGCGCGCCTGAGCAACCAAACCGGAGACCTGACATGTTCCTGCTCATACTCGGCCTGATCGTATTCTTCGCCGCGCATCTGGCCTTCACCGTTCCCAGCCTGCGTCCGATGCTCGTCGCCCGCATCGGCGAATGGGCATACAAAGGCATCGTCGGTGCGATTTCGCTTGCCGGCATTATTCTCATAGTGCTCGGCATAAAGCACGCGGGACACGTCGGTCTGTGGACGCCGCCGCCTTTTGCCGACCCGATCACGGTCGGGCTCATGCCGCTCGCCTTCATACTCGTGATCGCGGCCTATTTCCCCTGCAACATCAAGCGTGCCGTGCGCCACCCGATGCTCCTCGGCGTCGGACTATGGGCGGGATTGCATCTGCTCGCGAACGGCGATCTCGCGGGGCTGCTGCTCTTCGGCAGCTTTTTCGTTTATGTGCTCTTCGATCTCGGCCTGCGCTGGAAACGCATCGTGCCCGCCCCGCGCGTTTATCCGCCGGGTTACGATCTTGCGCTCATGTTCATCGCCATCCTTATCTACGCGACGATACTCGTGCTGCATCCGCTGCTCTTCGGACACACGGTCGCCGTTTGAGGCACGCAGGCCAAGCAGGCTGCTGAAAAGCGTAGCAAGCGAAGTGGAACCGGAATCGGCCACTGCGCGGAGCGCGACGGAGACGGTTTTCATTCAAGGCGCGGAGCGACAGGCGCAGTTTGGTTATTCCAAATAAGTGTGGAGCGAAAAAGCCTCGGGCGAAAACCGTCCCGTCCCTTCGGGTTGCGCGACGGAGCGCAGGAACCGCAGTTTACGAATGGGTAAATGAGGATTCCGAGCACCGCCCGCGTTCGAGATGCCAGCGCAGTAGCTTTTCAACAGCCTGCTAGCCGACGCCGAGCGGCGGATCCTCGTCGGAGGCTTCGTCTTCCGCTTGTTCCACGGTGCCGTCATTCCGCGTGATCGGCGTGTCAGCGGGGTGGGGCAGCGTAACCGCCACCAGTGCAAATACCGCGATCAGCAGGATCAGGATTAACTGCCAGACGCTGATGCCGCCGAGTCCCATGCGCTTTACTCCCGCGTCCCGTCCGCTTCCAATGATACGCCGGAGCGGGCCTCCAGCCAGAAGGTGAGCGGGCCTTCGTTCACCAGCCGGACCTGCATGCGCGCGCCGAAGACGCCGCTCGCGACCACGGG
>JBOIBN010000014.1:0-41831 GCA_050739575.1 Gammaproteobacteria bacterium
GATCAGCACCACGAAGGCGAGGACCGAGCACAGGAGCGGCAGGATGGCGTAGCGGCGCAGGCCCGGCTCGGTAATCAGTTCCACGCCCTTGACCAGCGCCTGGAAGCCGGCCAGGAAGCCGGAGATCATGGCAGGGTGACGGGCGGTGGGGCGTTCCAGCCGGACGTGCGGTGCTCGGCGACGATCTCGGTCGTGATGCCGCCGCGCACATTGAACCGGGCACGCAAACGCAGGTAACGCGGGGCGAGGGCGGCGACGAGATCGTCGGCGATGCGGTTCGTGACCGCCTCGTGGAAGGCGCCCTCGTCGCGGTAGGACCACAGGTAGAGTTTGAGGCTTTTCAGTTCCACGCAGCGCTCGGCAGGCACGTATTGGAGTTCGAGGCGCGCGAAGTCCGGCTGGCCGGTGAGCGGACACAGACAGGTGAACTCGGGCAAATCCATGCGGATGGTGTAATCGCGGTCCGACTGCGGATTGGCGAAGGTTTCGAGAGTTCTAGAAGGAGCGCTCGGCATGGCGGCGTGGCTGTGGGCTCGGCCGATAATTTACACTAACGCCTTGTAAAGCCCCCACGGTCTCGAATGCGGCTCAAGCGGATTAAACTGGTGGGATTCAAGTCCTTCGTTGACCCTACCAGTGTCGAGTTCCCCAGCGTGCTCGTCGGCATCGCCGGACCCAACGGTTCGGGGAAGTCGAACATCGTCGATGGCGTGCGCTGGGTCATGGGCGAAAGTTCGGCGCGGCATTTGCGCGGCGGCCAGATGTCTGACGTCATCTTCAATGGCTCCTCCGGCCGCCAGCCGCTTGGGAGCGCTGCGGTCGAGATGGTCTTCGACAACAGCGAGGGTCGGCTCGGCGGCGAATATGCGAACTGGAGCGAAATCGCGATCCGGCGCAGCGTGGATCGCGAGGGAATCTCCAGCTACTACCTGAACGGCACCCGCTGCCGGCGCCGCGACATTACCGACGTCTTTCTCGGCACGGGGCTTGGACCGCGCAGCTACGCGATCATGGAGCAGGGCACGATCAGCCGTCTGGTGGAGTCCAAACCCGAGGAGTTGCGCGAATTCCTGGAAGAGGCCGCCGGCGTTTCGCGCTACAAGGAGCGGCGGCGGGAAACCGAAAACCGTATTCACCACACCCGGGAGAATCTCGAGCGCGTGGACGACGTGCTCGAAGAGGTCGGCAAGCAGCTCGCGCATCTGCGTTGTCAGGCCCGGGCCGCGGAGCGCTACAAGGAACTGAAGAGCGAAGAGCGGCGACGGCGTGCCGAATTGTTGGCCCTGCGCATGCAGGCACTCGATGCCGAGCTGGGCGAACGCGAAAAAGAGGCGCGCGATCGGAATCTCTCCGTGGAAGCCGAAGTTACACGCGAGCGCGCTGTAGAGCGCGAACTTATCAGCGCGCGCGCCGAGCATGATGCAGCCGTAGAGGCTGCCGGCAAGATTCAGCAGCGTTACTTCGAATTGCAGACCGAGGTTGCGCGGCTGGAAGAAGCGATTACCGGGGCGCGGCGCGAGCATGGATTGCATCAGGAGCGTCTGCAAGCGCTCACAGCGCAGCTTGCCGAGAACGAACAGCGGGCCGCGGCCGATGTTGAACGTGCGGCTGCTCTGCACGCCGAGCTTGAACGGCGTGAACCGGAGCTGCGGGCCGCGCAGGAGCGAAGCCAGGAGGCTCAGACCGCACGCGATGCCGGCGAGGCCGCGACCGAGGCCGCACAACAGGCGAACCTGGGCCACCGCGAAGCGCTTGTCGAAGCACGGCACCGCCTCGACATCGCGCAAACCGAGTCGAGCGCTGCCGCCGAGCACGAAGAGACTTTGCGGCGCCGCTTTGAACGCATTGCCGAGGAACGCGGCCGTCTCGAAACAGAGACTTCGTCGGCCGCCGGCAAGACCGCTCACGATGAAGTTACGGATCTTCGGCAGCGGGCTGACGAAGCGCAGGCGGCGGCCGAGAAGGCCGAAGCGAAGGCCCGTGAGCAACGCTTGCGGCTGCGCGAAGCGGCCGAGCAACTGGCCGACGCACAGCGCGAACTCGCCGGCGTCGAAGGTCGCTTGCAATCTCTGGAGGCTTTGGCCCGAGCCGAACGCGGCGGCGAAGCCGTCGAGCAATGGTTGACCGCCCATGGTCTCGATCGCGCCCGCCGTCTGGCTGCGGCGCTCGACATTCAATCCGGCTGGGAGTGGGCGGTGGAAGTGGCGCTCGGCGCCGGCCTTGCGGCGGTCGAAGTCCCAGCTCTGGATAAAGAGCTTGCCGCCGAACTAAATCGGCTCGCTGCCGGTGAACTCGATCTCGTTGTGCCCGGCCCCGAGGCGTCCGCGGCTTCCGGAACGCTTGCGGCGCAGGTTGCGAGTCCCTACCCGGCGGTGCGCGAGCTTTTGTCTGCTATCCGCACGGTTGAAACTTATGCCGAGGCGCTTGCGCTGTGCGAACGTTTGAGCCCCGGCGAATCGCTCATCACGCGTGACGGCACCTGGATGGGGCGGCACTGGCTGCGCGTGGTGCGACCCGCGGAGAAGGGCGCCGGCGTCATCGAACGCGAACGTGAACGCGAGCGTCTGGCCGAAAGTCACGCCGTTCTTGGCCGCCAACTTACCGTCGCCAGGAACGTCCGCGACGAAGCCGAGCAATTGCTGGCAGAGACCGAATCGCAGAACTCACAAGCGAGGGATGCGGCCCGCTTTGCGCAGGAAGCGCTCGCGGGGGGACTTGCGGCCGAGGCTGCCGCGACGGGGCGGGAGCGTGGTATGGCCGAGCGGATCGCCGCACTGGCGGAGGAGATGGCCGAGATCGAGAGCGGTTTAGGCGACGTGGCGGCGGAACGCAACCGGCTCGCCGGGAAGGAGCAAGAGATCGCGCGCCGACTGGATGCGCTCGAATCCGAACGTGGGGAACACGAATCCGCGCTGGCCGCCGCAAGACAGTCCGCGCAGCGGGCGCGCAGCGACGCGGAGGCACTGCGGGGCGCGCGCGAGGCGTTCGCGTTGCAACTGGAATCGACTCGTGCGCAAGTCGTTGCGGCGGAAGAAACCGCCGCCCGGCTACGTTCCGAACATGAAAAACTGATGATCGAGCGCCGGCAGGTGGAAGGCCGGCTCGGAGAACTGGGCGAACCGGGTTCCGATTTGCAGGAGCAACTTCAACAACGGCTCGACGCGCATCATAAACTGGACGGCGAGCTCGCTGCGGCGCGCGATCGGGCCGCCGTAATCGAGGCCCGCGTGGCGGAGTCGGAACGGAATCGGCGGGCAATTTCCGCCCGCGTTGCAGAACTGCGCGAAACGCTGCAAACCGCGCGGCTGGCCGTGCAGGAACTCAGGACCCGCCGCGAGGGCCTCGCCGAACAACTCTCCGAACTGGGCGCGGATCCCGCCGCAGTGCTGTCGGAAATCGAATCCGGCGCCGAGGCAATCGAGTGGGAGCGGCGGCTGGAGGAACTCGCGCAGCGCATTCAGCGGCTCGGCGCAATCAATCTTGCCGCGATAGACGAGTGCGCCGCGCAGGCTCAGCGCGAGGAGTATCTCAAGCGGCAACACGCCGATCTCAGCGAAGCACTGGCGACGCTCGAAGATGCGATCCGCAGGATTGACCGCGAGACGCGTGCGCGTTTCAAGGAAACCTTCGACAGCGTCAACGCGCGTTTCGGCGAACTCTTTCCGCGTCTTTTCGGCGGCGGTTCGGCTGCGTTGGTGTTGACGGGTGAAGAACTTCTCGATGCTGGTGTGGAAGTGATGGCGCGCCCTCCCGGCAAGAAGAATGCCACCATCCAGGTACTTTCGGGCGGCGAGAAGGCGCTGGTTGCAATTGCTCTTATCTTTGCCATCTTCGAACTCAATCCCGCGCCCTTCTGTCTGCTTGACGAAGTGGACGCGCCGATGGACGATTCCAACATTGAACGTTTCTGTTCCCTGGTGCGCGAAATGTCGGAGCGCACCCAGTTCGTGCTCATCACCCACAACCGGCGCAGCATGGCCCTGTGTCACCAACTCATCGGGGTGACGATGCAGGAGCCCGGCGTGTCGCGGTTGGTTGGCGTTGACATAGACGAGGCCGAGCGCCTCGCAGTGGGCTGAGGGTTTCGCCGAGGATTGCGGGCATGTGGATCTTGTACCTCATTCTGATTGCGCTCGGTGTGGCGCTGGTGATCGGCATTTATTTCTATACGCGCAGTCATCCGCCGGACGAACCGTTTGCGCGTGATGAGTATTCCACGGCCCTCGAGGAGGCGGGCTCACGCGATGAGCTTTCGTTGACGCGACGGCGAGCGCCGGTTCCCTACGAACGGAACGCCATGTGGCCGGATAAACCGGCCGCGGCGCAAAACGGTTCCAAGATTTTTACCGTGACGGTGCGTCTCGCCGAGGCGGGCATTCCGACTGCGACGGTAATCGAAACGCTCGCCCGACTCGGGTTTACGCCGGGAGAACACCAGATCTATCATCGGATCGACTCTGATGGAACCCCGCTGTACAGCGTGGCCGATCTGTTCGAACCCGGCATTCTGCATCCCCTGCCCGAGGATTCGCACCTGCGCGGACTCGCCTTTTTCTTCGCTGCACAACCAGGTGCGGCGGCTGTCGCACGTCTGGATCGCATGTTGGGAGCGGTGCATGAATGCGCCGAACGCCTCGGTGGGCACATCGAGGATCGTGAGCATCATCCCCTGACGGCGGCGCGTGAACTCGAACTCAAACTGACGGCTGCCGGAGCCCGCGGTGGCTGAACCGACGAAATCCTGGAAATGCAACCACAGAGGCGCGGAGTACGCGGAGAGGAAACAATGATTCAAGTTTCCTTACTCTTCAACCCAGGATCTCTGTGATCTCCTCGTGCTTCGCGGTGCAAAAAGAGTTGATTGCAGTTCCGTGGCTTTCTTGAATAAGTGCGCAAAATGACGGTTGGTGCACGGCGCGAAGTCGAAGAACTGCGCGAGGAGCTGTGTCGCCACAATTATCTTTACTACGTGGAGAACGCACCGGAGGTATCCGACGCAGACTACGATCGACTGCTGCGTCGGCTGCAGGAGCTGGAATCCGCGCATCCGGAATTGATTAGGTCGGACAGTCCCACGCAGCGCGTCGGCGCGCCGCCGGACAGCGCCTTTTCCGAAGTGCGCCATCGCATGCCGATGCTTTCTCTCGCCAACGCCTTCGAGGAGAACGAGCTGCGCGAGTTCGATCGCCGCGTGCATTCTAAACTTGGAAGCACTGAGCCGATCGAATACATGGCGGAGCCCAAGTTCGACGGTCTCGCCGTGAATCTGCTCTACGAGTCGGGGAGGTTTGCGCAGGCGGCGACGCGCGGCGACGGCGAAACCGGCGAAGACGTGAGCGCCAATGTGCGCACCATCCGCGCGGTACCCCTGGTACTTCGGGCCGAGGGCGAAGCGCCGGCAACGCTCGACGTGCGCGGCGAGGTTTACATGCCGAAGGCGGGCTTCAACCGCATGAATGCCGAAGCGGAAAAGCGCGGGGAACGGACGTTTGTGAATCCGCGTAACGCCGCTGCGGGCAGCTTGCGTCAGCTCGACCCGAAGATCAGTGCGGCGCGGCCGCTCGCGTTTTTTGCCTACGCCGTCGGCGGGGCAGAAAAAGAGCTGGGCGTCGCGCGCCAGAGCGATCTGCTCGAGCGCCTGGAGCGTCTCGGCCTTCCCGTGTGCCGCGAGCGGCGCGTGGTTCGTGGCGTGGAGGGGTGTCTCGATTTCCATCGCGAACTCGGCGCAAGACGCAAGGAACTTCCGTTCGAAATAGACGGCGTCGTGTTCAAGGTCAACCGCTTCGACTGGCAGCGCAGGCTCGGCACGGTATCGCGTGCGCCGCGCTGGGCGATCGCACACAAGTTTCCCGCCGAGGAGGTGACGACGCGGGTACGTGCGGTGGAATGGAACGTCGGTCGCACCGGCGCGCTCACGCCCGTCGCCAAGCTCGAACCCGTGTTCGTCGGCGGCGTGACCGTCTCCAACGCGACGCTGCACAATCCTGACGAACTCGCGAAGAAGGGCGTATGGGTCGGGGCGAAGGTGGTGGTGCGACGCGCCGGCGACGTCATTCCGGAAGTTGTCAAGGTCATCGGCAAGTCGCCACCGGGTACGAAGTTTCCGCATCCGCCCGAGATCTGTCCCGTGTGCGGTTCGCATGTGCAGCAGCGCGTGCGCGAAATCCGCGACAAGGGCGGCATGCGCGCGAGCACGAAGCTTGCGGTGTGGGAATGTGTAGGAAGGATGCAATGCCCGGCGCAGCTCGCCCGTTCGATCGAGCATTTCGTATCGCGTCGCGCGGCGGACATTGAAGGCTTCGGTGAACGGCTTTGCGCCATGCTGGTGGAAACGGGCGACGTGAAGACGCTTGCCGACATCTACCGCCTGCGCGAGGAAACCCTGCGCGACCTCGAAGGCTATGCGGAACTGTCAGCCGCCAATTTGGCGCGCGCGATTGACGCCCGCCGCAAGCTGCCGCTTGCGCGCTTCCTCAATGCGATCGGCATCCCCGAAATCGGCGAGGTCGGCGCCAAGCAGCTTGCGCACTTGCTCGGCAAACTCGATTATCTGCGCGATTGTCCGGCGGAAGTGCTGGCTTGTTTCGAAGGCATCGGACTCACAGTCGGACGTCTGGCGGAAGAGTTTTTCGCGGAAGACAACAGCCGTGAGGCACTCGATTCCTTCTTCGAGTCCGATACGGGCTTTTCGCTGGAAGAAGTGGCGCCGGCGCCGGAAGCTTATGCATCGGTTACCTTCGGCAAACTGATCGACAATCTCCGGATCCAGGGGCTGGGCGCAAAAACCGCCGATCAAATCGGCGAACAACTGAAACGATTTTCCGATCTCGAAGACTGCGACGAAGAAACCGAAATGAAGAACAATCTGTCTGTGCTCGCGCGGCGCGGGTTGAGCGAATTCCTGGGCAATGACGAAAACCGCGAGCGAGTCCGCGCGATTAACCGGTGGCTGAAGCGCACGGGCATTTATGTCGGCAATGCGCCGAAGCGAACGCAATCTCCTCGCGGGCGATTGGCGGGCAAGACATTCGTATTGACGGGAACGCTCGATTCCATGACCCGTGAGGACGCGACGGAGCGCATCGCGCAGCAAGGCGGCAAGGTGGCGGGCAGCGTGTCTGGCAAGACCGATTACGTCATCGCAGGCGCTGAACCCGGCTCGAAGCTCGACAAGGCTCGTCGGCTGGGAATCGAAACGCTGGACGAGAACGCCTTTCTCAAGTTGCTCCGATAAGCAGACAATTGCCGTCGTTGTGGATGCTTTCCAGAGGACTGCAGGCCGGGAATCCGGTGGAATGGCGGATCAAGTTGAGGCTTTTTCCGATAGCAGCGAGCCCACCGCTTCGGCTACTACCGCAATCGGCGGCGGCGCTGTCACGGCGATGAATACGGTATCGTCGCCGGCAATGGTGCCTACCACTCCCGCGATTTTCTTCTGATCCAGACAAACTGCCAGCGGTTGCGCATAACCGGGACGCGTGCGGATCACAAGCAGGCTGGGAGACACCGAGGTGAGGGTAAAGCGAGGCATGCCGGCCGGTGGGGGCTCAACCTGCTGGTAGTGTCCAGCGAATTTTTGAATGCCGAGTTTCTTCATGCGCCGCGAGAGGGTGGGTTGCGTCGCCTTGAAACCGGCGCGCTCGAGCATGGCGAGAAATGTCGCCTGATCGGGAATTTCGCGATCCGACACCAGCTTGAGTATGGTTTCGTCAAGAGTCAGGGTTCTTACCTCCATCGCTGCCGGCAGGCCGCGCTGTGCAGGAGCAGAAAGAGACTATCTCATAAACGCATAAGGTTTGCATTATTATGAATTAGTTCGTATAATTTTGCGTTAGATACAGATATAATCATATTTATTCATTGCGGAGACGCATATTTTAAGGAAAATTCATTGAAAGCCGCTGTCGCGCCGTTACTTCCCACCTATAGACCTTGGCCCTTTTCCCTGGAATCTGGCCAAGGGGAGCGCGTCTTCGACGAACAAGGTGCGGCATGGCTGGATTTCTACGGTGGCCACTGCGTGGCCAGCACTGGTCATTGCCACCCTGACGTAACCGCCGCCGTTGCCGCGCAAGCCCGCAAGCTGCTCTTTTATTCCGCCGCGGCGCGACTGTCGATCCGCGACGCGGCTGCACAGACGTTGGTCGAATTTGCGGGTACGGGCATGGCCTCGGTTTTCTTCTGTAATTCAGGTTCCGAAGCCAATGAGAACGCGCTCAAGATTGCACTTAAACTCACGCGTCGGAAAAGGTTTTTGGCGTTTTCAAGCGCTTTCCACGGCCGTACGCTTTTGGCGCTGTCGGTGACCGATTCGCCATCGCTACGCGAGGGGTACGAATCGGTTTTGGCGCCGACGACGTTTCTGCCATTCGGCGATACGGAAGCGCTAGAGACTGTCGATTTTTCCGCCGTCGCAGCGGTGATCGTCGAACCCATCCAGTCCATGGCTGGTGTCAGGTGCGCGACGTCGGAATGGTTTGCCGCGCTGAAGGAAAAATGCACCAAGGTGGGAACGATTTTGATTTTTGATGAGGTGCAGACAGGTATCGGGCGACTGGGCGCGTCGTTTGCAGCGAAGTTTTACGGAGTTGCACCCGACCTCATTACCTGTGCCAAGGGCCTGGCTTCGGGTATACCCATGGGCGGCGTGCTTATGGCGGCGCATGTTGCTGCGGCGCTCAAGCCCGGTGATCTCGGCAGCACGTTCGGCGGCGGGCCGTTGGCCTGTGCGGCATTGATCGCTACGCTTGAGGTTATCCGGGACGAGAAACTCATGACTCACGCCACAACGCTCTCCGAAATTATCCGCAGCGGTATAAATCGTGAAGTGGTGCGGGAAGTCCGCGGCGAGGGACTGTTGCTGGGTCTGGATGCGGGCGATCGAGCCAAGGCTCTGAAGGCACATCTATTGGAGAATCACATCCTGGTGGGCGGTTCCGACGATGCGGCGGTGTTGCGCCTCATGCCGCCGCTCACGGTCAGCGCTGGGGCCGTGGAAGTGTTACTGGACGCCATCGATACATTCCAGACAGAAAGCGCCGTGGCATGAAGCACTTTACCCGCATTGCAGACCTTGGCGTGGCCGGTGTCGCTCAAGTTCTTGAAGAAACACTGGCCTGGAAAAAGCGCGCACCGGGTGCCCATCTCGCTGGCAAGCTGCTGGGGATAGTGTTCTTCAATCCCTCGCTGCGTACGCGCGCATCTTTTGAGGCTGCAATGCTGCGCGGAAACGGCAATGCTATCGTGCTCGAGGTGGGGAGCGGCGTGTGGATGCTGGAAGACCGCACTGGCGTGGTCATGGACGGCGACCGGCCTGAGCATATCCGGGAAGCAATTCCGGTATTGGGTCGTTATGTGGACGCGCTGGCGGTGCGTACCTTCGGCGCGTTGCAGGACGATGATGTGGACGCGGCGGATCCGGTTATGAATGCCTTTCGTGAGCTGGCGGGCGTGCCGGTCATCAGCATGGAGTCGGCACGGGAGCATCCTTGCCAAGGGTTGGCGGACGTGCTGACGATGCGTGAAAATTTCGGCGTGACGAAGAAACTGCCGGTGACTCTCACTTGGGCGCCACACGTCAAGCCGCTGCCGAAAGCCGTACCGCATTCGTTTCTGTTGACCGCCGCCGCAGCCGGCTGCGAAGTGCGGGTCGCTCATCCTCCCGGTTTCGATTTGCATCCAGCAGTGCTGGCTGAAGCACAGGCTTACGCACGGCAAAGTGGTGGTTCGGTGACGGTGAATTTCGACCAGCAACATTCCGTCAGCGGCAGCCACGTAGTCTACGCAAAAGCCTGGGGACCAGCCACGAAAGATGCGGTTCCGAATGCGGCTGCAACGCGCATCGCCGCCCACCAAGACTGGCTCATCACCAATAAAACCCTGTCTGCCGCTGCCCGTGATGCCATTTTTCTTCATTGCTTACCGGTGCGTCGCAATGTGGAAGTCGCGGACGAGGTGCTGGATGGCGCACACAGTCGTGTCATCGACGAGGCCGAGAACCGTTTTCATGTGCAGCGGGTACTATTACACCGGCTGCTGAACTTATGAGGTGAGGGAGACAGAACTTGTCCGTGTTACCTGATGGTTATGCGTCGCTGCGCTCAGCGGCGCAGTATGTCCGGGCCTTCCGCGGCAAGACCTTCGTGTTCAAGCTGGGCGGCGAAGTGCTGGAGAACGGCGTGGTGCGCCGCGCCGTGTGCGATGAACTCAACGTACTGTGGAGTTTTTCAATCAAGCTGGTGATCGTGCACGGCGGCGGCAGCGGCCTGGACGTTTTATGTGAATCGCTGGACTTGCCGGTGGAAAAAATCGCGGGTCGGCGCATCACCACCAAACAGGTGCTGGAGGCTGCCAAGATGGTACTGGCCGGTTCCGTGCATACCGATCTGCTGGCGGACTTGCGCGCCGCCGGCCTGCCGGTGAGCGGCGTGAGCGGTGTAGATGGCGAGATTCTTTCCGCCCACAAACGTGCGCCCGTACAGATTAGGAATGATGCCGGACAGATTGAGTTCGTGGATTTCGGCTTGGTGGGCGACATAGACCGGGTGAATCCGGCACTGATCACGCATCTCCTGGATGGCGGCTATGTGCCGGTGATCACGCCCCTGTCCGCCAACGACAAAGGCGAAGTGTTCAATACCAATGCCGATACCGTGGCCGCAGAAATCGCCGTGGCGCTCAAGGCCGAGAAATTGTTTTTTCTGTTGAAAGTGCCGGGATTACTGGAGGATCTGACGCGGCCGTCGAGTCTCGTACCCTACGCCACACTGGCAGGAATCGAGTTGCTGGAGAAAGGCGGGAAGGTCAGCGGTGGCATGTGCCCCAAGCTCACCGCGGTGAAACGCGCGCTCACCGGCGGTGTGCACAGCGCACATCTGGTAAGCGGCATCCTGCCCGACGCGGTGCTGACGGAGGTGTTTACGAACCAGGGCAGCGGCAGCATGATCGTGGCACGGGATAGAGACACCAAAGAGCAGGCTGCGTGAAAGACAGTAAGCACGCTCTGCAACTCTGGGCGAAAGGCTTGCCGTTGGATGAGGTGATCCACCGTTTCACCGTGGGCGATGATCGCGAACTCGACAACCGCCTGCTGTCGTTCGATGCGTTGGGCAGTGCGGCCCACGTACACATGCTGGGCCACGTGGGTTTACTCGCGCGGACGGATGAGCAAGCGCTGGTGGATTCACTGGCTGTCATCGCAGCGCACGCCCGGCGCGGCGAAATCACCATCACATCGGCCCAGGAAGACTGTCACACTGCCATCGAGATGCTGCTCACCGAGCAGTTGGGGGAAGCGGGCAAACGTATTCATCTGGGCCGCTCCCGCAACGACCAGGTGATCTTGGCACTGCGCCTGTACATGCGCGACGCCTTGCTCGATACCGGCGCGCAGGCCGCGAAGCTGGCCACCGGCATCCTCGCCTTCGCGCGCAGCCACGCCAACGAAGTGATGCCGGGTTACACGCATCTGCGTCGCGCCATGCCGTCCACATTCGGTCTCTGGGCCGGTGGCTTCGCCGCCGGGCTTGCGGAAGAACTCCGGGCTTTGCAGGCGGTATACGCACGGTTGGATCGCTGTCCACTGGGCGCCGCCGCCGGCTTCGGCGTGCCGCTGCCATTGGATCGGGGATATGCTGCCAAACTGCTGAGTTTTGCCGGCGTGCAAATCAGCCCCACCGATGTAATGAATTCCCGCGGTCGTCACGAACTGGCGCTGGTGAACGAGCTGGCGTCCATCGGCCTGGTGCTGGAGAAATTTCTCTGGGACGTGGCGCTGTATTCCATGCCGGAATTCGGATTCCTGGATTTGCCGGATGCCTTCACCACCGGCTCGTCCATCATGCCGCAGAAACGCAATCCCGACGTAGTGGAACTGGCGCGTGGCCACTGCCGTGAGCTGCGTGGCCACGCGGCGATGATTCAGGAATTGGCCGGTGGATTGCCGTCTAGTTATCATCGCGATTTCCAGTTATTGAAAAAGCCGCTGTTCGCAGCGGTGGATACAGCCCACGGACTGCTGGGTGTACTCATCCGGCTGCTTCCCGCATTACAGGTCAACACCGAGCGCGCACGCGCTGCCCGTGGTGACGAACTCTATGCCGCTCACGAGGCTTACCGCCTCGCGGGCGAAGGCATACCGTTCCGCGATGCCTATAAACAAGTAGCTCAGCAAATCAAGAGCGGCACATTCAAACCGGATCGCGATGCGCTTGCCGCCGCTCATCTGGGTGGTGCAGGCAATCTCGGATTGGAGTTGATTGCAAAGGATTTACAGCAATCGGAACAGTGGATAGACGAAACCCGCGTTCACATTAGGCAGTGTGAAGAAAATATCTGGCATATGAAGGTCGGTGGAGACTAAAATGGGCAAGCATGTGGTACTGGCATTCTCCGGCGGCCTGGATACTTCCTTCTGCGTTATTTATCTGCGCGAAGAGGGTTACGAGATTACCACCGTCACGGTCAATACCGGAGGTTTCAGTGCCGAGGAGTTGAAGCGCATCGAGAACCTTTCACCGAAGCTGGGCGCCAAAACACACCACACGATTGACGCGCGAGCGGAATTGTTCGACCGTTATTTGTGTTATCTGATTTACGGCAATGTGCTGCGCGGCAATCTTTATCCGCTGAGTGTTTCGGCAGAGCGGGTGGCGCAGGCGGCCGAAGTGGTGGCGATTGCAAAGCAGATGGGGGCGACTGCGCTGGCACACGGTTCCACCGGTGCCGGCAACGACCAGGTGCGTTTCGACGTGGCCTTCCGCGCTCTGGCGCCGGAACTGGAACTCATTGCGCCCATTCGCACACTGGCTTTGAGCCGTGCCCAGGAAATGCAGTTCCTCAAGGAGCATGGCATCGAATTTCCCGAGAAGACGCAACATTACTCAGTGAACGAGGGCATGTGGGGCACCTCGGTGGGTGGCCGCGAGACGCTGAATTCCTGGAGTGTCTTGCCGCAGGCGGCATTCCCCGGCGGCGAAATTGACGCTGCAAAGCTCGCACCAAAGGCGGTCACGCTGAGTTTCAAGCAAGGGGTGTCAAGTGCAATTGATGGAAAGTTGTTTGATCCGGTTGTACTCATCGCTGAGCTGAATGCGCTCGGCCGCGACTACGGCATCGGTCGCGGTGTGCATCTGGGCGACACTATTCTGGGTATCAAGGGTCGCGTAGGTTTCGAGGCGCCGGCGGCACATCTGCTCATCGGCGCGCACCGGGAACTGGAAAAGCTCACGCTGACCGGCAAGCAATTGTTCTGGAAAGACACACTCGGCAATCTTTACGGTCAGTTGCTGCACGAAGGCCAGTTCTTTGATCCACTGGCTCGCAATCTGGAAGCCTTTCTTGAATCGAGCCAGCGGCATGTCACGGGCGAAGTGAAGCTGACGCTCTATCCACGCGGCTTTTCCGTGGATGGTGTGCGTTCGCCTTACTCACTCATGGATGCGAAAGTCGCGAGCTACGGCGAAGCCAATCGTTTATGGACCGGCGCGGAAGCCGCCGGTTTCGCCAAGCTCTATGGGGTGCAGCAGATTCTCGCCTTGCAAGCGGGGGAATCAAAATGAGGATAAACGCGGACAAGATTGCCAGCGTCACCCGTAACCTGAAGCTGGATCGCAGTCTCACGCTCTCTTCCGCCATCCGTGCGGAGCATGGCGCGGTGCTGGCGGGCCGCATTCTGGGCGACAAATCCGCTTACAACCAACTTGAAGATGTGCACGGCCGCATGAATGTGCTGCACGGTGATGACATCGTCGTCGGTGCGCTCGGTCACCGCAACGCCTTGCATGGCTACGAAGGCGTGCTGCCGAGTAGCGTTGCGCCGGGCCAAAAGCTGCATATTCTCAATATGGGCGGCGTCATCGGCGAATGTGTATCCCACAATCCGGACGTCGGGCCGCCCTTCGAGTTCGAGGTGCTTGGGCAGGTGCTGGTATACCCGGAATTCCGGTCGCGCCAGGGCGAAGCCGCCAACATCCGCATGGGCGCGCTGAAATCTAACGGTCAAGCACCCGATTGCAAGGTGATCTATGTGGCTGGCACCTGCATGAACGCCGGCAAAACCGCGGCCGCCTGCGTCATCGTGCGGCGGTTGGTGCAGTCCGGCTTCCGGGTGGGCGGCGCCAAGCTCACCGGCGTGTCGCTGATGCGCGATACATTGAGCATGCGCGACTACGGCGCCGAAGTGACGCTGGATTTCACAGATGCGGGCATCGTTTGCACCGGACCGGAGACAGCGGCGCAGGTGGCCAGGACCATCTTCGCGGAACTCTCCATGCGCCGCTTCGATGTCATAGTGGCGGAGACTGGCGATGGAATCATGGGTGACTACGGCGTACAGGCGATCCTTGCGGATGCGGAACTGCGCGCGCTTACCGCGGCGTTTGTGTTCTGCGCCAACGATCCGGTGGGCGTGGCCGGCGGCGTGAAGCATCTGCGGGACGATTACGGCATCTGCGCCGACGTGGTCACCGGTCCGGCCACTGACAACCAGGTGGGCGTGCGCTTCGTGGAACGGCAAGTAGGGTTAACGGCCATCAACGCGCGCACCCACGCGAAGTCGCTTGGGGAACATTTGCTGCAAGTGTTGGCGAAACGGGGTATCCGGCAGCAATGAAGGGCATCCGGGTTTACATCCTGGGCGGCTCTGGGTACGGCGGTGGTGAATTGTTGCGGCTGCTGTCGCAGCATCCGCAAGTGGATAGCATCCGTGCCGTATCGCGCAGTCATGCAGACGAGCCGTTCTGGAAAGTGCATCCCAACTTGCGTAGCGTGGTTAACGGCAACTTTGAAGCCCAGCCCGATTGGACCGCATTCGCGCAAACCGAGCATCCCGTAGTGTTTTCTGCCATGCCGCACTTCGAACTGGCGCAGCACTTGCCGGAGTTTGAAGCAGCTTGGTCAAAGAATCGCCTGACAGACCGGCTGACGCTCATAGATCTTTCCGGCGATTTTCGCCTTGATAGTGCCGCAGAATTTGAACGCGCCTACGGCAAACCCCATCCTTACCCTCAGGCGCTCGGCAGCTTCGTCTATGGCTTGCCGGAATGGCAAAGAGAAAAGATCAAAGACGCCAGACGCATCGCCTGTCCCGGTTGCTTCGCCACGGCCATACAGCTGGTCTTGCTGCCGTTGGCAGGACTGAAAGACCTGGGATTCATCGCCGTGAGCACCGTGACCGGCTCCTCCGGTTCCGGCGCCATGCCCTCCAGGACGACGCATCATCCGACCCGCGCCAACGATTTCAGTGCCTACAAGGTACTCAATCACCAGCATGAGGCTGAAGTCACCCGCCTGCTCGATACAGAAAAAACCACGGGTTACAGCTTGGCTTTCGTCCCGCACTCGGCGCCACTGGTGCGCGGCGTTTTTGCTACTGCACAACTCCATCCACCCGCCGCGCTGGGACTCAAGGCGGATGTTCTACGGGAAAGATATGAGGATTTCTACCGGAATGCACCTTTCATCAGGCTGGTGGAAGACACGCCGCGCGTCGCGGCCGTGGCGGGCAGCAATTTCTGCGACATTGCCGTGTATGAGAAAAGCGGTAAGGTAGTACTCATGGCTGCGCTGGATAATCTGGTGAAGGGAATGGTCGGGCAGTCAGTGCAGAGCATGAACCTGGTCTTCGGGTTTCCTGAACCGGCAGGGCTGTTACAAGCAGGTATGCATCCAGGATGACTTGACAAGCCTAAAAAAGAACGGCGCCCCGCAGGACGCCGTTTCATTTTTGCAGGTCCTGATCTTTTTTAATGCGTCTTCGCGCTCGGAGCCTTTGTCGTTGCCGGTGTCGCGCCGGTAGCCGCCGGCTTGGCGGGCGTAGACGCCGTCATGGCCATGGCGGCGCTCGCCGGGTTCGGCGCGCTCCACTTGATGGTCGCCGTGGATTCGAGCTGCTTGAGATAATTCTGGGTCATGTCGCCCTGTGCGCGTTGCACAAGCATGGGCCGCATCGCTGTAAAGCTCGGCGGTGTCGCCGTACGCTCTTTCTCGAGTTCGATGACGTGCCAGCCGAACTGCGTCTGGACCGGAGTCTTGGTGTATTCGCCTGGCTTGAGTTTGGCAACAGCGGCCGAGAACTCGGGCACCATCTGATTGACCTGGAACCAGCCGAGGTCACCTCCCTGTTTGGCGGTGCCCGTGTCGGTCGAGTCCTTCTCGGCGAGGGTCGCGAAATCGGCCCCGTGATTGAGTTGATCGATGATCTTCTGGGCTTCGGCCTTGGTCTTTACCAAGATGTGCCGCGCCTTGTATTGTTCGCCCGACTGGGCCTTCGCCATTTCCTGATACTGCTGCTGCAGCATGGCGTCGGTGGGCTCGTGCGTCTGCGTGTAATGGCGTACGGCCTCATTCGCGAGATACAGGTTGTTATTCAGGGAAAGCTGTGCCTGAACGCTCGGTTGATTCTGGAGATTCTCCTGCTTTGCGGCCTGCTCGGCGAGTGTGATCTGCACCAGCTCCTCGGTGGTCTGCCGCTTCTGCACCGGGGTCAGCTGCATGCTGGCGCCGCGGGTCCGCAACTGGATGTAGGCATTCACCTGGGCGGTGGTGATGGGTTGTCCGTTCACGCTGACGACGACCGTTCCGGCGGCCGGGGCGGTGGTCATGGACGTGGAATTCTGGGCTGACGTCGAGCTTGGGCTGGATTTGGAGCCCATGCCGCAACCCGCCAATAAGCCGGCGAGCGCGAGCAAGGGCAGCGCCTTGGTCAATTTGCTGAACATGAGATTCCTCTGGGTCTTGATTGATGAATGACCGGAGCGGGCAATCGTTCAATGCGCGTACCGGGCCATATTATGATAACCGAAACTTGCATCCGCTCCGGGCAAAACCGGATTTCTGTGCCTGCCGTTGCGGTCCCGGGAAGTGGTCGCCGGGGCTTCGAATCACTCTTCGGGCGCCGGGATGTGTCATCTGGCCGGGGCTTCCTCCGGTGCTTGCGCGGTCACGCTGAGCGCGTGGAGCGCACCCGCAAATTCGCCGGACAAGGCTTCGTTGACCAAGCGATGGCGAGCGAGGGCCGGAAGCCCCGTGAAACGTTGCGAAACGATCCGCACATTCAGATGAAAGCGGCCGGCGGCCTCGCGGTGACCGGCATGACGCGCCGTCTCGTCGCGTATTTCGAGCACGCTCGGAGCCAGCGCCGCAACGAGATTCGAACGGACGCGGGCGATGAAATCCGCGGGTGCTCCGGGAAGAGTCTCGGTCATGGGCAACGGGTCGGTCGAGTCCCTATATGATAGAAAAACCACACAACCGGGGGCTACGATGGCAGCGAGAGTAGTAGTGGTGCATCCGCAAACGCCGGAACGGCGCCTGCTCGCCCAAGCGGCGGCGGCCATCACCGCCGGCGGCGTAATCGCCTATCCGACCGATTCCAGCTATGCGCTCGGCTGCCGCCTTGCCGACAAGGCCGCGGCCGAGCGGCTGCGTCGTTTGCGCGGCGCCGACCGCCACCATCCGTTCACACTGGTGTGCCGGGACCTTTCCGAAATCGCCACTTATGCGCAGGTGGATAACCCTTCCTATCGGTTGCTGCGTTCGCTTACGCCCGGGCCCTACACGTTCGTGTTGCCGGCGACGCGCGAGGTGCCGCGTCGACTGATGCACCCCAAACGCAAGACAATCGGCATCCGCGTCCCCGACCATCCAGTGGCGATGGCCTTGCTCGAAGTGCTGGACCAGCCGTTGATGAGCACGACCGTGATGGGTGATTCCGCCGAGGAGCCGCTCGCCGATGCCCAAACCGTCGCACTTGCCTATGGCAGTACGCTGGACCTTATTCTCGATGGCGGTCCGACCCCGGCGGAGCCGACCACGGTGCTCGAGCTTTCGGGAGGGCGGGTCAAGGTGCTGCGTCAGGGCCGCGGGGCGATAGGGGATTGGGCCGTAGAGGGCGGGTAGCGGCAGGGGCGAGACGGCCGGCGTCCGTATAATGCCTTGATGCAGAGCCTGAACATCGCCCAGAAAATCGCGATCTGGGCCATTCCCGTGATTTTCGCCATTACGCTGCACGAAGTCGCACACGGCTTCGTCGCTTGGCGTCTTGGCGATCCGACGGCCAAGATGGTAGGACGCCTTAGCGTGAATCCCATCCGCCACGTCGATCCGCTGGGCACCGTGATCGTTCCGTTGATCATGCTGCTGCTCCCGGGCGGTTTCCTCTTCGGTTGGGCGAAGCCAGTGCCGATTGGGGTCCGGAACCTGAAGAACCCGCGCCGCGACATGGCCCTGGTGGGTGCAGCCGGCCCGATCGCCAACCTGCTCATGGCCATCTTCTGGGCGTTCGTCGTGCGCCTTGGCTACGGGCTCAGTACCAGCCTCCCCACGCTTGCCATACCGGTAATTCTTGCAGGTGTCGCCGGCGTATTCATCAATTCCATTCTCATGGTCTTCAACCTGATTCCGCTGCCGCCGCTCGACGGCGGACGGGTAGCAAACAGCCTGTTGCCGCCGAAGTGGTCCACGGCCTATGAACGAATCGAGCCCTTCGGCTTTCTGATCGTGTTGCTGCTGTTGGTCTCGGGAGTGCTGAACTTCATTTTCTATCCGGTATTGGATGCCTGTCTCGGGTTCTTCTCGCTCTTCGCTGGGATTAGCCCCGCCGGTTTCATCAATCTCCTCGAGACGTTGCTGCGATGAACGAAGAAGCCTTGCATACGCCGCCTTCCGGTGCCCAGGGCGAACTGCCTTTTGCCATCGTGCAGGGCGAGCCGCTGACGGCACTGCCGCGCGACCTTTACATCCCGCCCGATGCGCTCGAAGTCATCCTCGAAGCCTTCGAGGGGCCGCTGGATCTTTTGCTCTATCTCATTCGCCGGCAGAACCTGGATATCCTCGACATTCCCATCGCCGAGATTACGCGCCAGTACATGGGCTACATCGAAGTCCTGAAGGATTTACGGCTCGACCTTGCCGGCGAATACTTGGTGATGGCGGCAATGCTCGCGGAGATCAAGTCGCGCATGCTGCTGCCGCGCCCCGAGGAGGGCGAGGAGAGCGCGGAAGAGGATCCGCGCGCCGAGCTGGTGCGCAGGCTCCAGGAGTACGAGCGCTACAAGCAGGCGGCAGAAGACCTTGACGCCCTGCCGCGCGAGGGCCGCGATCGCTTCCCCGTGTCGCTCAGGCAGGCCGGGCGGCGCGTGATCCGGCTTGCGCCCGAAGTCGACTTCGAGGCACTGCTCGAGAGCTTCGCACGCGTGATGCGCCGGGCGGCGCTCTATACCGGGCACCGAATAGGCCGCGAGCCGATCTCGATTCGCCAGCGCATGAGCGATCTGCTAGTCTCGCTGCGCGACGGCGCACACAAGGTGTTTACCGCACTCGTGGTGCGAGAGGAAGGCCGCGACGGCGTCGTGGTGAGCTTTCTCGCCATGCTCGAGCTCGTACGTACGGGTCTTGCCACCCTGACCCAGGCCGAAGTGTTTGGGCCTCTCTACGTGCAAGCGCGGGGCGTAAGCGAGATCGGTGGCGACGACGATGAAGCGCAACCGGGAGCACAGCAATGAACGAAGCCGAGCCGCAACTTGAAGACATACTGCTTGCCGCGCTGTTTGCCGCGGATCATCCGCTCACGCCGGATGATCTTGCCGCTCTGTTCGAACCCGGCGATCCCGTGCCGCGGCCGCAAACCGCCCAACTCGAAGCCGCGTTGGGACGGATCGCCGAGCGTCTAAATACCTTTCCGCTCGAACTGAAGAAGCTCGCCGGCGGCTACCGCATCGAAGTGTCCACCGCCTGGAGTCTCTGGGTCAGCCGCCTGTGGGTCGAGCGTCCGGGACGCTATTCGCGTGCCTTGCTCGAAACCTTGGCGCTGATTGCCTACCGCCAACCGATCACACGTCCCGAGATCGAGGCCGTGCGTGGCGTCGTGGTCAATACCAATGTCATCCGCACGCTCACGGAGCGCGGCTGGATCCGCACGGTCGGTCATCGCGATGCGCCGGGACGCCCGGCGCTCTACGGCACCACGCGCGTCTTTCTCGACTACTTCGGACTCACCGGTCTGAACGAACTCCCAACCCTTGTCGAGATTCGCGAATTGTCCGATTTCGAACCGGAATTGCCGCTCGTGGACGAAGTGGCCGCGCGACCCGATGCCGAGGAGGCAAACGAGGTGTTGGGCGAAAATGATGTAGAGATCAGGGGGGGCGATGTGGTGCTCGGACCGTGGGTGCCGGATGGTGGAGATGAACGGTGAGGCCGATCGGCCCGAAAGACTGCTCGCTGGTTTAGGCGTCGCCTCCCGGCGGGAAGTCGCGCGTTGGCTCGCTGCTGGGCGGCTTGCCGCCGATGGGCGCGTGCTCAAGGGTGGGGAGCGCATCCGTGTTTCCGATCGCCTGACCCTTGACGGCCGGCCACTTGAACTGCCGGAGACGCGGGCGCAGCGCCGGGTCATCCTCTACCACAAGCCGGTAGGCGAAATCGTCAGCCGCCGTGACCCCGAGGGTCGTCCAACCGTCTTCGATACCTTGCCTGAAGTTACCGGCGGACGCTGGGTCGCCGTCGGCAGGCTGGATGTCACGACCTGCGGATTGCTGCTTTTTACCTCGGACGGGGCGCTCGCGGCGAGGCTTATGCACCCGCGCCACGGGCTCGAACGGCGCTACCTGGTGCGTGTGCACGGCAGCCTTGAGCCCGAAGTGTTGCGTCGGCTGACGCAGGGCGTCCGGCTCGAGGACGGAATGGCACGCCTGACTGTCTGTACCTCGCTGGCGGAAGAGGCACGGTCGGGCAGCAACTGTTGGTATCAGGTGGGTCTCGAGGAAGGACGCAACCGCGAGGTGCGTCGCCTGTTCGAGGCGGTGGGACTGGAAGTGAGCCGTCTCAAGCGCATCGGTTACGGGCCCATATCGTTGCCGCGCGAGCTTCGGCGGGGCAGCTGGCGCGAACTTGCCGTGACCGAAATCGCGGCACTCGATGCGGCATGCCAATGAAGTTCAAGATCGATGACCAACGGATTTTCGCGGCGCGCGAACTAAGCGGGCCGTGCCCGGTCAAACTTACCGATGTTGATGCCGATCCCGTCTATGATTCCGGGGCTTGCCGTCATGGCCGGGCCTGAGGCTGACCGGCTCTTGGTGGAGCGGGTCAAGGCCGGTGATCACGCCGCTTTTAATTCATTGGTAATCAAATATCAACAACGTATAGTTAAACTCGTTTCCCGCTATATCCGTGATCCCGAGGAAGCGCTCGACGTCTCCCAGGAGGTGTTCATTCGTGCCTACCGGGCGATCGACAGTTTCCGCGGAGACAGCGCTTTTTACACCTGGCTGTACCGGATCGCGGTCAATGCGGCCAAGAATGCAATCGGCGCCGCGATGCGCAATCCAGTCGAGGGCGGCCTCGACGTGGACGATCCTGAGCTTAGCGAAGTCAGCCTCAAGATGACGGACGTCTCCAGCCCCGAACGGTTGCTTTATACCGAAGAGTTGAAGCAGACAATCAACTCGGCGATGGACGAGTTGCCGCCGGAACTTCGCCGTGCAATTGCACTCAGAGAGCTTGAGGGTTTGAGTTATGAAGCGATCGCTCAGGAAATGCAATGTCCCGTAGGCACTGTGCGCTCCCGAATCTTCCGTGCCCGCGAAGCGATCGCCCAGAGGATCCAGCCACTTTTGGAATGAGCAAGTGAGTAAGCTTTTACACGAACAGGTTTCCGCATTCATGGACGGCGAACTGCCAGCCGAGGAATGCGAACTGCTGCTCAAGCGACTTGCCGTCAACGGCGAGATGGCTTGGCGCTGGCACGCCTATCATCTGATCGGCGATGCCATGCGCGGCCAGTTAGTATCCAGCGCCGCGCGCGAACTCGCGCCTCGCGTCGGGCGTGCCCTCGTCACTCCCGAGCCCGCGCATTCCACTCACCGGGGGCCGCGCCGTTTTGCCGCACTCGCTGCGGGAGTCGCGGTAATTGGGCTCGCCGGTCTGGTGGGAGCGCTCGTTTCCCAACAGGTTGGCGGCGGCAAGGTCTTTACGCCCGAAGGGAGTACGACGTCCCGCGGACTCGCTCCCGGCGCGGCGCAGGTGAATTGGCAGCAGACACCGAGTCCGGTGCGTGCAGAGCTGAACCGTTATCTGATGATGCACGATCTGTACGGTTCGGAGGCGGCGGCACTGGCCGATGGCGATCCGGACAATGCTGTCGTCCTGACCGCGACGACCCCGATTGCTGCAACCGCGGGGCAGGGACCTAATCCGCGGCAATGAGCGCGCGTGCGCGAACCACCCTGGTGCTGGTCGCGCTGATTTGTCCCGTCTTCGCCCATGCCTCCACCGAAACGGCCCAAGGTTGGTACAAGCGCATGCAGGAGGCGCTTGCGACCCGGAGTTACGAAGGCATCGTCGTCTACATGGGCGATGGTCAGCCGGGATCCTATCGGCTCGTCGTCTGTGCCGACGGCTATGCTCGGCTCACCGCGCTTTCGGGTTCGGCACGTGAAATTATCCGCGGTCCGCAAGTCGCGGTTCGCATGCGCCCGGACGGATCGAGCATCGTGGTGCACGGTCTCGCCGGCGAAAGTTCACCGCTTCCGTTTCCTCCGGCGAGCAAGGTTGATCCCGCCCGACTTGTAAACTATCGGCTCGATCTCGCCGGCTGGGATCGGGTGGCGGGGCAAATGGCGCGGGTCATTATGTTCACACCGCGCGATCAGTGGCGTTACGGGTACCGCGTGTGGATCGCCGAGAAGTCGGGCCTGCCGCTGCGTTCGGAACTCATCGCCGACGACGGACAAGTGCTGGAGCAGGCGTTCTTCACCCAGATCAAGATGCTGACGGCGGCCGCCGCCCGCAGCGGGATCGGCGCCAAGACGCTCGAACTTGTGAGCGGTAAGGAGCAGGGCGCATCGCATGAGAGTGACGGCGCCTGTCCCGATGAGCGGGCCGGCACACTCAGCGTCAATGGTCTCCCACCGGGGTTCCGGATTCTGCAGACGGTTTGTGAGCACGCGACCGGCGCACGCGGTCCCGTGACCCATTTTCTGGTAGGCGATGGGCTCGCCACGATTTCGGTGTTTGTTGCACCGTATCAACACGTCGGCTCCGTCCTTATCGGAGGAACGACGCTGGGTGCCGTGCATGCGGTCGGCCGGGTCGCGGGAGGATTCGCGGTTACGGCCATGGGAGATGCGCCCTCCATCACGATTTCGCAGATTGCGCGTGCCGTTGCCGTCGCCGGCCACTGAAGCCTGCACCGGTATAATTCCACTTTCGCCGGTGCGCCCAGACCTTGATGCGGAGAATCCGCAACTTCGCGATCATCGCGCACATAGACCATGGCAAATCCACCCTTGCGGACCGATTGATCGAACGCTGCGGCGGACTTGCGATGCGTGAAATGGCGGCGCAGGTGCTCGACTCCCTCGCCATTGAACGCGAGCGCGGTATCACCATCAAGGCGCAGAGCGTGCGTCTCGGCTATCGCGCGCGTGACGGCGAGGCTTACCAACTCAACCTCATTGACACCCCCGGTCACGTGGACTTTGCCTACGAGGTTTCGCGGTCGCTCGCGGCCTGCGAGGGCGCACTGCTCATCGTTGACAGTTCCCAAGGCGTGGAAGCGCAGAGTGTTGCCAACTGCTACAGCGCGGTGGAACTGGGACTGGAAGTCATTCCAGTCCTCAACAAGATTGATCTCGCCGCCGCCGAGCCCGAGCGCGTGGCCGCCGAAATCGAAGACTTGATCGGGATCGAAGCGCGCGGAGCCTTGCGCGTCAGCGCCAAGACAGGGCAGGGCGTGGATGCGGTGCTCGAAGCGCTCATCGAACGCATCCCCCCGCCGACCGGCGATCCCGATGCCCCGGCGCAGGCACTGATCTTGGACTCCTGGTTCGATCCCTACGAAGGCGTCGTTTCGCTGGTGCGCATCAAGGCCGGGTCGCTCGCGGCGGGCCAGCGCATCCGGGTTATGTCGACGGGCGGGGTGTGGCAGGCGACCCGGATCGGCTGCTTTACCCCGCGCATGACCGATACCGGGAGCCTGGAATGCGGCGAGGTCGGGTTCGTCATTGCCGGGATCAAGGAGATTGACGGCGCCCCGGTTGGCGATACGATCACCCGCGCCGACCGGCCGGCCGCGAAGCCGCTGCCCGGATTTGCTCCGCTCAAGCCGCGGGTGTTCGCGGGTCTATTCCCGTCCGATGCCTCCGCCTTCGAGAGTCTCCGCGAAGCGCTCGCCAAACTCAGGCTGAACGACGCCGCGCTTACCTACGAGCCGGAAACCTCGGATGCGCTCGGTTTCGGTTTCCGCTGCGGATTCCTGGGACGCCTCCACATGGAAATCGTGCAGGAGCGGCTCGAGCGCGAGTACGGACTCGATCTCATTTCCACCGCACCCTCTGTCGTTTACCGCGTCATCACCACCACTGGGGCGGTGCGTGAGGTGGAGAACCCAGCGGCCTTGCCGCCGCGGAGCGAAATCGAACGCATCGAGGAGCCCGTGATCACGGCGACGATCCTCACCCCGCACGATTACGTGGGACCGGTGATCGGGCTCTGCGAGGAGAAGCGCGGCAGCCAGAAGGCGCTTGTCTATCACACCGGCCAGGTCAGCCTGACCTACGATTTGCCGCTGGCCGAAGTGGTGCTCGATTTCTTCGATCGATTGAAGTCACTCAGCCGTGGCTATGCCTCCTTCGACTATGGTCCGGCCCACTTCGTCGAGGCGCCGCTGGTGCGCCTCGACGTCATGATCAACCACGAGCGTGTTGATGCACTGTCGCTCATCGTGCACCGCGATCATGTGTTTTCCAGAGGGCGGCTCCTGACGGAGCGGCTGCGTGAACTCATTCCGCGCCAGATGTTCGAAGTGGCGATTCAGGCCGCCATCGGCAGCCAGATCATCGCCCGCTCCAGCGTCAAGGCGCTGCGCAAGAACGTGACCGCCAAGTGTTATGGTGGCGACATCACCCGCAAGCGCAAGCTGCTCGAAAAGCAGAAAGAAGGCAAGAAGCGCATGAAACGTCTAGGCAAGGTGGACGTGCCACAGTCGGCGTTTCTCGCCGTGCTGCAGACCCAACGCGATTCGTAACGAGGGCTTACCGTGAACTACGTCGTCATCATTCTTATCCTGACCGCAGCCGCCGGGCTGCTGTGGCTGGCGGACATCATCGCCCGTCACACGTTTGCACGCGGCAAGCCGCTGCCCGGCGCCTGGCGTTGGTTGGCGGATACCGGGCGCGGATTCTTCCCGCTGCTGCTTGCGGTATTTCTTCTGCGCAGCTTCGTGGTCGAGCCGTTCCACATTCCCAGCGGTTCACTGATGCCAACGGTGCTCGTGGGCGACTTCGTTGCGACCGAAAAGTACGCCTATGGCCTGCATCTGCCGATCACGCATACAAAGATTCTCAGTACAGGTGCGCCGCACCGTGGCGACGTGTTCGTGTTCCGCTATCCGCCGAGTCCGAGCATTGATTACATCAAGCGGGTGATCGGCCTGCCGGGCGATCACATCAGCTACACCTGCGACAATCAACTGATCATCAATGGCAAGCAGGTCAAGCGCGAATACGTTGGCGTTTACCCCGGCGAGGGAGCCACACGTTACGAGCAAGGCGCACAGGTCTGGATGGAGTATCTGCCGCAAAAGGACGGCACGATGGTCAAACACGAGATTCTCCTCATGCCGGACCAGGTGACCAAATGCGGTTCCTGGGTCGTCGCACCCGGAGAGTATTTCGCAATGGGCGACAACCGCGATAATTCCGAAGACAGCCGCTATTGGGGTGACGTGCCGGCGGCCAATCTGGTGGGACGTGCGCGGCTCGTATTGTTCAACTTCCAGGGTTGGTCGCACTGGCCGATGTGGGGGCGGACGGGTACCGTGCTGCATTGACGGACTGCCGGGAAGCCGCCGCGTTCGGAATGCCGATTTTCTTGGCTGTAAACTGCGGCTTCTGAGTCCGGCCACGCCCAGCCTGTCTGTGACCGTCAAGTCTTTCGAACCCCCGTTTTCACGGCCGGCGGTGTGCGGCAGTAGAATAAGCCCGCCGTGGCGGCGAGGCTTTCCTCCCGACTCGGCGACGATCCGCGGCAGCTCGTTCAAGACTAGATGGAGGGAGTGAACATGTACAGGCGGGAAGCGGGGATCACGCTGATCGGCGGGATCCTGATTCTGATCATCGCGGGGGTGCTGGTGTTGGCCCTGGCCCGCATTGCGCCTCTGTATTTCGAGACGTTCAAAATCACCTCGGCCATGGATGCCCTGCGCGACAATGCGCAGAACAACCCGATCCAGAATCTACGTGCCGAACTTTCGCAGCAGCTTACGATGAACAGCATTGACGATGTGCCGGTTGATCAATTCAAGTTTACCTCGAACGGCGGGCAACTGATCGTTTCCCTAGACCACAATCTGAAGACGTCGTATATCGGCAATCTCGGTTTCGTGGTGCATTACCAGCATTCGGTCACGATCGCGCTCCCAGAGAATGAATGAGGCCGCGCAGACGCTTGGTGAACGCCTCGGTTACTTTTTTGTAGATCCCGCACTGATCGCGATCGCACTGACGCATCGCAGTGCGGCGGGCGCAAGCAACGAACGGCTGGAATTTCTCGGCGATGCGGTCATCAATCTCGCGGTCGCGGAGGCGCTCTACGAGCGTCGTCCCGAACTCAGCGAAGGCGATTTGACGCGCATGCGCTCGAGTCTCGTGAATCGGGACACTCTCGCGGCGCTCGCCCGCGAACTCGATCTTGGGGCCTTATTGACGCTGGGGACGGAGGAGCAACGCACGGGAATCTCCGGGCGCCGCTCGATCCTCGAAGACGCGCTCGAGGCTGTGCTCGGAGCCGTATTTCTGGACGGCGGATTCGGCGCTGCGCGCGCGGTCGTGCGCAGGCTGTTTGCAGAGTGCCTGCAAGCCTTGCCCGATAGCGAGGCGCTTAAAGATCCCAAAACGCTTCTTCAAGAGCGCCTTCAGGCGCGCGGTCTCGCCTTGCCCGCGTATGCGCTGACTGCGGCGAAAGGGCCGGAACACGCGCGCCGGTTTTCCGCCGAGTGTCGCGTAGCCGAACTTGATCTTGTCGCCACCGGCTCCGGTTCGAGCCGGCGCGAGGCCGAGCAGGCCGCGGCGGACGCGCTGCTGGGACAACTGCAAGCGTGAGCGACGACGCCGGTTTCCGGGCGGGATTCGTCGCCGTCGTCGGCCGTCCCAATGTCGGCAAGTCCACCCTCGTCAATGCCCTGGTCGGCGCCCGGGTCGCGATCGTTTCGCGCCGGCCGCAAAGCACCCGGCGGCGGATCCTCGCGGTGGTGAATCGGCCCAGAGTCCAACTCGTTCTGGTGGACAGTCCGGGGCTGCACGCGGGCGGCGGCCGGGCACTCAATCGTGCCCTGAATGCAAGCGCCCGCAGTGCGGCGGAGGATGCGGATGCCGTACTTCTGGTGGTTGAAGCCGGCCAATGGAGGACCGACGACGAACGCGTCCTCGACGTGGTTCGTGCCACCGGGCTGCCGGCGCTACTCGTGCTCAACAAGATCGATCGCATCCGGCCGCGCTCGGCGCTGTTGCCCCTGATCCAGGAGGTCGCGGCGCGACACGCGTTTGTCGCTGTGGCCCCGGTTGCTGCCGCCCGCTCCGAGAATCTGGAAAAGCTTACGGCGGTGCTGGAACCGCTGATGCCCGAATCGCCGGCGCTGTTTCCGCCCGGCGAAATCACCGACCAGGGTCCGGCGGAGCGGGCCGCGGAAACCGTGCGCGAGGCCTTGATCGAGCGGGTCGGGCAGGAGCTTCCCTACGCCACCTTTGTCACGCTGGATCGTTACGAAAAGGAGGGCGAACATCTGCATGTCGAGGCGACGATCTGGGTCGAGCGTGAAAGCCAGAAGGGCATCGTCATCGGTGCCGGCGGACGCATGGCCAAGGCGATCGGTACGGCGGCGCGTATTTCGCTCGAAACCGAACTTCACTGCCCGGTGATGCTGCGCCTGTGGGTGCGGGTGCGTCCGGGCTGGAACGAGGATCCGCAGACGCTGGCGCAACTCGGGATCGGCCAATGAGCGAACTGCGCCAAGTGTATCTCGCGCCGGCCTGGTTGCTGCACCGGTATCCGTACCGCGAGACGAGCTTGATTCTGGAGTTGCTGAGCCGCGACCATGGACGAATCGGGCTCGTCGCGCGCGGCGCGCGCGCGCCGCGACGTGGGAAATTGGTGTTCGGTCCCTTCGAACCTCTCCTCGTTTCCTTTCGGCGGCGCGGCGAATTGGGCACCCTGCTCGAAGCGGAATCCGCCGGCTCCGCCTACGGTTTCAACGGCAAGAGTTTTCTCGCCGCCTGCTATCTTAACGAACTGGTGCTGCGTCTCCTGCCGCGCGACGATCCCTCGCCGGATGTCTACGCGATTTACACGGAGACCCTGGCTGCGCTTGCTCCCGAACCCGCTCCGGGGGTGCGGCGCTTCGAGGGGCGGTTGTTGCGCATGCTTGGCTGGGTGCCGCCGCTTGGGCGCGACGGGTCGGGCGCGACGCTGATTCCAACACGACGCTATCGTTACGATCCGCAACTGGGTCCCGTATCCGTCAACGAGAAAGACGGTTGGACGGGAGACATGTTCGCCGCGATTGCCGCGGAACGTTTCGACGATCCTTTGGTGCTCGCAACGGCCGGCCGTATCTTTCGCGACATCATCGCCTATCATCTGGGCGGTCGGCGCCTGAAAAGCCTGGATATCGCGCGGGCGGTTACCCGGTCGAACCAAAGGAGGGTGGAATCATGAGCGGTATCCGGCTCGGCGTAAACGTGGATCACGTCGCGACCTTGCGTCAGGCGCGCGGAACCCGCTATCCGGATCCGGTGCGCGCCGCGCTCGCGGCCGAGGACGCTGGTGCGGACGGCATCACGGTGCATCTGCGCGAAGACCGACGTCATATTCAGGAACGCGACGTGCGGCTGCTGCGCGAAGTGCTTGCGACCAAGCTCAATCTGGAGATGGCCGTCATCCCGGAGATGCTCGATTTTGCCTGTGAGTTGCGTCCGCAGGATGTGTGCCTGGTGCCCGAGCGGCGGGCCGAACTCACGACCGAGGGCGGTCTCGACGTGGCCGCCGAACCCGAACGTTATCGCGCGGCCGTCGCCCGTCTGACGGAGGTCGGCGTGCGCGTTTCGCTTTTCATCGATCCGGATCCGCAGCAGATCGCGGCAGCGGCAGCGGTCGGTGCGCCGGTAGTGGAGCTGCACACCGGCGCCTATGCGGAGGCGATTAAAGATGCAGAGATTAAAAAAGAAATCAACAGGTTAAAGTTGTCGGCGGATAAAGCACTGGAGCTTGATCTCGTCGTCAATGCCGGTCACGGACTGAATTACCGCAACGTAACGGGCGTGCTGGCGCTGTCCGGGCTCGCGGAACTCAACATCGGTCATGCCATCGTGGCGCGTGCGCTGTTCACGGGCATGGCGGCCGCGGTCGCCGAGATGAAGGCGCTGCTGGGATGAAGATCTACGGCATCGGCACCGATGTCGTAGAACTTGCGCGTATGGAGCGCCTGTGGACGCGCTGGGGCGAGCGCGCGGCGCGTCACATCCTGACCGCGCGCGAAACCGAATGCTTCGTCCGCGCCCGCGGTCCGGCGCGTTTTCTCGCCATGCATTTCGCCGGGAAAGAGGCGGTGACCAAGGCGCTCGGCACCGGGTTTTGTCCGCGCATGACATTGCACGACGTCGAGGTCGTGCCTGATCCGCTGGGTCGCCCCGAGGTCTTCTTTTCCGAGCCCGGCGCTGCCTTTGTCGCCGAGCGCGGCGGCGGCGAGACCCACATCAGCCTGACCGACGATGCCGGCGTCGTCTTTGCCGTCTGCGTCATGCTCGTGAAAGAGTGAAAACCGCCCCGACGGCGTAGGCAGAGCAGCCGGAAAAGCGGTATCTCGGATGTTAGACTGCGAACGTCTTTCCTGACGTGTCCCGATGGCCGTTCTTGCGTTTGATATCGAAACCGTTCCGGATGTTGAAACGGGACGCCGTTTATACGGCCTCGACGGTCTCGATGTCGCCGACGTCGTGCGCGCCATGCGCACGCTGCGACGCGAGAAAACGGGACACGATTTCATCGCCCTGCATTTGCAGCGCGTCGTCGCCGTCGCCTGCGTGCTGGAGGACGGAAACAACGTACGCATATGGTCGCTCGGGCAAAGCGATTCGGATGAGGCCGAACTCATCAGCCGCTTCTTCGAGGGACTCAAACGTTACCGCCCGACCCTGGTTTCCTGGAACGGCAGCGGCTTCGATCTGCCGGTGCTCGCCTATCGCGCACTGCACCACGGCCTGACTGCGCCACGGTACTGGGACGTCGGCGACGATGATCGCGACTTCCGCTACAACAACTATTTTTCCCGTTATCACTGGCGCCATGTGGACCTTATGGATGTGCTTTCGCATTACCAGTTGCGGGCCGCGGCGCCGCTCGACGAAATCGCACGCCTGATCGGGCTGCCGGGCAAGTCGGGCATGCACGGTGCAGAGGTTGCCGATGCGTGGCTAGCTGGCGGGATCGAAGAGATTCGCAATTACTGCGAGACCGATGCGCTGAACACCTATCTCGTCTGGCTTCGCTTCGAGCTGTTGCGTGGAAATCTCGCGCCGCAGACTTACCGCGAGCGGATCGGCGAACTGCGGGCGACGCTTGCGGCAGACACGGAACGTCCGCATCTCACGGAGTTTGCCGGGCACTGGAACGTCGAGGCATGAACGCAGCCGCCGCCGCCGCCACGGTGCGCATCGAGCGGCTGTCGCACGAGGGACGCGGCGTTGCCCACCGCGCGGGCAAGACCGTTTTCGTCGCCGGCGCGCTGCCGGGCGAAACGGTGTTGCTCGGACGCGAGTTCCGTCACCGCCGTTTCGACGAAGCGGATCTCGCCGAAGTGCTCACACCGGCGCCCGAGCGCGTCGTACCGGAATGTCCTCACTTCGGAATCTGCGGCGGCTGCGCCCTGCAGCATTTGAACGCGTCAGCCCAACTCGCGATGAAACAGGCGTCGCTGCTCGACAATCTCGAACGCCTCGCCGGTCTCAAGCCGCAAACGGTCTGGGCACCGCTCGAAGGACCTCCCTACGGCTACCGTCGGCGCGCCCGTCTCGGCATGCGTTACGTGCGCGCCAAGGATCGGGTCGTGGTCGGCTTTCGCGAGGCGAACGGACGCTATGTCACCGATTCGCGCGTCTGCCCGATCCTCGTGTCGCCGGGAGATAAACTGCCGGCGGTGTTGGCCGAGCTGATCGGCGGACTCGATGCGGCGCATGAACTGCCGCAGGTCGAATTCGCCGCCGGCGACGTTGCTGCGGCGCTGGTGTTCCGGGTGCTCGGCGAACTCACGACCGCGGACGCCCGTCGGCTGATTGCCTTCGGTCGCGAACATGATCTTGCGATCTGGGTGCAGACGGGCGGACCCGATACGCTCTGTTTGCTCAACGGCGCGCCGCTGCTCGGTTACGGCTTGCCTGACTTCGACGTGATGTTGCATTTCCTGCCCACTGACTTCGTGCAGGTCAACGGTCCGGTCAATCGCGCGCTGGTTGCGGCGGCGATTACGCGGCTCGCCATCGCTCCCGGCGAACGGGTGCTGGAACTTTATGCCGGCATCGGCAACTTCAGCCTCGCACTGGCGCGCCGCGCGGGCAAGGTAACGACCGTCGAAGGCGCCGAAACGCTGGTGCGGCGTGCGCGCGCGAACGCTGCGGCAAATGGCGAAAGCAATATCGAATTCCACTGTGCCGATCTCGAAACCCCGGCGGCCGACGCGTCCTGGCTTGCCGGTCCCTGCGACGCCGTGTTGCTCGATCCGCCGAGGAGTGGCGCACTCGCGCTCGTGCCGCAGCTCGTGCGTCTCGCGCCGCGGCGGATTCTTTACGTGTCCTGCCATCCCGCGACCCTCGCCCGCGATGCCAGGGCGCTTACTGAAAACGGATACCGGCTGGAGGCAGCCGGAGTGGTGGATATGTTTCCGCAGACCGCGCACGCGGAGGCGATGGCTTTGTTCACACGCGACTGAATCGCGATGGCAATCGAAATCGAACGCAAGTTCCTGGTCGCCGACGACGGCTGGCGCGAGGCTGCATCAGACACCGGAGAACATTACCAGCAAGGCTATCTCGCATTCACCGAACATGCCGTCATCCGCGTGCGACTCGCCGACGACGGGAGAGCCTGGATCGGCGTCAAGGAGCACCGCATCGGAATCTCGCGCGGCGAATACGAGTATGCAATTCCCACAGCGGACGCACGCGAACTGCTCGCGCTTGCACAAGGCACGCCGATCGAAAAGCGCCGCTACCGCGTGCCGTATTCCGGCCACGTGTGGGAAGTGGACGAATTCCTCGGCGCGAACGCGGGACTCGTCGTCGCGGAAATCGAACTGAAGACCGTCGATGCGTCTTTCGAGCACCCCCCCTGGCTGGGCCGGGAAGTCACCGCCGAGCGCCGCTACTACAATGCCGCATTGGCGCTTGAACCGTGGCGCAACTGGGATGAACGCGAAGGAAACCTTGCTTGAGCGGCAGCGAAATCCGCATCTCTATCGCTCGTCAGCAACTCGTGCTGGCCGAAGGTGGTCGGCAACGCCGCTACGCCGTTTCGACTTCCCGTTACGGGGCCGGCGAGACGCGCGGCAGCCGACGTACGCCGCGCGGGCGGCACGTGATCCGGGCCAAAATAGGCGCGGGTGCGGCACTGGGCACGGTATTCGTCGCCCGGCGGCCGACCGGAGAGATTCTGACGCCGCCTTTGTACGCGGCAACGCCGGGACGCGACTGGATTCTCAGCCGCATCCTTTGGTTGTCCGGTACGGAACCGGGACGCAATCGCCTCGACAATGTGGACAGCATGCGCCGTTATATTTATATTCATGGCTGTCCCGACGAGGAACCGA
The DNA here is from genome assembly GCA_050739575.1 of Gammaproteobacteria bacterium. Classification (GTDB taxonomy): domain Bacteria; phylum Pseudomonadota; class Gammaproteobacteria; order JAKDMP01; family JAKDMP01; genus JBOIBN01. The sequence goes on from JBOIBN010000014.1 coordinate 32,852, forward strand.
TGGACGTGCCGCTTTCGCACGGTTGCATCCGCATGCGTAACGACGAGGTGATCGAGCTGTTCGATCGTGTTGACATCGGGACTCCGGTCCTGATCGAAGAATAGGAGAGCGCCATGCTCGGGCCGCTGATCGTGGATATTGAAGGGGCGCGTCTCGACGCCGCGGATCGCGAGCTGCTCATGCATCCGCTGATCGGCGGCGTCATTCTCTTTGCCCGCAATTGCGCGAGTGCCGAAGGGGTCGCCGCGCTCGCCGCCGAAATTCATGCGCTGCGCACGCCGTCGCTGCTGGTTGCGATTGACCAGGAGGGCGGCCGCGTGCAGCGGCTATGCGAGGGCGTGACGCGACTTCCCGCAGTCTCGATCTTCGGTAACTTATGGGATGAGGATCCAGACGCGGCGCGCACACTCGTACGCGATACAGGCTGGCTGATGGCCGTCGAGTTGCTGGCGCTCGGGGTGGATCTTAGTTTTGCGCCGGTCGTGGATCTCGGTGGACGCTCGCGCGTGATCGGCGACCGTGCTTTCCATCGCGATCCGGAAGCGGTGGCGGAACTTGCGTTGGCCTGGATGCAGGGCATGGACGATGCCGGCATGCGCGCCGTCGCCAAGCATTTTCCGGGCCACGGCGGCGTCGTCGGCGACACTCATGTCGAACGACCGGTGGATCGGCGGCGCTACGCCGATCTCGCGCTCGCCGATCTCAAGCCCTTCGAGCACCTGATGGTAAACGGGCTCGCCGGCGTGATGATGAGTCATGTGATCTATCCCGAGGTGGCGCCGGAACCTGCGAGCCTGTCGCGGCGTTGGGTGCACGGCGTAATGCGCGAGGAACTGGGCTTTCAAGGCGCGATCGTCGCCGACGATCTCAGCATGGATGCCGCCGGTGCCGGCGGATCGGTGCTCGAACGCGTGCAGGCGGCACTGGCCGCAGGCTGCGATCTTGCGCCGCTCTGCAACGATCGCGCGGCAGTCGAATCCGTGCTGGCCGCCGCCGATTCCATTCCGCCTGCGCCGGCCTCGGGCTTGCGTCGCGTGCTTCTTCTGCCGCAGGCTCGATCCGCAGACGCCGTGTCTGTCGACGATTCGCGCAGCAAGAAAACGCGTGCCGCTCTTGCCCGATTAATGGGCGGCGAACCGTTACGATTGAAAGGTTGACGATGTACGACACTACAAGTTACTTGCCGCCGGGAGAACTGCTATTCGATGCTGCAGCGGTCCAAGACGCGGTCTTCCGGCAGGCCGCCGAACTGCGCCCACAACTCGAACGCGAAAACCCGGTGGTGTTGGTGCTGATGCAGGGCGCGCTTTATTACGCTGCGTGGTTGACGCTGGCGCTCGCGATCCCGCTGGAACTCGATTATGCTCATGCAAGCCGCTATGGCGATCGGCGCAAGGGCGGCGAACTCGTCTGGCAACGTTGCCCGGGCGCAAATCTTGCCGGCCGCAGCGTGCTCGTCGTGGACGACATCTTCGACGAAGGCAAGACGCTTGCCGCCGTGCGGGAAGCCTGCACGCAGGCCGGTGCACGCGAGTTGCGCACGGCCGTGCTTGCCCGCAAGCTGCATGATCGCGTGCGTGGACCGCTTCCCGAATCGGCCGCGCTCGAAGTACCCGATCGCTTTATCGTTGGCTGCGGCCTCGACTACTGCGGGCGGTGGCGCAATCTGCCGGCGCTTTACGCGCTAACCGACGAGGCGGTAGCGTGATTCACCGCAGGGCACGCAGAGATAGCAGAGGAGATATATCTCGGCATGCTCTGTTGTTCTCAACGGTTTGTATTTTCGTGCGATTGATTTCAAACGGAGCCTGTACATGACGGATATAGCAATCATCGGCGGCACCGGACTCACCCGTCTCGCGCAACTCGAAGTGTTGCACCGCGAGGTCGTCGCTACGCCGTATGGAGAACCATCAGGGCCGCTTACATACGGCATGCTGAGCGGGCACGAGGCGGTCTTTCTCCCCCGCCACGGCTACGGGCACACGATTCCGCCGCATCGGGTGAACTACCGCGCCAACCTGTGGGCGCTGAAAAGCATCGGAATCGAGCGCGTGATCGCGATCGCTTCGGTCGGCGGCATCCGTGAAGATCTCGAACCCGGCTGGCTCGTCGTGCCGGACCAGATCGTGGACTACACCAGCGGGCGTGAGAGTACCTATTTCAATGGAGATCGTGTCGTGCATGCCGGCTTTACCGAACCCTATGACGCCGGGCTGCGAGCGCTCCTGTTGGCGGCCGGCAAGTCGGCCGGCATTGCGGTTGTGGATGGCGGCGTCTATGCCGCGACGCAGGGACCGCGGCTGGAAACGGCGGCCGAAATCAATCGGCTTGAGAACGACGGCTGCGACATGGTGGGCATGACCGGGATGCCGGAAGCTGGGCTCGCGTGTGAACTCGAACTGGCCTATGCCACCTGCGCCGTGGTTACCAACCGCGCCGCCGGACGCGGACTTGGCCCGGACATCCACGCCGAAATCCACGAGCACCTGGAACGCGGAATCGCGCAGGTGTACGCACTGCTGACGGCGGTGTTGCCGCTTATTCCGGCGCGCTGATCGGCTGTACCAGTACGAGGGCTCCGAAGGCGGGGCTGTCGAAATATTCGAGCTTCCCCGAGGTGACGAAGCGCTGCTGATTGAGGGCGAAGCAGGTTTCGCCGGACGGTGATTCCGCCATACGTAGCGACTGCGCGACCGGCGCGATGCTCGTCTGCGAAAAGACCGGAACGGCGGCGGAACGCGCCGTCGGCGGTGGCTGCGGCGCGAGACCCGGCGGCGCTGGTTCGCACAACCTGAGATTCAGGGCGACGTTCGGCTTGTGGGTCGATTCCAGCACCGTGACCGTGCCGATCACTTGCACCTGATCCGTTCCGCCGTCGCCGTTCGACATTGCGGGCGCTCCTCCGGGCGGGGCGAGGCTGACCGGAGTCGCTTGCCCGAGTGGCGTCTGCGGTTGTTGCCAACCCAGTTCCAGCAGCGGCGCGTAGCCGCCCGCGGTGACCAGTTTGCGCTGCGCGGATGCAATCGGCGCCGAAACGTTGGCGAGTACCGAGTAAGCGCCTTGCGGTTTGGCCGGCGGATACACCGCATGCGCAAGCGACGGGCGCGGCACGCTCGACGACGAGCCTCCGTTCGCCATCGCGCTCGTTGCCGTGTAACGGAACACCAGCACCTCGACCGAGTACCAGTTCGGGGCGGTCTTGGCCTGTGCCGAGATATTCGTGACGACCGGCGCTGCCGTAGCCGGGGCCGCGGCGGTTTGCGCCGATGCGACGGGCGCAAACCCGAACAGGCAACACAGACCCGTCAAACAGCTGCGAATGGACACTGGGCTACTCCGAAGCGGATTGGCGCATTCTAATCGAGCCGGCGGTCGCTATATTCACGATGCCCATTTTTTTTCAGACAAACCCGAATCCGGCTTCGGGATTCGTCGCAGTGCGCCGCCCAATCCACCGCCGCTCCGGATAAACACGGAGTATATTTGTCGTAACTGCAGGGAGTCCTCCGATGATCCGATACGTTGCATCAGCCTGTTTCGCACTACTGGCGACCGTACTCGCCTTGCCAGCTATAGCTGCTGCCACCACGGCCGGAAATCCGGCACCGACCATGCAGCAGGTTCTGGCTGCGTCCAAACCTTCCGATTGGCGGCCGCTCGATCCGAACGACACGCTCTACATGGACTTGCCGCAAGGCCGGGTGGTGATCGAACTCGATCCCGCCTACGCGCCGCTGCATGCGCAGAACATCCGCACACTGGCGCAGGAGCACTACTGGGATGGTCTCGCGATCATGCGCGTGCAGGACGACTTCGTCACGCAATGGGCCGATCCGCAGGCCGAGGCCGAACATCCCGCGTATGTCAAGCCGATTGGCAAGGCCAAGGCGACGCTGCCGCCGGAATTCGAACGCGACATCACGCCATCGCTGCCGTTCACAAAATTGCCTGACGGCGACGTGTACGCACCGGAAGTCGGTTTCAGTGACGGCTTTCCGGTCGCGCGCGATCCGAAAAGCGGCAAGACCTGGCTCGTGCATTGCTACGGCATGGTCGGTGCCGGCCGCGACAATGCACCCGACAGCGGGCCCGGCACGGAACTTTACGCCGTGATCGGCCAGGCGCCGCGCCAGCTCGATCGCAATATCGCGTTGGTCGGCCGCGTCGTGGAAGGTATGCAGTACCTCTCGGCGCTGCCGCGCGGTACCGATCCGATGGGTTTCTACAAGGATCCGGCGCATCAGACGAAAATCCTGCGCGTGCGCCTAGCCTCCGATCTGCCGCCTTCTCAACGCCTGCAACTCGAAGTGCTGCGCACCGACACCGCGACGTTCGCGGCATTGGTCGAATCGCGCCGCAACCGCTCGGATGCCTGGTATCTCTACAAGGTCGGAAAAATAGATGTCTGCAACGTGCCACTCCCGGTGCGCGAGCTTCCCGCAAAGTAGCGCAAACCGTAGGTTGGGCTGAGCGGATGCGAAGCCCAACGATGGAATGCGATGTCTGTTGGGCTTCGCGGACTCAGCCCAACCTACACGGAGAAGCCCAACGGCGGTTCATCTGCGTTCGCCTGCGCTCCCGAACCCGTCCGGCTCACACGCCCAATCCTCCGTCAACCATCCGCGTTCGATGTAACGATGGATGGACGAATGGCGCCATTCGCGGGCCCGTGATGCGTAACCGTGCTTGACCGGATTGATATGCACGTAATCCACATGCTGTTCGAGATCCAGCTCATCCCGAATCAAGTGTTCCCAGAAGCGACGTTGCCAGATTCCGCGTTCGCGCTTGCTTCGACGCGAAGCGGTAATCGGCTCCCCACGAGCCAATGTACGCGAGAATCCAGCCTTTATCAGGCTCCAGCGTACGGAAAAATCGGGGTCGTCCCGTGGCAGCGTCCAGACGGCATGCAAGTGGTCGGGTAGCACGACCCAGGCAACGATATCGAATGGATGGGCCCGCTTCACCGTGCGCACAGCCTCACGCAAGTCATCCACGTATTCGATCAGCAACGCGCTTGAACGGTCTTCCAGATTGACCGTGAAGAAGTACGTGCCGCCGTCAACCATGGCTCTCCGGTAGCGCATATGGATCCTCCCGTTTCCGAGTGTTTTCCTGAGGTTCTGATTTTTTATTGGGCTTCGTGAACTCAACCCAGCCTACGTGGACATCATATCGCCTGTTGGGCTTCGCTGGCTCAGCCCGGCCTGCATGGGCCATATGACTGCAACGTCCCGCCCATCAATCCGCGAAATCCGCGTTTTTGTGTAGGTTGGGCTGAGCGCCGCGAAGCCCAACAAGAATCTGTCACCGAGCCAACGCCATCGTTGGGCTTCGCATTTGCTCAGCCCAACCTACGCGATCGGGAGTCTGTATGCGGCGAGATGTTCGTAATGCGGGCGGCAGCGTGCAAACAGACGCTGCTGGAACGCGTTCAGTTCGATGTTGCGCGGTCTGTACGGCGCGAATCCGCTGGAGCGTTCGACGGCCGCGTACCAGTATTTTGCCCAGACGCCGTCGCTTGCGCGCGGGCCGGTGGGCCAGTGGAGCATGCGCTCGCTGAAGGCGACGCCGAGGCATTCGCATAATGCGCGCAATGACCTGGCGGGATTTTTCAGTACGTCCGCGGCATCGAGTACGGGCGGCGCTGCACTGAATTTCTCGCAGACGTAATCGAACAAACGCGTCTGCTGTTCGAAACCCAGTTCCCATACGCCGGCGTCCGGGCGGGTTTTGGTGAAGGAGGCGACGACTTCTTCGGGGCTGCGGATCAGGAAACAGTTGTTCAGCTTGGCGAGCCAGTCGAGCGGCTGCCCCGGCAGGATGTGCTGGGTCATGTGCTTCTGGTACCAGATCGGTTTTCCGTCCGGGATCGGTCCGGTCAGCATTTTTACGACGCTCGTGTAATCCGTACTTTGCGAGGCGATGACTTCCTCGCGGCCCGGATGATCGGCACCGGATTCCACCAGGTAATGCGCGTAGAAAGGCTCGTCGATGACGGCTGTGTCGCCGCGGTTTTCCCAGGCACGCATCATGGCCGTGGAAATGTTGCGCGGCCCGGACCACATGGCGATGCGCAGCCCGTCGGTCATACCTGCGGGCTTGCTCTGCTTTCCTGTTTTACCAGCGCCATGTAAAGCTGCTGCAATCGTTTGACCAGCGGGCCGCGCTTGCCGTCGCTGATCATGCGGCCGTCAATTTCGTGCACGGGCACCACACCCGCGAAGGTGCCGGTGACGAAGGCTTCCTCGGTACCGTAAACATCCGTCAGGCTGAAGTCCTTCTCGAAAACCGGAATGTCATTCTCGCGGCACAGCCGGATCACGTTCGCGCGGGTGATGCCGCCGAGGCAGTACTTGCCGGTCGAGGTCCAGACTTCGCCTTTGCGCGCGATGAAGAAATGCGTGGAATTGCAGGTCGCGACGAAGCCGTGCGGGTCGAGCATCAGCGCTTCGTCGTAGCCGGCCTTGCTCGCCTGGATGCAGGCGAGGACGCAGTTCAGCTTGGAATGGCTGTTCAGCTTCGGATCCTGCACGTCGGGCGCGCCGCGGCGCACATGCACCGTGAACAACCGAATGCCTTGCTCCACGGTGGCTGGAAGCGGCTCTTTATATTCGGGGATTATGACAACGGTTGCGGGGCCGGTGACGAAGCGCGGATCCTGGTGCGGCGTCGTCTTGACGCCACGGGTCACCATGAGTCGAATGTGTACGCCGTCGCGCATGTCGTTGGCGCGCAACACGTTGATAATGCGCTGCGTCAATTCATCTCGCGTCTGACCGATGTCGAGATCGAGTGCCTTCGCCCCCTCGTAAAGCCGATCGAGATGTGCATCCAGGAAGGGCAGGCCGCCGTCGTGCAGGCGCAAGCCTTCCCACACGCCGTCGCCGAGCACGAAACCGCTGTCGAAAACCGAGACTTTGGCTTCCGCGCGCGGATAGAGTTCGCTGTTGATGCCGATTTTTATTTCGGCATTGCGCGGATCGGCCTGATAGTCGTGTGTGCCCTTGGCCATGTTATTCCTGTATTCCTCTCACCCGCGCGCCTTTTCAGGATACGGCCTGCCGTCCTTGTGCGTGTATTGTTTGTCGAGGCGCACTATGCGCATGTCAATGTCGGAATAGGTGCAGACGTCGTCGTTGCGGCGGCTGCCGACTTCGAGGCAGACCGCCATCGTGTCCGACCGGTTGATAAGCTGATGGCCGTTCGCCGCGTCCTTGGGAAACGCCGCGCAATCGCCGGCATGAAGCGCATGTTCGCCCGCGTCGTCAATCAACACGACTTCGCCCTCGATCACATAAACGAATTCGTCCTCGGCCGAATGCCAATGCCGTTGACTGGACCATCCGCCCGGCGGCAGCTCCAGCAGGTTGACGCCGAAGTCGCTCAGGCTGCCCGCATCGCCGAGCGCACGCCGTTTGCGTTCCCGGCAGGGTTCGTCGAAGGGCGGCGGATAGGTCGAGCCGGTGCGGCGCGGGATGGAATCCGGATCGAGTTTCGGCATGAGACTAATCTCCTGGATGCAGGACTGGAATTATGAGGGTGCGAAGCACGGGCCGCAAGCCGGGCTTTCCAAGGCCCTGCATGCAGGCTCTCTGGTAAGGGAGGCGATAGATCACTGCCGCGAGGCGCTACGCTGGCTTTCGCCCGAACAATCGGCGCTTGATTGGGCGATGACGCAGAACAACCTCGCCATCAGCGAGGCGATGCTCGCGCAACTGCAGGGCGACAAGGCGAGTCTGAAGTCGGCCATTGCGTCATTCGAGCAGGCGCAAACCGTTTACACAAAGGCGACGCTGCCCGTCAATTGGGCGATGGTCGAAATCAACCTCGGCGAACTCAATTGTCATCTCGCGCGGCTCGGCGGCGACAGTGCCGCATTCGCCCCGGCCGTCGCTCACACCGATCAGGCACTCGAAGTATTCATCACGAAGAAGATCACGCGCTACCAGCACTATGCCGAACGCCAGCTCACAGCCATCAAGGCCTGCCAAGCAGGCGAAGCCGACTATTGTAGTTGCGGAGGCTGATTTTACTGTAGCCGACGTCAGCGTCGGCCCGCGCCGCCGGCGACACCACCAAGGGTTCCGAGGAAGCAGAACGCTTCAAATGATCGTGATTCGACAAAATGGGTAACGTCCCCTTTAAGTCCTTAGCCTATAGCCTGCTTCAATGGCTTGTACGGGAAGTGATCCATGGAATTTAGAGCAGTCGAGTGCGTTCTCGCGAAGCATCGCCAGGTATAAGCCGAATAATGCTGTATTGTTCGCCTTCTCGCCGAGTTCCCAAGTTAAAACTTCGCGCTCCTTCACCAAGCCGCCGCCTACCAGAAGACGCAGCAATTCTCCACTGTCGGGTACATCCCACGCTAGCACCGGATGCAGTTGCATCGGTGCCCGCTTCAAAGGTGGCGGGTAACAAACAACACAATCAATGGACCAGAACCTGTCGATTGCCGGAAGACCAGACGCGCAAGTGATTCCAATCCAGTTCTGCGCTTGTTCTAACTGGTGTGCGGCAATGACAGCTCGCCCATAGGTGAGTTTTCCCCATTCGTATGAGTCGTGCACAATCGCTCCACGGACAGGTAGCGACCTGAGTACACCTGCGGAAAGCAGCTCTATCGAGAAGTTCAAGAGATTTGCTAAACCGGCTTCTGATGAAGGCTCCGCTACGAACAGGGTATCAGAGACAAGTTGGAAGTGGATGATCCCGTGGGTAGCTGCCGTCGACTCAACAAGGCTTGTCCAACCTCCGATGCGCTGATCTAGTTCAGATTCACTCGAATTGTCAACGATGCGCCCGAAGCCAAGTACATCAGCGACTAAGAAGTATCCGGGAGCGGCCATATTACGAAGATCTAGACAGTATGACTTCCATGCGGTGAGGCGCTGACCTCCGCGGGGCCATTGTCGCGGGTTAGCTTGCAGCCAGGGCCGCACAAGCGATACTCGATGTCGCTCAACTCGGTTTCCCC
>JBOIBN010000015.1:0-39756 GCA_050739575.1 Gammaproteobacteria bacterium
ATGATCCGGCCGATCCGGTGGCCACTGCGATGCATCAGGCCGCGCAGATGCGCGGCTTGCCGCTGGAACTTCCGCTGATGGATCTCGCCGATCAGAGGCAGGTCTCGGATTTCGATATCCGCACGCTGAACCTGGCGGATCTCAATGCGGCGGCACAACGGTACGGGACGCAGGCAATGCTGGTTGGCACGATTCGTGCGCTCGATCAGGGCGTCGCTGCGGACTGGAACCTGGTCTTCGGCAATACTACGACGCCCTTTGCCGGTACCGCAGCAACGCCGCAGGCGGCCGCAGCGGATGCCGTCGGGCAGGCCGCAACGCTCCTCGCCAGCCAGTTAGCCTACGTTCCGCAAAGCGGCGGTGTAACCGGAAAGCTGAACCTCGTCGTTGAACAGGTCGCGAACCTCCAGGCGGAGGTTGCCGTTCAGAAGCTGATTGCCGGGGCCCAGGGTGTTTCCTCGGCACGGCTCGTCGCGATCGAGAACGATACTGTGCATTTCGAGGTGAGCTACACGGGTTCGTCCGCGGATCTCGCGCGTGCGCTGACGCTCAACGGGTCGCTTGCTCAGGACAACAACCCCGTTGCCGCGCCGGCGACGGCGATTGGTGCCGGCGCTCCGCAATACGTACTGTACTTCCGCTATACGCCGTAACATGCGCTATCTGCCGAACGCCCTTTCGATCGTACGCATGGCGCTGGTAGTGCCGGTCGTCTGGACCATTGTGACGCAGCGCTACGAAGCCGCCCTCGCATTATTTGCGGTGGCGGGCGTGAGCGATGCGCTCGATGGGGCGATCGCAAAACGCTGGGGTTGGTCCACCGTGCTCGGCGCTTTTCTCGATCCCGCAGCCGACAAGCTGTTGGTGCTCGGCAGCTACACCGCGCTCGCTGTGGATCGGCAGGTTCCGTGGTGGTTGATCGGACTTCTGTTCGGCCGCGACTTGGTCATCGTGAGCGGCGCCGCAGTGTACCGATGGCGGCGCGGGCCGTTCGAGATCCAACCCGCACTCACCAGCAAGATCGCAACGGGCCTGCTGATCGGGGTCGGCCTTGCGTTGGTCATCCAGGGCGTACATCCCTACCTCAGTTCGACCGCGCGGGAGGCGCTCATTGTCCTGCTTGCGGTATCGCTGATCGTAAGCGGCGCCGACTACGTGCTGACCTGGGGGCTGCGCTTCCTGCGTATGCGTGATGTCGTCGAATCGCCCCCCGAAGTGCCAGAGGTTACGGAACCGATCGAAATAGTACCGCGCAAAAGCGGGACGGGCATTTCCTGATGCGCCAACTCGGTCTGCGGGGACTGGTTCTGGCCGATGCACCGAACTTTGAAACTTTCTGGCCCGGACCGAATGCCGATGCCTGTGCCGCGGTCGAGCGAATCGCGGGCGGCGAGCGTGAACCGGCTACTTTTCTGCATGGGCCCGCGGGCGCGGGCAAGACTCATCTGCTGAAGGCGGCCTGGCGGGCGGTACAGGAACGCGATACGCGGGCCGGCTACCTGCCGTTAGATCAGGCGCTAATGCTTGATCCGAGTCTGATCGAGGGTTGGGGCGGACTGGATTTCGTCGCCCTCGATGCGGTGGAACGGGTCGCGGGTTTTGCAGTCTGGGAGCAGGCGCTGTTCCGACTCGTCGAGGAATTGCGCGAACGCGGCGCGAATCTGCTCGCTGCAAGCCGGCGGCCGCCCGATGGACTCGGTTTGAAGTTACCGGATCTTGCCTCGCGACTCGCCTGGGGGCCGGTGTACGCCCTGGTTCCCCTTGACGATGCCGGTCTTGCCGCGCTCGCCGTGCACCTCGCCGGGGCTCGTGGTCTGGAATTGCCCGGATCGGTGGCAACGTTTCTGGTGCGTCGGCTGGAGCGCAAGCCGGCTGTTCTCGCCGCCGCCGTTGCCCGTCTCGACGAGGCTGCGCTCGCGGCCCAGCGCCGCTTGAGTATCCCCTTCGTGCGTTCGGTCCTCTTCGATACGGCGAAAGACAACCGCTAACGTGCGCCAACCGGGGGTGGGTGAACACCGGCTCTGCGTCACTGCAATGAAGAACGCTGCGGAATTGTCAACTGTTTTTTGGCAAGACGCGTTCAGTGTTTGAATGGCGGGCGAGAAAGGCCAGCGTCAAGTCCCAGGCCTCGGCGGCGGCGTGGGCATCGTAGGACGGACGCTCGTCGCAGTTGAAGCCGTGGCCGGCTTCGGGATAGACCGAAACCACATAGCGCTTGCCAGCTTTCGACAGTGCGGCGACGACTCGAGCGTGTTCCTCGGCATCGATGGAGCGGTCCTTGCCGCCGTAGTGAAGCAGCGTCTGGACGGCGAGTTCGGCGACGCGGCCGATGGGGGGCGTGCGGCCGTATTTGTCCTTGTCCTTGCCGGGTGCAATGGCGCCGCCGTAGTAGCACACGGCGGCGGACAGGCGTGCGCCGAGTTCGATGCCGGCAAGAAAGGCGAGCCGTCCGCCCATGCAATAGCCGGCGACGGCGGGTTTGCCGCTCATGCCTGCGGCGGCGAGACAGGCGAGAGTCTCCACGCTCTCACGCATCACCTGTTGATCGTCAAGTTCGCGGACAACGGGAAGCGCGTGTTCAATGTCGTCGTATTCGAAGGTTTTGCCATGGAAAATGTCGGGGATAATGGCGGCGTAACCAGCCTGCGCAAAGCGTTCGGCAACGCCACGCATGTGTGCGTTCACCCCGAAGGCTTCGATGTAGAGCAGGATGCCAGGCGGCGAAGCGATGCCTTGCGGTTTCGCAAGCCACGCACGTAATCCCTCGGCAAGAGTTTCCCAGCTGCTGGTGATAGTCATAGCGTTCATGTGATGCCTCCTGACATTCAGGTTCCCGGGGTTAAAAGTGTGGCGAGCGTAGCGCTGTCGGTCTGGACCTGCGTTTCGAGATGGGCTGCGGCATCGCTGATCGGGGCAGAGGAAACTGTATCGGCCGCATTCACGCTGGAGAGCAAGCCTTCGAGCCGGCCGTTGGCGTCTTCGAGCCCGCTTGCGATGAGCGCCTGTCGGATTCGTCGTGCGCGTGCTGTATCGCCCGATTTTTCCGCGGCCGCGGTCGCCGCTCGTGCGCGCAGAATGAGATGCGTCGAACGGTCGATGGCGTCGCGGATCAAAAGCCCGAGCTTCACTTGCGCCGCGATCACAGTGGACGGAACCTTGACGTTCGGATCGGCGAGTACGGTGAGCGGGGCGGCGTAATCCCTGCTATTTACGTTAAGGACGACGCGATAATTTCCGGGTGCCACCAACGGCGATTGGAGTTCGCGCGGCGTGCCATGGAGTAACGAGGGTCCGCCCCAGCCGGGCTCGAGTGTCGCCGGCGGCGTGTAGCGCAGATCCCAGACGAAGCGGTTGTTTCCGGTATGGTCCGGCAATACCGTGGGCGGTGCCTCCCAAATGTCGCGGAAGTTCGGCACTGGCATCTTCGCGGGTTGATCGTTGCTTGCGTAACGACGGACCAGTGTACCGCCAGCGTCGTAGATGGAGAGGCTTATCGGGGTTCGGGGCGTTTCCTTGAGGTAATAGTCGATGATCGCTCCGGTCGGCGGATTGAAGGCGTGCGGTACCTCGATCGGTCTCGATTCGCCGTGATATTCGCTCGGACGCAGGCGTACGGCAGGTTCGGGCCGGTAGAGATGTACGGCGCTCGCTGCGAGTGTCGCGCTCGCCTCGCGCAGGGGTTCGATATCGTCGAGTATCCAGACACCGCGTCCATGGGTGGCGGCGACGAGATCGGCGCCGTGCACGTCAAGATCGTGCACGGAAACGGTCGGCAGGCCGAGTTGCAGGGATTGCCAATTGGCGCCGTCGTCGAAGGAGACGAATGCACCTTCCTCAGTGCCGGCGTAGAGCAGGCCCTTGCGCACGGGATCGGCACGCACAACGCGCACGTAGTCGCCGACCGGGATGCCGCGCACGGCGAGCATCCAGTGTTTGCCGTAGTCGTGCGTTACGTAGATGTAGGGCGCAAAATCGTTCACGCCGTGGCGGTCAATTGCGGCATAAGCAGTGGCGGCATCGTTTGGGTCGGCCTCGATGACGTCTACGCGGCTCCAGGGCTTGAGTCCGGGCGGCGAAACATTGCGCCAGTGGGCGCCGTCGTCGCTGCTGATCCAGATGCGGCTGTCGTCGGTACCCGCCCAGATGACGCCGCGGACGACGGGCGAGGGCGCGAGCGCATAAATGACCGAATAGCCGCAGCCCGCGGCATTTTCCAACGTGGGATCGCCGATGCATGTGGCGCCGGGTTTGCGTCCGGTGAGGGTTGGGCTGATCACCTGCCAGTGATCGCCGCCATCGGTGCTGCGGAAGATCACCTGTGCGCCGACGTAAAGCGTGTCGGGCGCGAACGGCGAGACGGCAAGCGCGGTATTCCATGGGAAGTAGTATTTCCGCGGCGCCACGCCGAAAGGAACGAACAACACTGGGGAAATATCGGTCGTCTGGTGGGTTGTCACGTCATAGCGACTTGTCGAGCCGCCGTAACCCGAGCCGTAAAGGATGTCCGGGTCGCCCTTGCGCGGGAAGATATAGCCGGATTCGCCGCCGCCGCCCACGGTGGACCACGAGTCGCTGGTGATGAGTCCTTCCCAGGAACGCGAGAGGATCATGAACGCGCCCGAATCCTGCTGGGTGCCGTAGACGTGGTAGGGGAAATCATTGTCGGTCGAGACGTGATAGATCTGCGCCGTCGGCTGGTTGTACCATGGTGTCCAGTGCGCGCCGCCGTCGAAACTGATCGCCACGCCCTGGTCGGCGCTCAGGATCATGCGCTTCGGTTGCTGCGGATTGATCCACAGAAATTGGTAATCGTCGCCGTCGGGCGAACCTTTGATGGCGGTGAAATGCGCGCCGCCGTCGGTCGAGCGGTACAGCGCCGTGTTGGGCACGTAAACCACGTCGGGATTCTTCGGATCCACCGTCACGCGGCCGAAGTACCAGGCGCGGCCCCACAGCCGCGCATCGTCGTCCATAAGGCGCCAGTTGTTGCCGCCATCGTCCGAACGGTAGAGCCCTCCCTGTTTCCCGGCGCTTACGATGGCGTAAAGCCGAGGTCCCGCCGTCCCGCCGGCGACCGCAATGCCGACGCGGCCCATGTCGGCCGGCAGTCCCTGCATCGGAAGTTTGCTCCAGGTTCTGCCGCCGTCGCCGGAGTGATAGATGGCGCTGCCCTGTCCCTGCTCGGGTGCGTACTGGAACCAAGGCGGGCGCCAAGCGCTCCAGGTGACGGCATACACGCTTGCCGGGTGGTCCGGATCGCGTGCGAGATCGATCGCGCCGGTGCGTGGATTGACGTAAAGCGTTTTCTGCCAGTGACGGCCGCCGTCGGTCGTGAGGAACACGCCACGTTCCTGGTTCGGTCCCCAGACATGGCCCAGCGCTGCGACCAGCACGCTGTCGGGCTCCTCCGGAGCGACGAGAATTCGCCCGATGTGCCGGCTGTCGTCGAGGCCTATGTGACGCCAGGTCTCGCCACCGTCGTCGGAACGGTACATGCCGTCGCCGTAGGTGGTGTCGGAGCGGATGGCGGTTTCGCCGGTGCCGACGTAGAGAATATTCGGATTCGACGGTGCCACCGCAATCGCGCCGATCGAGGATACATGTTGATGCTGGAACAAGGGCGTCCACGTCGTGCCGTTGTCGGTACTCTTGAAGACGCCGCCGTCCACCGAACCGAAGTACCAAGTGGCCGGCGCGCTGGGGACGCCCGTAACGGCGAGCGTGCGCCCGCCGCGGTAGGGCCCGACGAAGCGCCATGAAAGCCCGTCGAATAGTTGCGCCGGCAGCGCCTGCGCACTTGCGACGCCGGTCAGCAGCAATCCCAGGCCGAATAGGATTTTGCGCAACATGGTTTTGTCCACGAAAGTACTTACGTATTTTAGCGGCTCCTGAACTCATCGGGGGGCTCATCGGGGGCTCTGATAAAATGTGCATCTCAATCCTCATCGTGAGACTTCATGATCTGTAGAATCCTTTTGATGGCGGCCCTAACCGCCGGCTCCGTTACCCTCGGTGCCTGCGCCTCGCAGCCTGGTAGCCAGGCGGCTCAGCAAAAAACCGCCCAGCAGAACAATTCCCACATGGTCTGCTTTTCGACCAATCCGATCGGCAGTCACATAGCCCAGACGCAGTGCATGACCGAGCAAAACTACGCGGACTATAAAAAGGCGGAAGAGAAACAAGCAGAAGCTGAGCGCGCCAAGCTGCAGCAGCAGCAACAGCAAGGCGCAACAGGCGCCGGTGGTGACGGTGGCACCCTCGGCGGCGGCGTGTAGCGCTATCGTTATTCGTCGTTGGGCGATCAAGACTCGCCGGGAGCGTTGATGGCGACGCGATATCGAGACGTTGACTTGCGGGCCCCCACGGGGCCCACGCTCACCTGCAAGGGTTGGGTGCAGGAGGCGGCGTTGCGCATGCTGCACAACAACCTCGATCCGCGTGTCGGCGAAAATCCAAAGGAACTCGTGGTCTACGGCGGTATCGGCCGCGCGGCGCGCAACTGGGAATGTTTCGATGCCATCGTCGCGACATTGAAGCGGCTCGAAAACGACGAGACGTTGCTCATTCAGTCCGGCAAGCCCGTGGGTGTGTTCAAGACCCGCGAGGATGCGCCGCGCATTCTGATCGCGAACTCCAACCTGGTTCCCATATGGGCGACTTGGGAGCATTTCTTCGAACTCGACAAGAAAGGTCTGATGATGTTCGGCCAGATGACGGCCGGCTCCTGGATCTACATCGGCTCGCAAGGTATAGTGCAGGGCACCTACGAGACCTTTGCTGAAGCTGTGCGTCAGCATTATGGCGGCAAGCCGGAAGGTCGGTGGCTGCTGACCGGGGGACTCGGCGGCATGGGCGGTGCACAGCCGCTGGCCGCAGTGTTCGCGGGCCTGTGCTGCCTCGCCGTCGAAGTCGATCCGGCGCGCATCGAAAAGCGGCTCGAATCGGGTTATCTCGACCGTAAGGCCGCGACGCTCGGTGAGGCGCTCGATCTCATCCACACAGCCTGCGCCAAGGGCGAAGCGATTTCGGTCGGGCTGCTCGGCAATGCCGCCGAAGTCTTCGAACAAATTCTGAACGGCGATGTGGCGCCCGATCTCGTGACGGATCAGACCTCGGCGCACGATCCGCTGAACGGCTACATTCCCGTCGGCTACGACCTCGCGCGGGCCGCGAAGCTGCGCAAATCCGATCCCGACGAATATGTGCGCGTGGCCAAGGATTCGATGGCGCGTCAGGTGCGTGCCATGCTCGGCTTTCACGAATGCGGTATTCACACCTTCGATTACGGCAACAACATCCGCGCCATGGCGCAGGATGCCGGTGTCGAGAACGCGTTTGACTTCCAGGGCTTCGTGCCGCTCTACATCCGTCCGCTGTTCTGCGAAGGCATGGGTCCATTTCGTTGGGCGGCACTCTCGGGCGATCCCGAAGACATCTACAAGACCGATGCTAAGGCGAAAGAGCTGTTCCCCGACAAACCGCATCTGCACCGCTGGCTGGACATGGCGCGCGAGCGCATTCAATTCCAGGGCCTGCCTTGCCGCATCTGCTGGCTTGGCTACAAGGAACGCGATCGACTCGGCCTCGCCTTCAACGAGATGGTTGCAAGCGGCGAACTGAAGGCGCCGATCGTCATCGGGCGCGATCATCTCGACGCCGGTTCCGTCGCCTCGCCCAACCGCGAAACCGAGGCGATGCGCGACGGGTCCGATGCGGTCGCCGACTGGCCGATCCTTAACGCGCTGCTCAACACCGCAAGCGGCGCCTCCTGGGTGAGCTTCCATCACGGCGGCGGCGTCGGCATGGGATATGCCCTGCATGCCGGCGTCGTGATCGTCGCCGACGGGACGGAGCGTGCCCGCCGGGCTCTCGAACGGGTGCTCGTAAACGACCCCGGCACCGGCGTCATGCGCCACGCCGATGCCGGCTACGAAAAGTCCGTGGAGACCGCCCGCGAACGCGGTCTCGATTTGCCCATGCTGCCCGTGCGCTGAAGCGCATTTCCCGGGCGTTTCCGGAACGCCATACTTCCGAACCCGGTACACTACGGCCTCGGCACTCTCCGCAAACAGCCGCACGATGAAATGCCCCGCATGCCGCAAACCCCTCGTCGTCGTGGAGCGCGAGTCCATCGAAGTGGACTGGTGTACGGCCTGTCACGGGGTATGGTTTGACGCCGGCGAATTGGAGCTTCTGGCCGGCAAGGCGGGCAAGCGCCTCGAACCGGGCTTGATTGGCACACCCGCCGGCAAGATCGAGGAGGCTCCGCGGCGTTGCCCGCGTTGCCGGCGCAAGATGGAGAAGGTGACCGGCGGCGACACCGATCTATTGCTCGATCGCTGTCTCAAGCACGGCCTTTGGTTCGATGCCGGCGAACTGGGCACGCTGATGCAACGTCTTGCCGATCGGGCCGGCGAGGAAGCCGCCGTGGTCGGTTTCCTGAACGAAACGTTTTCCCATTCGCCCGCGGGCGGCAACAAGGTCCCAATCAAGGAGTCGAATACATGATAGCCCTGTGGATCATCATTGCAATAATCATTCTTCTTGTTATTTTTTTCATCGCCCAGTACAACGGGCTGGTCAATCTGCGCAACGAAACGAAGAATGCCTGGGCGCAGATAGACGTGCAGCTCAAGCGTCGTCACGATCTGATTCCGAACCTGGTCGAAACGGTCAAAGGTTACATGCAGCATGAGCGTGGAACGCTGGAAAGCGTGACCCAGGCGCGCACGCAGGCGGTAAACGTTTCGGGTGGAACCGTCGCCGAGCAGGCGCAGGCCGAGAACATGCTTTCGAAAACGCTGCGTTCGCTGTTCGCGGTCTCCGAGAATTATCCGGACCTCAAGGCGAACCAGAATTTCCTCGCGCTTCAGGAAGAACTCACTTCGACCGAGAACAAGATCAGTTTCGCGCGCCAGTTCTATAACGATGCGGTGATGAAACTGAACAACAAGATCCAGATGTTTCCTTCAAACATGGTTGCGGGAATGTTCAACTTCAAGCAGGCGGAGTCATTCGAGGTGGAAGCACCCGCGGAACGCGAAGCGCCCAAGGTCAGTTTCTCCAGCTAGCCGGGGCACGCGATGTTCGAGCTGATTCGAGCCAACAAGCGCCGCGCCGTCATCTTGATGACGACGATGGCGATACTTCTTCTCGCCTTGGGCTACGGGCTCGGCTACGCCTTCTGGGGCACGCCTATTGCCGGCATCGTCGTCGCCTTTATCGTGTGGTGCGTGCTTGCGCTCGTTACCTGGTTCCAGGGGGATTCGCTGATTCTTGCTGCCAGCGGCGCGCGCAAAATCGAGAAAAAGGATCATCCGGTGCTCTTCGACGTGGTGGAGGAGATGACGATCGCGGCGGGATTGCCGAAGATGCCTGAGGTGTATATCCTCGATGTCGAGGCACCCAATGCCTTTGCCACGGGACGCAATCCCCAACGTGCGAAGATTGCCGTGACGGCGGGGCTGCTCGAACGGATGAACCGGGACGAGCTGCAGGGCGTTATCGGGCACGAGATCGGCCACGTCGCCAATCGCGACGTCCTTTACATGATGATCGCGACGGTCATGATCGGCGCCATCGTCATGCTTGCCGACATCGGTTTTTACGGTTTTCTGTTCGGTGGCGGGCGGGGAGGGCGGCGCACGTCGTCGAGCGATGGTGGCGGAGGGCAGGCGCAAGTAATCATGATGCTCGTTGCCTTGGTGCTGGTGATTCTTGCGCCGATTCTTGCGCAGTTGCTTTATTTCGCGCTTTCGCGCCGCCGCGAGTATCTCGCCGACGCCTCTTCGGCACGCTACACCCGCTACCCCGAGGGGCTCGCAAGCGCATTGCAGAAGATTGCTTCCAATACCACGCCGATGCCGCAGGTCAATCGTGCGACGGCCGCACTCTACATCGCCAACCCCATGAAAACGAGCGGACGCGGACTCGCCGATCTCACGAGCACCCATCCGCCGATTTCCGAGCGCATCAAGATATTGCGTTCCATACACGGCGACACGGGTTATGCCGGTTATGATGCGGCCTTCAAGCAGGTCAGCGGACGCGCGGTGGGCGTCGTGCCGTTCTCCGCGACGCAGGAGACCGCTCCGGCGGAAGTGCGTGCACCGACGACCGATACCGGCGTGGATACTCCTATCGAGCGCAAACGCGCAACCACCAATGCCATGTGGAGTGCGCAAGGCTATCGCTTTGTATCCTGTCCGTGCGGAACCACGCTCAAGGTGCCGCCGGGCTTCCCAAAGGATGTCGTTACTTGTCCGAACTGTGGACGCGACCATGCGCTTGACGCAAGCAGTCGTTGACAGCGGAGATATCCGCCACTACACTCGCCTCAGAGAGTGCCGTCGCGAGTCAATCCCCTCTTATCTGATTCGCCGGGAGGCGGGTGCGGCCCGATGCCCGACTGGCCGCGGCGGGAAAATTTCCGGCCGGTTTTGCAGAATTAATTCTTTAACGCAAACGGAATAAACCATGGCAACCCTGAACTCTCCCATATCGCAGACGCGTTCGTTCAGCACCGTCTTCCTCATCGAAATGTGGGAGCGCTTCGGCTATTACGGCATGCAAGCGCTCATCGTGTACTACATGGTGGAGCGTTTGGGCTTCACCGACACTCGAGCCAATCTCACCTGGGGTGCCGCCGCTGCCTTAATTTACGTTGCGCCCGCGATCGGCGGCTGGGTCGGCGACAAGGTTCTCGGCACCCGACACACGATGCTCCTCGGCGCTATGGTTCTCTCGGTCGGCTACGCGCTCATGGTGGTGCCGGATCAGAACGTATGGTTCCTGTTTTTCGCGCTCGGTGTGATCGTGGTCGGCAACGGTTTGTTCAAGGCCAATGCCGGGAACATGGTGCGCAAGATTTACGAGGGCGACGACACCAAGATAGACAGTGCGTTCACCATCTACTACATGGCGGTGAACATCGGTTCGATGATCTCAATGCTGCTCACGCCATGGATCAAGGACTATGTCAATGCGCATTACGGTCACGGCTTTGGCTGGCATGCCGCCTTCGCAGTGAGCTGTGTGGGCCTGCTCGTAGGTCTCACTAACTATCTCGTCATGCGCCATACCCTGGCCCATATCGGCTCCGAGCCGGACCGGCAGCCCTTTGCCTGGCACAAGTTGGGTGCGGTGCTCGCCGGCGGGATCGTGATTGTGTTTGTTTCCGCTTTCATTCTCAATTACGAAGAGGTGGCGCGCATCTTCGTCTATACGGCGGCTGTCGCCGTGCTCGGAATTTTTGCCTGGCTGATTACGAAAAGCCACCATGACGAGCGCGCCGGCCTGATCGTGGCTCTGGTGCTGACGCTGGAAACCGTGCTTTTCTTTATTTTCTATCAGCAGATGTCCACCTCGTTGAACCTGTTCGCCTTGCGTAACGTGGACTGGAGTCAGTACCTGTTCGGGATTCATCTGTTCAACTGGAAGCCGGCGCAGTTCCAGGCGCTCAATCCAATCTGGATCTTCATCCTGAGTCCGATTCTCGCCTGGATGTACAACTCTGCGGCGCGCCGCAACAAGGATTTATCGATCGCAGGCAAATTCGTGCTCGGCTTCGTCATGGTGGCGCTCGGATTTTTCGTTTACAGCGTCGCCGGTAAATTTGCCGTGGATGGCAAGACCTCCTCGTGGGTGATGATCATCGGCTACGGTTTCCAGTCACTTGGCGAGCTGCTGGTGAGCGGGCTCGGGCTCGCTTTCATCGCCCGCTACGTACCGGCACGCATGGGCGGATTCATGATGGGTGCGTACTTTGTCGCGACCGGCATCTCCCAATATCTGGGCGGATTGGTAGCCACCATCGCCAGCGTGCCCAAGGACATCACCAATCCGGTCCAGAGCCTTCCCATTTACACCAGCCTGTTCAACAAACTTGGTTACGCCGCAATCGGCTGCGTCATCCTTGCACTTATCGTGTTGCCGTGGATGCGCAAGCTGAATGCCACTCATCAAAAATCGAACGCGGCTTCGTGAATCGGAACGAACACCGTCATGAATTACAATTTGGATTATAAAAGTCGACGGTAGTTGCCTGTGCTGGATACCGATGTGCTGGTTGTGGGAGCAGGCCCAGTCGGGTTGGCGACCGCGGTGGCGTTACGGCGTCACGAGATCGAATGCCGCATCATTGACAAACTGTCTGCGCCTCTCGCCTATGCCAAGGCGGTGGGTATCCAGCCCCGGACGCTGGAAATCTGGGAAGCGATGGGTCTGGTTCGCGAAGCTATCGAGGCCGCCGCGCCGCTGCGCGGGCAGTTGGTTTTCGTCAACGGCAAACAAGTGACGCGGACGCTGCTCGAATTGCCTTCCGACATACCCTACGGCTTCGCCGCGCTGCCCCAGTACGAAACTGAACGTCTGCTCACCGAACAGCTTGCACGTCGGGGTACGGCGGTCGAGCGCAGCGTGGAACTCGTTTCGTTCGAGCAGGATGACGAACGGGTTACGGCCCGTGTCAGGAAAACTTCGGGCGAGGAAGTGATTCGGGCGAAATACCTGATCGGTTGCGATGGCGCCCACAGCATCGTGCGCCGACAGCTTGGCCTGAGCTTCGAGGGCGATGCCTTCCCCGAGCAGTACATGCTGGGCGACATCGAGGTGGACTGGGACATGCCGGACGGTTTCGCCGTACGCGCCATGCACCGTAACGACGAGGGTCAGGTCGATGATCTCTTGGTCTGTATTCCATTGCCCGGACACAAGCGTTACCGCATGTCCATGCTGGTGCCGCCGGAACTCGAACTAACGGAAAGCGGCGGTGGCGGCGGCGT
Source organism: Gammaproteobacteria bacterium (assembly GCA_050739575.1). Taxonomy (GTDB): domain Bacteria; phylum Pseudomonadota; class Gammaproteobacteria; order JAKDMP01; family JAKDMP01; genus JBOIBN01. The sequence continues at coordinate 12,783 of JBOIBN010000015.1, forward strand.
CGTGCATGGTCTGGAAGGAGGCCGCAGGCCGGAACTGCATCACGTCCAGGCGGTGCTCGACCGGCTCTCGCCCGAACGGCCGGTGACGGCATCCCATCTGCGTTGGTCCTCGGTTTTTCGCATCAGCCACCGGCTGGTGGATCGCTACTGGAAAGGGCGAGTGTTCGTCGCGGGGGACGCCGGCCACATTCATCCCCCGACCGGCGCGCAGGGCATGAATACGGGCATTCAGGATGCGTACAACCTGGCGTGGAAGCTGGCCATGGCCGTGCAAGGCATCGCGAGCGATGGTTTGCTCGCGAGCTATGATGCCGAGCGCCGTCCCGTAGGCGATGAAGTCGTCGGGCGCACGGTGCGCCACGCACGCGAAGGCATCGAATCCGATCCCGACGATCCGACGACGGTCATTCGACGCGAGGCGCAGCTCCTGATCAACTATCGCGGAAGTCCGATCGTCGCACGGAACGATGTCTCGAATGGAGACGGCCCGTTATCCGGCGACCGCGCGCCTGATTGCCGTGGGCTCGTGCGCGACATCGCGAACTTCCCGTTCCGTCTGTTCGAACTGCTCACGGGCCGCAACCACACGCTATTGCTCTACGCGGACTGGAGACAGTATTTGGCGCAGTTTCGCGATATCGCTGCTTCGGTTTCCGAACGAGCGCACGGCCGTCTCGATGTCTGACTGATTCTTGCCCCCGGCGTGAATCCGGTCGACGCGCGCTTGCCGTTCGTGCATGACGAGCAGGGCGGGTTCCGCGATGCCTATGCGATGCGGGGCGGCGATGCGATTGTGGTTAGACCGGATGGCTATCTCGCTTATCGAGGCAGCCCTGCGGACGAGGCGGACTTGTACGCCTGTCTCGGCAAGGTCTTTTCGCCCCGAGACTCGAGATCGTAGCCCCGGAAACTGTCCGCGCTTCAATCGTTCTTGTCGTCCCCCCCAGCCACTGGATTCGATAAAGGTCCAAACGGCGGTCGGGGAAATTCTGCACCGAGCCTTCGTTGCGCAGGCGGCGCAAACGATTGAGGTCAAGATCAGCGATCAGCGTCATCTCGGTATTGGGCGTACTTTCGACGACGATGCCGTCGTGCGGGAAGGCAAAATCGCGAGGCGAGAAAACAGTCGACTGCGAGTACTGAATGTCGGCATTTTCGACCTCCGGCAGGTTGCCGACGTTGCCGGTAATGGCGACATAGCATTCGTTCTCGATGGCGCAGGCCCCTGCCCTGAGAAAGCCATTCCTGGTGTCGGTCCACAGCGGCATGAACAGGATGCGCATGCCCTGCTCGGCCAGCAACCGGCCGAGTTCCGGAAACTCGCAGTCATAGCAACCCAGGATGCCGATCTTTCCGACATCGGTGTCCATTACCTTCAGTCGCTCGCCGCCTTTCACGCCCCGGTAGGAGTGTTCGTCGGGCGTGAGGTGCAGTTTGTACTGCTCGTCGTGCGTACCGTCGCGGCGGAACAGGAACGAAACGTTGACGAGCATCTGATTCCGGTAGACGGAAGACTGCCGGAAATGATGTTTATGTTGTAGCTGATAGCGAGCTGTTGCATGCGGTTACATGTTTCATCCGTGAATTGGGCGAGCCCGCGCATGGCCTCGGCGGGATTGCTTTGGTCGAACTGACCCATCAGCGGAGCATTGAAGAATTCCGGGAACAGTGCGAAATCCGATTTGTAGCCGACGAGCGCACCTGCGAAAAATTCGACCTGCTGCATAAGTTCGTCCACCGTGCGCATGCTGCGCATCTGCCATTGCACGGTGCCCAGGAGAACGATGGACTTGCGGGCTCCAATCACCGCGGGCTTCGCAGCATAGAAAAGGTTGTCCCACTGCACGATCACGGCGTATCCGCGCGAGGATTCATCCTCGGGCAACTAGCCTCGGATGATGCGGCTTACGTGAAAATCGTTCGCGAACTGAAAACTCAGGATGGGGTCGCGAAGTTCGCGTTGACGCACCAGCTCTAGATATTGCTCCGGCGGTATTCTTTCGGCATGATGGCGATAGCCAGGGATGTGGATGCCGGCGATGATAGCGCGCAGGTTCAGCCTTCGACAAAGATCCTTGCGCGCGTCGTAGAGCCGGCGTCCGAGGCGCATGTCGCGATAATCCGGATCCACGAACACCTCGGTGCCGTAAAGCACGTCGCGATTGGGATCGTGGGTGGTGATGTAGCCACCGCTGGTGATTTCCTCGTAGGTGTGCCGGTCACCAAACTGCTTGTAGTCCACGATCAGGAACAGCGCCGCGGCGACGACGTGGTCGTTGTCATCGATGCGGATTTGTCCTTACTGGAAGCGCCGCAACTGGGCCTGGAAACGGTCCTCGCTGAGCGCGCCGCCCAGCGAACCGGAATAGATGTGGTCCATGACCACCTTGAGATCCGTGTAATCCTCGGGGCGCAGATGTCGCAGTTCGAGCCGGTGTTCCTCGGCGGTTTGTAAGGATTCCGCCATGATCTATCGCTCCAATCCCTGATCCGTTCCCCAGCGTAGCCGATGCGACGTAGTTCGGCGAAAGTAGAGATGTTGCGTTGATGGGGATCTGCGCCATTCGGCAGGTGTTTCCATTCTGCGCGGAGTACCATATGAATACTTTGCTGCGCCCGTTATGGACAGGCATGGCTGGCACAAACGGCGGTGCGGAAACCATTCGGGCCAGGCTTTCGCGGATTGTCACGGAATAGTCATATTGCCGCAATAGACTGAATCCGGCTTTTGCATGAGGTAAGAGACGACTCGATGGACGACAAGCGCATATTGGTCGTTGAGGACGAAGAGCCGATCCGGCGAATGATGCGGTTCAGCCTTGAGCGGGCCGGATTCCGGGTCAGTGAAGCGGAAGATGCGAAATCCGCGCGTCTTGCGATGGCCGACCAGCCTCCCGATCTGGTACTGCTCGACTGGATGTTGCCGGGTACGAGCGGCATCGAGTTTGCCCGTGAACTCAAGGCTTACGAGGCGACGCGGGAGCTGCCGATCATCATGGTGACCGCGCGAGCGGAAGAGGAAAACCGGGTGCGTGGTCTCGACCTCGGCTGCGACGATTACGTCACCAAACCGTTTTCGCCGTCGGAACTCGTCGCACGCATCCGCGCGGTCCTGCGCCGCACGCTGCCCGGGGGCGCCGAACAGCGCATAGAGGTGAGTGGCCTGATTGTGGACGGCGCGAGCCAGCGGGTGAGCGCCGACGGCAAGCCGATCGAGCTGGGCCCGACCGAATACCGTCTGCTGGAATTCTTTGCCGGCCATCCCGAGCGGGTCTACAGCCGTGAGCAGCTTCTGGACCGGGTTTGGGGGCGCAACGTCTATGTCGAGGAACGCACGGTGGATGTCCACATACTGCGCCTGCGCAAGGCGCTTGCGCCGCACGGTTACGATCGCTTCGTGCAAACCGTGCGCGGCAGCGGATACCGATTCTCGCCGCAGCCGTGAAGAAGCCTTGGCGCCGGGAGATCGCGCTCGCGGCGGCTGCCCTCATCGCTGCTGTCATAATCGGTCTGGTGTTCGGCCACTTGCTCGCGGCGCTGCTCGCCGCTGCCCTTGTCTATCTTCTCTGGCAGCTTGCGAATGCCGTGTTTTTCTACCGTTTGCTCCTCGGAAACAAGCAGGCCAACCGCAGCTGGGGCCTGTGGGGCGGCATCCGTCGCGAGTTCGCGCGGCTCGAGCAGACCCGCCGTGACTTCGTCGGCAACGCATCGCACGAACTGCGTACCCCGCTCACTGTCCTCCGCGGCTATCTCGACATGATCCACGAGGAGGCAGCCGCCGGCGGCGAGTTCGCCGAATGGCGTCAACCTCTCAACGACATGCAGCAGCAGTCCGCGCGCATGGAAGATATCGTGACAGACATGCTCACCCTCGCGCGACTCGAATCCGAAGGCAAGAGCGCGGGCGAAGAACGCGTAGCGGTGTCGGAACTGCTCGAAAAAATCGTCTTGCAGGCCAGATCGCTTTCCGGCGGTCGCCATCGCATCCGCCTCGCGGCGGAGTCGGGCCTTTCCCTCCGCGGCGAGGAGCACGAGCTTCAAAGCGTGTTTTCCAATCTCATCATGAACGCAGTGCAGCACACTCCGCTCGGAAGCAAGATCGAGATCCACTGGGAGTCGCGCGGGCAGGACGCGCACTTCTTTGTCTCTGACAATGGACCCGGCATTCCCCGAGCCGACCTTCCCCGTCTCGCCGAGCGTTTCTACCGCGTCGACGTCGGGCGCTCCCGCGCGAGCGGCGGCACCGGCCTCGGACTTGCGATAGTCAAGCACGTCCTCGAACGTCACGATAGCACGCTCGTGATCGAAAGCGCCGCCGGCGCGGGCGCCACGTTCAGTTGCGTTTTCCCGCCCCGACGCGTTTTGGTTGAGGACCGGCGTCAGGCCTGACTCTCGATTCCCGATAGCACAAATAGTCGTCGTCAAAGCAAAATCGTGCTGCGAGCCTCATAAAAATAGTGAAATGATTCCCTCATGTGACGAGGCAGTTGTAACGTCACATAAATTTCATCTTTCCGTCATCAAGTCATCACGGAAGCTCCCTAAGCTGCGCTGCCAACGGTCGGTGTTTACCCTGCCGTTGCACAATTTCCAACTTTGAGGGGCATCAACGTGAGAAAGATCGTAACAGCGGCCGCGGCTCTGATAGCGGTCTCAGCATTCGCAACCGCGGCCCATGCGGCCGATCCGGACACTATCGGCTATTTGAGCGAGCACACCACGCTGGGTGTGAAGATTTATTCCGACATGAGCTACATTCAGAACAGCAGCGACGGTGTGAATGTAGATCCGACCGGCTACGGGTTTGACGTCAAACGCGGTTACATCACTTTTGACACTGCGTTCGACGAGACTTGGTCGGTGCAAGTGCGGACGGATTTCGAGTACTGCAGCACTTGTGGAGCCACCGAATTGTATTTCAAGAACATCTTTGCTCAGGCGATGCTCGGCAACGGAATGAAGCTTCGCATCGGCGAGGCCGATATGCCGTGGATTCCGCACATGGAAGATCTCTATGGCTACCGCTATGTCGAGAACGTCCTTATTGACGAGTACAAGTTCGGAAACTCCTCCGATTGGGGCCTGCACCTCCTTGGCGACGAGGGCAAACTGAACTGGCAGGTATCTTTGGTCGATGGTGGGGGCTACAAGCATCCTGAGCGCACCAAGGGCATGGATCTTGAAGGACGCGTCGATTACAATGTCATAGGCGGTCTCCATCTTGTGCTCGGTGCCTACGCCGGTGATCGCGGCGCGAATACTACAGAAACCGCAGCTGACAATACGGCGAGTCGTTACGATGCCGCCGCGGTCTATGAGGGCAGCAACTGGAACGCGGGCGTGGATTACTTCTACGCCAACGACTGGAACAACGTAACGACGCCTTACACCACGGGGTCGGACGGTTATTCGATCTTTGGCAGCTACGATCTGACGCCAATATGGAGCATATTCGCGCGTTACGATTCCCTGAAACCGTGCAAGGATCTGAGTTCGGCCACGAGCGCCAATTGTTATTCGGACACCAAGAGCACCTACTACAACGTGGGCGTCCAGTACATCGCGAGCAAGCAGATCGACTTCGCGTTCGTTTACAAGTACGACAAGGTAGATAACGGCATCGTCAGTACCGCCAATGGCAATATCGGCGGCGATCCGACGGCGAACGGCCCCGGCTACGGCACGTATCAGGAAGTAGGCGTCTGGATGCAGGCAGCTTTTTAGCCTGCCAGGCGGATTCGAGTTCGGCGTGTCATATTTCCGTCATATTTTTGTCATGACGACTTCATCTTCGATTGTCATCATGGCGCCTGAAACCCACATTTGAATCTGGAGAATGGGATGAAAAAATTTTTACTCGCAGGATTATTCGGTGCGCTCGGCTTGACGGCGACGATTGCCCAGGCCGGGAGCACCACGCAAATCACCGGTGCAGGTTCGACCTTCGCCTACCCGCTTTATTCCGCCTGGGCCGATCAGTACGCCAAGCAGACCGGCGTCGAACTCAACTACCAGTCCATCGGATCGGGCGGCGGTATTCAGCAGATCGAGGTGGGGACCGTAGATTTCGGCGCCACCGATGCGCCTCTCACCGTGGACCAGCTCAAGCAGCAGGATCTCGTGCAGTTCCCGACCGCCATGGGCGGTGTGATCCCTGTCATCAACGTTCCGGGCATCAAGCCGGGACAGATGGTTCTTACCGGAGCGGTGCTGGCCGATATCTACCTCGGCAACATTACCAAGTGGAACGATCCCGCCCTCGTAAAACTCAATCCGAAACTCAAGCTTCCGAACCTGCAAATCATCGTCGTGCACCGCTCGGACGGGTCCGGCACGACCTTCATCTTCACGGATTACCTCGCCAAGGTGAGCAGCGAATGGAAGTCGAAGGTGGGCGTTAACAAGGCGGTGGACTGGCCGTCGTCCGGCAATGTCGGCGGCAAGGGCAACGAGGGCGTTGCCGCTTATGTCGACCGCATCAAGGGCGCAATCGGCTACAACGAGTATGCCTACGTGCTGCAGAACCACATGAATTACACCGATATGATCAACGGCGCCGGCAATCGCGTCGGGCCGACCGCGGACAACTTCGCCGCCGCCGCAGCCAATGCCGACTGGGCGCACGCACCGGGCTATTACCTCGTGCTGACCGATCAGCCCGGCGCCGACAGCTGGCCGATCACCGGCGCCACCTTCGTGCTAGTGCCCGCTCAGCCCAAGAATTCTGCCCAAGTAATGGCGGTGCTCAAGTTCTTCGACTGGGGATTCAAGAACGGGCAGGGCACCGCTGCCAAGCTCGACTACATTCCCATGCCGACGAAGGAGGTGAACATGATCGAGACGACCTGGAATCAACAGGTGATGTCAAACGGTCAGTCCCTGTGGTCGGCCCAATAAACGGCCTCGTTGCGATAGTAATCATCAAAACCTGTGGCGGCGGGGGACTTCAAACCCCGCCGCCACGTTTTCACATCGTTGGCCATGAGCAAGTCAGCCGTCGCCGAATTCCTCGAAAGAGCCTGGAGCGTCGGCTGCGCTCTGCAGGTAAGATACCCTCGGTCTTCACGCATTCCCAACGGTATCCATGGCAACGAAACGAAGCCGGTGCTTCGGCGACGGCGACCCGCTTTACGAGCGGTATCACGACGAGGAATGGGGGCGCCCCGTCACCGATGAGCGTGGGATGTACGAACGGCTCTGTCTCGAAGCCTTCCAGGCGGGACTTTCCTGGCGCACGGTGCTCCACAAGCGTGAGGCGTTCCGGGCGGCGTTTGCCGGCTTCGATCCCGAGCGGGTCGCGCGTTATGGCCGCCGCGACGTCACGCGCCTGATGCGTGATACAGGAATCATCCGCAACCAGATGAAGATTGAGGCCGCCATCGCCGGGGCCCGTGCGGTACTCGCACTGGGCGAAGCGGGCGAGTCGGTCGTGGGGCTGGTGTGGTCATTCGCTCCGGAACGCCCGCGCGGGCCGCGCAGTCTTGCCGAGATGCCGGCGAAGTCGCCTGCTTCGGAAGCCTTGTCCAAGACCTTACGCGCTCAGGGGTTCAAATTCATCGGGCCGACGACTGCTTATGCGACGATGCAAGCGGCCGGTCTTGTGAACGACCATCTGCCGCATTGCCCGGTACGCCCTGCCGTCGAGCGCGAGAGGGCGGCCGCGCTACGAAAGGTGTTCGGCAATCAGCCGCGTCGTCCCGTTCGAAGATAAAGCGGCCAGCACACCTCGCGCCGCGACGCGTCGCCCCAGAGCCGGGCGATCTCGGGTGCAATTGTAGCCACGGGATCGCGCCCTTCGGCGCGTTGACAGCGCTGCACCGCCGACCAGGTGCGCAGATATGCGAGCACTTGCGCCAGCGTCCAAGATTCGCGCATGCGAAAGTCCTGCGCCGTAATTTCCGCGAACGGGAAATCCAGCGTCGCGTAGCGTTCGTCTATCAATCGCCGTTCGGGTGGCCAGAAGGCGCCTATCGGGCCATCATAAAAATTGTCGATGATCCCGTCTATCGCCGGTTCGATCGTGAACAGGCCGTAGCTCCAAACGGCTATCAGCCCGCCGGGGGCGAGTGCCGCCTGCGCGGCCGCGTAGAAGCGCGGGCGATCGAACCAGTGCACGGCCTGGGCGACCGTCACCAGATCCACGCTTTCCGGTTCGAGGCCCGGAGATTCGGCGGGTGCGACGCGATAGGCGATGCCTGGGTGCGGAAAGGCATTCGCGATCTGTTCGGCGCTCGCGTCGGTGGCGATGACCCGCCTGAAGTGTTCGGCGAGCGCGCGAGCGGCCTGCCCGTTGCCGGTAGCGCAGTCCCATGCGAGTGCGCGCTTCGGCGCCGCACCCGCGAGCCACGCGAAGAGTTCCGGCGGATAGCCGGGACGCGCCTCGGCATAGGCGGCCGCGTGCCCCGAGAAATGATCCTTGAAGTCCGACGTCTCCATTATTACGCTTGCGATTTTTTTTGCCTGTCGTGCATGATATCCGGGAATTTTCGAATCTGGTGGGCGAGTGTGAACTACACGATAAGTGTGCTATTCCGTGCCATTCCGGCCGCCATGGCCGCGCTTTGCATCGGCTATGGACTGTATTGCTGGACCTCGGGTGCCGCGGCCGATTATTTCGTGGCCGGACACGTGGTCACTTTTCTCGGCGCGATCTGTCTCGTGCTGTTCGCGACGGCGGCGACGATCATTCGCCAACTCGTGCATCACTACAATCGTTTTTATCGTTACGCGCTGCCCGTGTTTGCCTATCTGGTAGCGGCGGCCACGGTCGCCTACGGGCTGGTGGAGCGCGTGGGCGCGAGCGATGCCTTCGTCGCCGGGCATGTCGTGTTCGGGCTCGGTCTCATCAGCGCCTGTGTGGCGACGGTCGCCACTGCTTCTACTCGTTTCATCCTGATCCCGGAAAACTCCCGGCGCGCCGCCAACGATCCGCCGTCGGCACAAGCCTTTTCGGCGGGAGCGGGCGCCGTTCTGGAGGCCATCCCGGTAATCCTTGCAGTTATCGCCTGGGTCTGGGCGATTTTCCTAATCGTGCAGGGAGGGGATTCGGCGCACTTCATTGCCGGGCATGTGCTTGCCGGGCTGGCCGCCATCTGCACCAGCCTGATCGCGCTCGTCGCGAGTGTGGTGCGTCAGGTGCGCAACACCTACACGCCGCGCGACGCGCGCCTGTGGCCCGGCCTCGTCATCGCCATGGGCACGCTGAACCTGGTGTGGGGCATCGTGATCGTTTCGCTGCACCGCGAGTCGTACTGGATTGCCCCGGGATTCGTGCTGATCGGGCTCGGCCTGATCTGCTACAGCATCCTGAGCAAAGTGTTATTGCTGGCGTTGGTATGGCGGCGCAGTTTTCCACTTGCGAACCGCATTCCGTTGATTCCGGTCGGCACGGCGCTGGCTTGCCTCTTCCTCGCCGCGTTCCTGTTCCAGACGGCGGTCGGCAACGATGCCTACTTCATTCCCGCTCGCGTGCTCGTGGGGTTGGGTGCAATCTGTTTTTCCCTATTTTCGATCGTGAGCATCCTCGAAAGCGGCACGTCATCGGATAAATCCTGACACTGGCCTATAGGGGTTTTTCGCTGATCGACGGGCATCGGCCGTTCTTGACAGGGCGCCAATGTTCAGTAGCCCAGTTCATGCATCGTTCTCTCGAATAAAGGCTGCAACTGCGGGTTCAAGTCGGGCATCGAGTGCTTGCCTCCCGGCCTGAGTACCGACTCGCCGTAGGCGAGAAACTTTTCGTCATGCGCAAGTTCCGCAAAATCGGCTATTTCGACAAGCATCTTGCGCGGGTTCGCAGCAAGATCCTCGTAACGAACGGTGAGCACACAGTCACTGTTTTGCCGACGCTGCGTGATCGCTTCGCGCATGGTTACGATCCACTCCACCGTCGCCATATCGATTTGCCGATCCAGGCCTTCGACAAGACCGCCCAAATCCGCGAAGGCGGGGTCTGAAGCGACCAGTTGATTCCGCATCAGACGCCATTTGCGGCCGTCCACACCCCACCAGTCGTGCACTTCGCCGTGCTCCGTTTGGAGATGTTGTCGAGACCATGCATCAATGGAACTGATGGTGTCGAAGCCGTTGCGCAAAAGCAGCACGAAGCGTGCATCGGGGAAAATGGCGCGCACGAAAGGAATGCGAAAGACCAGTTCCGGATATTTATCCACAAGACGTTTTGAACCGGTTGCGGCCAGGTAGGCGCCGAACAAACGTTGTGCTCGTTGCGTTGCGCCCACAGTGGCCTCATCTGTTCCGAGCCGATAATGCGCTTCGCCACGACTGTAATTTCCGAGCACATCCTCAGCCGGATGCACGGCATGCCACAACGCCTTGGGTTCGTTGAGAAAACCCACCTGCCGGTGCATGGACATGACGACGCCGAGAATCGTGGTGCCGCTTCTTCCCGTTCCCAGGATAAATATCGGCTTGTTGACTCGTTTCAATTGCGGCAGACGCTTTTCGACGGCGAAATGCGCAAAGACGACAGGGTTAATCCAGCGGCCGCGGGTCGTAACCGGCCGACCTTCGAACAGGGCGTAGCTCATCAGGCGCGTCACGGCCTTGACCGGCCGGGTTTTCACATAGTTCCAATCAATCTGGGCGACCATCTTTAATTCTCTGTTCAAGCCGGGTAGGTTGGTTTTTGTCCGCAATGACACGAGAGATTCACTTTTCGCAGGGCTCTCCACGGGGAACCTGAAAAGCGAATTGGACGATAGTATCGCGGCTTTTGTGGCAGTAAGGCAATATGCGAGGAAATTGTTGATTTATATCAAGGTGCGATCAGCTCCGCGAAGGCGACTATAGCCAGATTCTATGCCATCACCTGTCCGGATCGTGCCGCCTGCCCAGGCGTCACATGCGCTTCGAGGGCTGAATTCCAGCGCGTACAAACCACTCAGCGAAAGAACGCGGCCCCGCACGGCGACAGTTCCCATTTGGCTGCCCCTACAATCGAGAGGCTTCGTCCGCGCTTATGGCCGTACCAGTATAATAATTGCTTGTGTGAAAAACGTCTGAGGGAGCGAATATATGAGCGCCCAGCCCAATACCGGCATGCAGGTTACTACCTTCGACAACCCGATGAAGGTGGACGGTTTCGAATTCGTCGAGTTTGCCGCGCCGCATCCGAAGCTGCTGCACGACCTTTTCCTGCGGCTCGGGTTCACTGCAGTGGCCCGGCACAAATCGAAAAAGATCACCCTTTATCGCGAGGGCGAATGCAGCTTCCTCGTCAACGAGGAGCCGGATTCCTTCGCAGCGGACTTTGCGGCAAAGCACGGTCCCTGCGCCTGCGGCTTTGCCATCCGTTTTTCGCAGCCGGCCGCCGAAGTTTTGCAGGCGACACTTGCGAACGGCGCCAGGGAAGTTACGTACAAGGCTGATAGCCGCGCAGTTGACGTCCCGGTGATAGAGGGCATCGGAGGCTGCATGCTGTATCTGGTGGATCGCTATGGCACACGGGGTGAAGTGTACGAGGACGACTATGACTGGTTGCCGGGCGTGGATCGACACCCCCGGGGCTTCGGCCTGACTTTTATCGACCACCTCACCCACAACGTCAATTTCGGCGAAATGGCGAAGTGGGCCGGCTATTACGAACGACTGTTCAACTTCCGCGAGATCAGGTATTTCGACATCAAGGGCGCGAAGACCGGTCTGGTCTCGAAAGCCATGACCGCACCGGACGGCATGGTGCGCATTCCTCTCAACGAATCCTCCGACCCGAAGAGCCAGATCAACGAGTACATAGACGAATACAAAGGCGAGGGCATCCAGCACATTGCCTGCTTCACAGACGACATCTATGAAACCGTGGAAGCCATGCGCGAGGCCGGTGTCGAGTTTCTCGACACGCCCGATGCCTACTTCGAAATGGTGGACGAGCGCGTGCCCAATCACGGCGAGGACGTGTCGCGGTTGGGCAAGAACAAGATCCTCATCGACGCCGATCCGGACACCAAGAAGAAACTGCTGCTGCAGATTTTTACGCAGAACTGTATCGGACCGATCTTCTTCGAGATCATCCAGAGGAAGGGAAACGAAGGCTTCGGCGAGGGAAATTTCACCGCGTTGTTCGAATCCATCGAACGCGACCAGATGAAACGCGGCGTACTTTGAGCTGGGAACCCTCTCCCGCCGGGAGAGGGGAGAAGAGGACCCGAGATAATGAGCGTCTCTGAATATTTATCCGGCTTCGGCAACGAGTTTGCCACCGAGGCCCTGCCGGGCGCGTTGCCGGTAGGGCAGAACTCACCGCAGAAGGCAGCATACGGGCTCTATGTCGAACAGTTTTCGGGCACGGCCTTTACCGCGCCGCGCGCCGTCAACCGCCGCAGCTGGTTGTATCGCATCCGACCGGCGGCATTGCACGAACCGTTCGCAATGCTCAGGGATGGTGCCTTTCACAACCGCTTCGACGAGCAACCTGCAACCCCCAACCAGTTGCGCTGGGATCCGTTGCCTTTGCCCGGGAGACCGACGGACTTCGTGGACGGTTTATTCACCATGGCGGGCAATGGCGGCGCCGCAACGCAAAACGGTTGCGGCATTCATATTTACGCCACCAACAGCTCCATGCGGGAGCGCTTTTTCTACAACGCCGACGGCGAGTTGCTTATCGCGCCGGAGCAGGGCAGATTGCGCCTGGCCACGGAATTGGGCGTGCTTGAAGTGGCGCCGCTGGAAATCGCAGTGATCCCGCGCGGCTTGCGTTTTCGCGTCGAGTTGCCCGACGGCGAGGCGCGTGGCTACGTGGCGGAGAACTTTGGTACGGCATTGCGCCTGCCGGAACTCGGTCCCATCGGCTCCAACTCGCTCGCCAATGCGCGGGATTTTCTCTATCCCGTTGCGGCATACGAGGACGTTGAAGGACGATTCGAATTGATCGCCAAGTTCCAAGGGCATTTCTGGTCGACCGAACTGGATCATTCGCCGCTTGACGTGGTGGCCTGGCACGGCAACAACGCACCGTACAAATACGATCTCACACGCTTCAATACCATCGGCTCGATCAGCCACGATCATCCCGATCCCTCTATCTTCACGGTACTAACCTCGCCGAGTGACACGCCCGGCATCGCCAACATGGACTTCGTGATATTCCCGCCGCGCTGGCTGGTGGCGGAGCATACTTTCAGACCGCCGTGGTATCACCGCAACGTGATGAGCGAGTTCATGGGGCTGATTCACGGTGAGTACGACGCCAAGGCCGGTGGTTTCGTGCCGGGCGGCGCCTCGCTGCACAACTGCATGAGTGGCCATGGCCCGGATGCGGAAAGCTTCGAGAAAGCCGTATCAACGGATACCTTGAAGCCCCAACGTGTCGCTGATACGATGGCCTTCATGTTCGAGACGCGTTACGTAATTCACCCGACCAGGCAGGCTCTGGAGGCGAAGGAACTCCAAACCGGTTATCACGAATGCTGGCGGGGCATCAGGAAACACTTCGACAGGAACAAGCCGTAATATTTTTCAGAAGGCTACGGAAGGATCCCGAATGAAGCTCGGAAGTTTGAAGGAAGGAGATCGCGACGGAACTCTGATTGTTGTGAGTCGTGATCTCAAACGGGCAGTTAAAGTTCCCGACATCGCCCCTAATCTGCGCTTCGCCATCGAGAACTGGGCTGAGGTGCAACCCAAACTCGAAGTGGTTTCCAAGGCGCTCGATGAAGGCAGCGCCCAAGGTGCCTTCGACGTTGATTTCGTAAAGCTCGCAGCTCCGCTACCGCGGGCCTGGGAGTTCCTCGACGGTTCGGCCTACCTGCCGCATGTGGAGCGCGTACGGAAGGCGCGCGGTGCCGAGATTCCGGATACCTTCTATACCGATCCGTTGATGTACCAGGCCACCAGCGCCGCTTTTTTGGGTCCGCGCGATCTGATCAGGGTTGCAAGTGAGGACTACGGCATCGACCTCGAAGCCGAAAGCGTGGTGGTAACGGACGAGGTGCGGATGGCGGTGACGCCGGAGCAGGCCGCCAAAACCATTCGTCTCGTCGGACTCGTCAACGACGTGAGCCTGCGCGGCCTTATTCCTGCCGAACTCAAGAAAGGCTTCGGGTTCCTTCAGTCCAAGCCGCGTTCGGCCTTGTCGCCGGTTTTCGTCACGCCGGACGAGTTGGGCGACGCGTGGCGGGACAGCAAACTCCATCTGCCGATGCGCACCTGGCTGAACGGTAAATGGCTGGGCGAGGCCGAATGCGGCGTGGATATGCAGTTCAGCTTTGCGCAGCTCGTGGCGCACGCGGCCAAGACGCGGCCGTTAGCCGCGGGCACGCTCGTGGGCTCTGGCACGATCGCCAACGAAGATACGGGCAAGGGCGCCTCTTGCCTCGCCGAGCAGCGCACGGTGGAGACGCTTCGCGACGGCAAGGCGACGACACCGTTCCTCAAGTTCGGCGATACGGTGCGCATCGAGATGCTTGACGTCGACGGCAAAAGCATCTTCGGTGCGATCGAGCAAACGGTGGAGCGTTATAAGCCTTGATCGAGCTTTACGGTTATTGGCGTTCCTCGGCCGCGTATCGTGTTCGAATCGCGCTCAATCTGAAGGGACTCGAAGTGCAGCATCAATTCGTGAATCTGCGCGAAGACGAACAGAGAAGCGAAAGCTACCGGCGCATGAACGCTCTCGGCCGCGTGCCAACGCTCGTGGACGGCGGACAAGCGTTCACACAGTCGCTCGCCATCCTGGAATATCTGAACGAGCGCTATCCCAAGCCACCGATGCTCCCTGAAGGGGCTATCGAGAGGGCGCGTGTAAGGGCGCTGGCGCAAGTCGTAGCATGCGACATCCACCCTATAAATAATATAAGTGTTTTTATATACTTGGAGAACGAATTAAAAGTTGAAACTGACAAAAGAACGGCCTGGTATCGGCACTGGATAGCGACCGGATTCACGGCCCTGGAAACCATGCTTGCAGATGATCCGCGCACCGGCCGCTACTGTCACGGCGACATGCCAAGTCTCGCCGATCTATGCCTCGTGCCGCAGGTCTACAACGCGCGTCGCTTCGAGTGCGACCTTGCTCCGTATCCCGCCATCGTCCGCATAGATGCCGCTTGCGCACAATTAGACGCTTTCCGACAAGCCGCTCCCGAGGCACAGCCCGACGCACAGAATTAAAGGCTTCCTTTCCCAGCTACGCGGGCAGGGTTACTTCCAGTAGTTCCAGATCTTCTGAGCAGGTTTTGAAGCCTCGCCGCAAGCCGGCCGGGATCACAAAGATATCGCCTGCTGTCAAGCTGGTTTCCGATCGTCCGTCCGTGAGCAGAATCAACTGCCCCCGAAGCACGAAGGTAAATGCAAAAGCTTTGCTTCGGGTAGCCGGTTCGCCTGCGAATTCGCACGTCGCAGTGGGTCGGATGACCTTCGCTGCCGCAAGACCTTTCGTTGCCTCGGCAATGCCGAGATCGCGTACCGCGAACCCGGATTCTCGTTTATCTTCCCAAGGGGCTTCGTCCGCGCAGTAGAACACAAAGCTCTGGCCACTGTAATCGCGCTTGGGGAGATGACGGCCTGTTGGTAATCGCATGTCGTGGTCCAGATAAGTCATGTGCGCGGCCGGGCTGGCGATTTCGATGACCTCCAGACCGTCGGAGGATTCCAGTACGCGATGACGGATATGCGACGGCTGCAATACGCAATCGCCGGGGCGCATGACGAATGGCTCGCCCTGATCTTCGTACACCAGGCGCACCCAGCCACGATAGCAATAGATCAGTTGAAAACGGATGTCATGATAATGAACGTTATCGGCCACCGGGCCGCCTTTGGGAATGCGGATGTGGGAAGCGATAAGGTATCCACCCAAGCGATCCGGAATCAGGTCGCGGTACTGCATCCCCGCGCGGCCCGATTTCCAGTCGTCTTCCCGATCATCGAAGCGCTGGAGGCTCAGGCCGGGTTGCAGTTCGGGAATGACCGAGGATTGCGTGGCCGTCCCGAACTCGATGCGCGTGCCATTGGGCGCGGTCATCGCTTCGCGCTGCCTGTTGCCTCCGGTGCAAAGGAGTAGTGTGCCGGGATCGCCCCGATAGGCAACATCCAGACGCAGACGCAGACCGTGGCCGCTCAACCGGGCGAACGCCGGATCGTCGGCAGGCGTGATGCTGTCCAGGCGGAAACCCATTACATCAATAAAAAAGCGCAGTGTTTTGGACAGATTGCCGGCCGGCAAGACCGTTTCCGCCCAAGCGATTTGGAGATCGGCCGGTTTATCCGACATGCAAAATTTTCCGCTTGATTGCGTTTGCGGGCGGCATGTGAATTTTCACGCCGCGAAGAGACGTGAGAGATTGTCGAAGCCCTTGAACTCCAAGGCATTTCCGGAAGGGTCATAGAGGAAGAATGTGCCCTGTTCGCCCGGCGTTCCAACGAACCGCAGATGGGGCGGGATAGCGAATTCGACACCGCGCCCTTCGAGTCGGGCCGCGAGTTCCTTCCATTCCTGCAAATTCAGTACCAGGCCGAAATGCGGGACAGGGACCGCATCGTGGTCGACGAGGTTCTTGCGTGGTGGCGCTGGCGGCTGCTCGACAAGGTGGCAGACGAGCTGATGGCCGCCGAGATCGAAATCCACCCAGGTCGTGCTGCTGCGCCCCTCATTGCAGCCGAGCAATCCTCCGTAGAAGACCCGTGCCGCGGCGAGATCGTGCACGGGTATGGCGAGGTGGAAAAGCGGCAGAGACGTATTCGATTGCATGGTTTCCCTCAGTGCCGCTCACGCAGCAGACGGCCCTGCTGGCGGCCCCAGTCGCGTTCCTTGATCGCCTGACGCTTGTCGTGCTGTTTGCGCCCCTTGGCGAGGCCGAGTTCGAGCTTCGCGCGACTGCGCTTCCAGTACAGGCGCAGCGGGACGAGCGTGTAACCACGGCGTTCGACCGCACCCGTGAGGTGTCTTACCTCGGCGGCTTTCAGGAGCAATTTGCGGGTGCGGACAGGATCCGCGGTCACGTGAGTCGAGGCGCTTGGAAGCGGGTTGACGTGCGAGCCGAGCAGCCAGATTTCTCCGCTGCGCACCAGCGCATGCGCTTCGGCAATGTTCGCGCGTCCGGCGCGCAACGCCTTGACTTCCCAGCCTTCGAGTACGAGACCTGCCTCGTAGCGCTCCTCAATGGTGTAATCGTGGCGTGCGCGTCGATTCTCGGCGATGGCAGCGTCTGTAAATTTTGTCATGCGTACATTGTAGGCGCCCGTGCTGTGATAGCATCACAACGTCCCGCGTGGCGGGATTTTCATGTGCATTTCAACGGCGGGGAAATCTTGCGCGAGATCCATCGCTCGGCACTGGTACCGTACTCGGCCGAGGACATGTTCGAATTGGTGAACGACGTCGAATCCTATCCCGGATTCCTGCCGTGGTGTCGCAGCGCCGAGGTGGAAAAGATCAGCGAGGATGAACTGAAAGCGGGACTCGAATTTGCCAAAAGCGGACTGCATCGGCGGTTCACGACGCATAATCGTCTCGATCGCGGCCGGGCGATTCGCATGGATTTGGTCAACGGTCCGTTCCGCGTCCTGAGCGGGCAGTGGGTTTTCCAGCCGCTGGGGCAGGGCGGATCCAAGGTTGCGTTGGACCTGCGCTTCGAATTCGCTTCCCGGCTGCTGGAGGCGGTATTCGCTCCTGTCTTTGGCGAGGTCATGAATTCGCTCGTGGACGCCTTTGTCGAGCGTGCACACGAGCTTCATCACGCCGTTTGAGCATCGACCCGGAAACGATCACGGTTGAGGTTGCACCGCGGCCGCCGCTGTTTGCCGGACTGGTGGGCCTGCGTTTGCCGACCGGCGCCTGCGTTGCTGATGCACTCGTTGCGCTGGGCATCGATGCCGAAACCGGTAGATTGGGAATCTGGGGCAGGGAAGTGACGCTCGCTACCGTGCTTGCAGAGGGCGATCGAATCGAGTTCTACCGACCGCTGGTCGTGGATCCCAAAACGGCGAGGCGTGCCCGCGTTCGCCGCTGAGGAGGAGATACCTCGCCAACTCCCCGACTATCTCCCCGGGGGGGCAATTTACCCCGAGGTGGAGGAATTGGGTGCTTCGCTGATAGGCGCAGAAGTATCGAAGCTCGCGACCTTGTTGTCCTTGAACTGGATCGTGAGACGGTAGAGTTTGGCTTTGGTATATGCACTCTGTTTCAGATAGTAGACGTAATACCAAGTGTCGCGATAGAAAGGGTTGGCGAGCGTGGGTGTTCCAAATAGATACGTCACTTGCTTGGGTGTCATGCCGACCTTGAGCTGCTGGAGATCACTGGTGTCGAGATAATTGCCCTGCGTGACCGTCGGTACGTAAACACAACCTGCAACGGCGAGCAGGGCGACGGCGGCAATGAGGGGGCGATAGCGCATGAATCACGTGGAGAAAGGCAGGTGCGTCATAATACTAGGTGTCGCTGCTGTCGGCCAAGGGCCGGGACGGGAAATGTCCGAGGATCGGGATCTGCGCGAGGCCGGGTTGAAGGTCACGGCGCCGCGGTTGAAGATTCTGCGCGTGCTGGAATCCAGCCGGCAACGCCACATGAGCGCCGAGGACGTGTACCGCGCCTTGCTCGACGCGGGCGAGGAACTGAACTTGGCGACCGTTTATCGGGTGTTGACCCAATTCGAGACCGCAGGACTCGTGTCGCGGCTGCATTTCGAGGGTGGGCACTCGACCTTCGAACTCGACTCCGGCAAGCATCACGATCACATTCTCTGCGTGGTCTGCGGACGGGTGGACGAGTTCGTGGACGACGTGATCGAGGAGCGCCAGCAGGCGATCGCTCATCGGGCGGGCTATGAAATGACCGATCATTCCCTGCACATTTACGGAATCTGCGCACAGTGCCGGGCCGCGGGGCGCATTCCCGCTTCGCATGGCGTGGATGGGCAGTCCGATGGTAAAACGGATTAAGAACAACACTGACAAATTGCCCAGTGCGAACCTTAAAATGGTTCTTTAATATATTGATTACAAGTGCGTTGTTTGTATAAATTCTGGATCTTTCGGGATTAACCGCCGGCGGCGCGTGCGATCAGCTCCCGGGCATGGTTACGGGCGGTATCCGTGACGCGTACGCCCGCGAGCATTTCAGCGATGGCTTCCACGCGCCGCTCCGCATCCAGTGCCTCGACTTTAGTCAGTGCGGCGCCGTCCCGGCTGCTCTTGCGCATGGCGTGATGATGATCGGCGAGGGCGGCGACCTGGGGCAAATGGGTGACGCAGAGCACCTGCCTTCGGGCCGCGAGCGCCTTCAGGCGCAGCCCGACGAGTTCCGCAACACGGCCGCTTATCCCTGCATCCACTTCGTCGAAGACCATGACCGGCGCACCTGCGGCGCCGCTCGCGAGCACCTCGAGAGCCAACGCGAGCCGCGAAAGTTCGCCGCCCGAAGCGACTTGGGAGATGGGCCCCGGCGCCAGCCCCTCGTTGGTTGCGACATCGAAGCGAACACGTTCGCGCCCGCCGGGCGGACAACTCCGGTCGTCTTCCGGCTCGAGCGCGATTTCGAAGAGGGCTTTCGGCATGCCGAGTTCGTGCACCGCCGCCGCGACGGCCTTGGCCAGCCGTGGTGCCGCTGCGCTGCGCTTCCGGCTTAGCTCCGCCGCCGCCTCGCGATAATTGCCTGTCGTCTTTGCCAGCCCCCGTTCCAGCTGCGCAAGCCGGTCGTTGCCTTCATCGAGTTCAGCGATTTCGGCCGTGATGGAACCCAGCCGTGCGCCAAGTTCGTCAGGCGCACAGGCGTGTTTGCGTGCGAGTGCCTGATAGCGAGAGATCCGCTCGTTCAGCCACTCGATGCGTTGCGGATCCGACTCAGCTTCCGCTTCGCGACGCAATCTGCGCACGGCTTCGTCGGCAAGCGCTTCGGCTTGGGCCAGAAGTTCGCCCGGTTCCGCCAAGCCCGCACCCGGCGGCAGGCGACTCAGGGTTTGGCGCGCGGCGGCGAGCATCGCAAGCGCCGGCGCTTCGCCTTCGTCGAGTGCCGCAAGCGCCGTTTGCAGGGCTTCCATAATGCGTTCTCCGTGGCGCTGCCTTTCGTACTCGGCGAGCAATTCTTGGTACTCGGACTCGGTGGGATTGAGTTCGCCCAGTTCGCGCTGCTGGAAGCGCAGGAAGTCGAGGCGGGCATCGCGGTCGACGAGGTTCCGGCGGGCGGCCTCAAGGTCGTTTTCGGCCTCGTGCACGGCCGCCGCCGCCCGCGCAACATCCGCCGCTGTTTCCGTCGCTCCGGCCCAGGTATCGAGCAATTCGCGCTGGTACACTGGCCGGGCGAGGGCGAGATGTTCGTGTTGACCGTGAATCTCGATCAGTCCTTCGGCCAACTCGCGCAGCGCGGTAAGCGGGACCGGGACGCCGTTGATCCAGGCGCGGCTGCGTCCGTCGGCGCCCATCTGACGATGCAGGATCAACGGGTCTTCGGCCGGAATTTCGCGCGCCGCAAGAACTGCCGTAACCGCACCGCTGTCCGGCAGGGCGAATTCGGCCGTTACGGTCGCCCGTTCGGCGCCCGTGCGAACGAGGGCGGCGGCACCCCGATCGCCGATCACCAGGCTCAGGGCATCCACGAGCAGAGATTTCCCGGCGCCGGTTTCGCCCGTGAGCACGGTGAATCCGGTAGCGAACTCCAGTTCCGCCTCCCGGATGACGGCCAAGTCTTGAACCGCGAGGCGGATCAGCATTTGGGTGCGCGACCGCCCCAGCCGAGTTTCTCGCGCAGGGTGGCGAAATACTCGTACCCTGGCGGATGCAGCAGCAGCAATTCATGCGCGGAGCGCGCGACGCGTACCTCGCCGCCGGCCGCGAGCGGTAAGGTGATCTGGCCGTCGAGCACGACTTCGGCCGTTTCCCCGCCGTCCAGCGCGGGACGGATGCGGATCGGCGCATCCGCCGGCACGACAACCGGACGCTCGCCGAGCCCGTGCGGGCAGATCGGAACGATGGCGAAACTGGCGAGTTCCGGCGCGAGTATGGGTCCGCCCGCCGAAAGCGAATAGGCGGTGGAACCCGTGGGGCCGGTGACGATCAGTCCGTCGGCGCGGGTGCGGCTGAGATAGATATCGCCGACCCAGGCTTCGAGTTCGAGCAGCCGGCTGCCATCGCGCCGCTTGACGACCACGTCGTTCACGGCGTCACCGCTCTGGCCCGAATCCCCGCCCAGCTCCGCATGAAGCATGAGGCGTTTGTCCATGGTGTAGCGGCCTGCCAGTACCGCCCCGAGTTCCTCGGCAAGCGGAGCACCCGGGCGAACGTCTGCCAGGAAGCCGAGCCGGCCCAGATTGATTCCAATCAGCGGAATCGTCGCCCAGTCGAGCGCGCGGGCCGCGGCGAGCAAAGTACCGTCGCCGCCGACCACGATGACGAGTTCGGCCTGCGCCGCGATTTCCGGCGCCGTAAATGTTTCGACGCTTGGCGCAAGCGCGGCGGCATGCCGTTCCACCATTACCTCGCATCGGGCTTTGCCAAGCACGCGTAGCACCTCCGCGACCACGGCCGAGGTGGCCGGGTCGTCAACCTTCGCGAACAGTCCGATGCGGCGGAAGGGGGGTGGCGTCATGACGTGCACAACGTATCACGCCGCGAGGTTGCGGGAAAGGCTTACGCGCCGCCGCGCCCTCGGCGGAACTGGCGGTCGCCGAAAAGATTTTCATGGCTTGCGCTATCGTCCTTGGCTGCGGCGCGTTCCCTGGCGAGCACTTCGAGCCCGCGCTTCACCGCCGGGCGCACCGCGATCTTGTCGAACCAGCGCTGCACGTGCGGGTAATCTTCGGGATCGACGCCGTGGCTGGCGTGCGAACGCAACCAGGGGAAGATTGCGATGTCGGCGATGGTGTAGTCGGCACCGGCGACGTATTCGCTCTTCGCGAGTCGTTCGTCGAGTACGCCGTAGAGGCGATTGGCCTCCTGCGTGTAGCGTTCGATGCCGTAGCTCAGGCGTGTTTTCGCATAGCCGCGATAATGATGCGCCTGTCCGAGCATCGGGCCGATATGTCCCATCTGGAACATGAGCCACTGGAGCGTGGCGTAATGTTCGCGGGGCCCGGTAGGGAAAAACCGGCCGGTCTTATCGGCAAGGTAAATGAGAATGGCGCCGGATTCCGCGAGCGCGAGTGGTTTTCCATCCGGGCCGTCATCGTCCACGATAGCGGGAATCTTGTTGTTCGGACTGATTTCGAGAAACTCCGGTGCAAATTGGTCGCCCGCGCCGATGTTGACGGGGTGCGCTTCATACTCGAGCCCTATTTCTTCGAGCATGATATGCACCTTGTGGCCGTTCGGTGTGGTCCAGGAATAAACTTGAATCATCGGTGTCTCCTCGTCGCGTGTACGGAAACCATGATAGCCAAACGACGCTTAGGGAAGAATCAATGACGGCAACGCAGTGCGCCCACAAAGGTTTGCGGAGCAGGGCGGACAACCCGTTGCGCGATTTGCGCTGCCGAGGACTGTGCAGCGTGGCGCTTGCGAGCGTGCCGGAACCGTCACGCGCGCTTGCGGCACTCCTGCCGGAAGGCGCGGCACTCCTCGAATCGCGCACGACGCATCCCTGTGCACGCTATTCCTTCGTCGCCTTTTCGCCGCTGGCGGAATTGCGGCTGCAGCCTGAAGGCTTATTGCTGAGCGGGCCGGAGCGCGAAACGGAAACGCTCGCCGGGCCGCCGCTCGTGCAGCTCTTCGCGTGGCTCGAAGCCGTGAGGGCGATGCCGGGCGCTCCCGACGTGCCCTTTGCGGGCGGCTGGGTGGGCTATTTCGCTCATGAACTGGGCTGCTTGATGCTGGACACGGCGCCCGCCGCGGATGCGCCGCCCGCACGCCCTTCGGGACCGCTGGCCGTGTTCCGTCTTTATCGCGACGCACTGGTGGTGGATCATCGCGCGGGCACGGCCACCTTGTACGCGAACGATTGGGGCGAAGGCGCGGACGCGCTCATGGCGCGTCTTCATCGTGCGCGCGAACGACTTCAGGGCGATGCGCCGAAAACTGCAACGGCGCCGAGCGTCGTCGATGCATCGACGGCAACGCTGAATGCCGGGGAGTTCGCCGAGCGTCAGGCGGCGCTGCAAAGACTGATTCGCGCCGGCGATTGCTTTCAGGCCAACCTGACCGCGAGCTGGGCGTGGCCCTGGCGCGATGGGCTGCCGTCGCAGGCTGAGTTGGTCGCACTTTATCGCCGTTATACGGAAGCGAATCCCGGCGCCTGGTGCGGTTTCTTTGCCAACGGGGAGACGACGATCCTTTCCGGCAGTCCCGAGTTGCTGGTGGACTGGCGCGGGGATTACATCCGCATGCGTCCCATCGCCGGTACGCGTCCGCGTGGTGAAGATGCCGCAAGCGATGCAGCACTGGCCGCGGAGTTGTGCAGCGATCCCAAGGAGCGGGCGGAGCACTCGATGCTTGTGGATCTCGTGCGCAACGATCTCGCGCACGTCAGCCGCGCGGGCACGGTCCGCGTCGAAAACTTTGCCGGCGTGGAGCGTTACCGCCACGTCATGCATCTGGTGAGCGAAGTAAGCGGCGAAGCGCGCATGGGGCTCGATCTGGAATCCTTGCTGCGTGCCGTGTTTCCGGGCGGCACCGTGACCGGTGCGCCGAAGCGCCGTGCGCTTGCACGCATCGGCGAATTCGAACGCGGACCCCGCGGCGCTTACACGGGTGCGCTGGGCTATGTCGCCCTCGGCGGGGCGAGCCAATGGAATCTCATGATCCGCACACTGACCGCAACGCCTACGCATCTGGTGGCGCACGCGGGTTGCGGCATCGTCGAGGGCAGTGTGAGCGAACTCGAAGCAAAGGAACTAGCCGCCAAGGCTCGAGCACAGGCGGAAGCGGCGTTCGGACGCAGCACGCCGGCCGAGTTGGCGATGCGCTGTGGCGAAGTCGAATCCGGTCGGAGCTGGGAACCCGGAAGGGCGGAAGCGGTGATGCAGTCCGCGCGCGTTCTCATCGTGGATTTCGAGGATTCCTTCGTGCATAACCTCGCCGACTACTGCCGGCGGCTGGGTGCGGCGGCGGAAGTGGTGAGTGCGCATGCGCCGCCCGAGCCGGCATGGAAGAATGAGATTACGCATTTGATTCTTTCGCCGGGTCCCGGCCGACCCGCCGATTTTCCTGCGTGGCCGCGTCACCTTGCATTGGCTGAGGCGCGCCGCATTCCCGTACTGGGCGTGTGCCTCGGCCATCAGGCGCTCGGTGAGGCGACAGGCGCGAAGCTCGTGTGCCACCACGAAACGGTGCACGGACGCGGCAGCCGCCTACTGCGTTTGCCGGCCGCGAAGTCGGATCCGATATTCGCCGCCTGGGACGGCGAAACGGCGGGCCGTTATCACAGCCTGATCCTGATCGAGCCCTCGCCCGATATGGAGCCGCTTGCCACTTTGCAAGACGGTACGCTGATGGCCGTGCGCTATCGCAACAAGCCGCACTGGGGCGTGCAATTCCATCCCGAATCCCTGTTGACCGATCGCGGTCTCGATCTGATCGCGGCCTTTCTCGCGTATCGAAAACCGTGACGCCGTTGGCGTGGATCGAAGGACGTGTGCTGCCGCTTGCGGAAGCGCGGATTGCGCTCGAAGATCCGGGTTTTCTCGTCGGCGACGGCGTGTTCGAGACTTTGCGCGCTCGCCACGGAAAATTGTTTCATTGGGATTTGCACGCCGAACGATTGTCCGCCGGGCTGACCGCCGTCGGAATCGGTAATGAAGCGTTCGCGGTGGCGCAGTGCGCCGCACACGAAGTCGCCGAACGTGCGCAAGCCGGATACGCCGACGATCTTTACGTACGCGTGCAGGTGTCGCGCACCGCGACAGGCGAGGGTGTGGTGACGGCGCTTGCGCGTCTGCTGCCGCAATATCCCGAGCGCTTGTATCGCGAAGGCGCACGGCTTGGCATCGCCGTCTGGCGCAGGGATTCGGCCGATCCGCTCGCCGGCATCAAGTCTTTGAGCTATCTCCCGCAAGTGTGGGCGCGGCGCGCGGCGCAGACCGCAGGTTGGGACGATGCGCTGATCCTGAATCTCGCCGGACGCGTCTGCGAAGCGGCGCACGGCAACGTCGTCGCGCGGCGTGGCCGCGATCTTTACGCGCCCGGATCGGAAGAAGGCGCGCTCGACGGCGTAACGCGGCGCGTGCTGCTCGCGCACCTGGCCGACGAGGGTTATGCGCTGAAAAAAAAGCTCAGTCGAAACGAGCTGGAAGGTGCCGACGAAGTCGTGCTTACCAGTACGCTGGCCGGGGTGATTCCGGTCGCGGAAATCGAGGGCGTGAACAGGCTCTACGCAGGCGCGGCCGGCGAATTGGCGTCGCGATTGGCGAAAGCCTACGAATCGTTGCTGGATTCGGAGACCCGAGCCGCATAAGTGTGAGGCGAAAGCTCGGGCGGCAGCGGCGAAGGCGCGACCGCCTGCACCAGCGCGCCGCCTTCGGGAATCGCGGCGCTGTCGAGCACTTCGAGCCGTGAACCTTCCAATTCAATTGTCGAACCCGCTTCGGGATTCGCGTCCAAGCGAAACAGTGCGCGCGCGCGCTTGACGCGTCCGAGATACTGAGCGCGCGCGATCACTTCCTGACCCGGATAACAACCCTTGCGGAAACTCACGGTGCCGAGTTCCACCAGTCCGAGCATCTGCGGGAGAAAGCGTCCACGTGTTTCCGTGCGGATTTCGGGCTCGCCGGCGAGCAGGCGCGCGCGCCGCCACGCCGAAGCATCGCTGGAAGAAACATGAGATGCAAGCGTGTGCGCGACATCGGCAAGCGCCGTTTCCTCACCGATCGCCAGCCAACGATTACCTGCGAGCCGAACGACGACGAGCGATCCCGCGTGAACAAATTCATCCTGCTTCGGCGCAGGAAGTCCCACGGCCGCAAGCGCGGCGGCGGCTTCCGATCCGGCTACGCCGAGCAGATGCCTTTCAGACGCCGGAGCAATACGCACCTGCGAACGGAACACGAAACGCGCGAGATAACTGCACAGCCATTCGGCTTCGCCTGCGGGAACCGAAAGATGCCAGGCATCGTCCTCGCACCAGGCATGAAAGATCGAAAGCACGCGGCCCTTGGGATCGGCGAGCGCGGCAATCTGCACCGTGGCGTCGGCTTGCTCGTCGAACATGGCGGTACATTGCGCGTTGAGAAAGTCAGCCGCATCCTGGCCTTCGACACGCAACATCCCAAGGCCATGTTGGCTGACAACTATCGCGCCTCCGCCGAGTGGGGCTTTTTCGCAGTTTGTGTTAGTCATATTTTGTATTCTGCAATCAAAGGAACTTCTGATTTATTCAGACGTTCCGTGCGACAAGTTCGGACATATGCTGGATTTGCCTCCTCTGAGCAATTCACGGACGAATTGATCCGAGTTTCCCAAAATTCCAGCCAGCTTGTCGCATGATAACGAATATCGAGCGTTTGACGGGTCATCGTCGGTGATCTCGCCGCGAAATGTTGGTTGACTGCCGGGGATTTCGAGGCGGCTAGGCGCCCTGAGACAGTTGGTTACGATGGGATAACCTCGGTTTGCCCCGATTGGGTTGGCGATGCGTCATCGGCCGAGGCGCTATTTTATTTTTGCGCACTTCTGTCGCAGGGAAGACCGCTAAATACAGGGGTCTTGAAGACTTCCGTACCGTCTGGGCTATACTATTCAGGCAGAAAAATGACTTCTGCGCATTGCGACGATCAAACTACAGGAGGATTAAAAATGGCTACGACCCCTGAACAGGACATCCAAACCCTGAAGACGGATTTCAGAGATGTGCGCAAGGATATCGGCGAGCTGTCGAGCGCCATCAAGAATCTTGCGATAAACGAATCCAGACTCGGCTACGAGAAGCTGAAAGAGACCACCGGTAAAACGATCAAGCAAGTGGAGCACGAGATCGAGGAGCGCCCCTTTGTAAGCGTAGGCGTCGCCATGGGCGTGGGCTTTATCATCGGCGTGCTGCTGGATCGGCTCTCCCGATAGTATCCGGACGTAGATCGCCCCAAGCATGAAG
>JBOIBN010000016.1:0-39635 GCA_050739575.1 Gammaproteobacteria bacterium
GCGCCTCCACCGAGATCCGGGCGGCCTGCTTCATGGCGGCGATCTCGGCCCGGCTCTTGTACAGACGCAGATCGTGGAGCAGATGTTCCAGCGAAACGAATTCCTCGGGCGTGCGGGCACCCGCGCGACCGTTCGCCCGCAGACGATTGATCCACTCGGCCATGCGCCGGTCGAATTCGGGGGAAACGCCCATCGTGTAGTAAACGCTGTCGCAGGGCTCGATCAGGCCCGGCAGTATCTCGTCGAGGTCGCCGATCGGAAAGGCGTCGGCCGCGCCATAATCGCGCACGGCGCCCTCGGGTCCCGCGCGGTAGCCGTTCCAGATTTCGCGTTCGGGATCACGCTCGCGGCAAAACAGAATGTAGTCACCCGCCGGTCGTCCCGGAATCAATACGGCCACCGCATCGGGCTCGTCGAAACCGGTGAGATAGAGGAAATCGCTATCCTGGCGGAAAGGATAGGTGACGTCGCGGTTCCGGATCTTCTCGCTCGCCGACGGCACGATCACGATCGAACCGCCGCCCATCATGCGCATCAGTGCGGTGCGGCGGCGCCTGAATTCCTGTTGATTCATTCCGGTATTTCCCTGCTCAGCGGACTCTCATTTTGCCACGGACCGACGTGTTCGCGCGCAATTGGAGAGGCGGCTAGCCCCCTCGCCCCGTCCACCGTTTGCAAACCGGTGCCGCCGGTGCGGACCGTCGCGCTTTTGCCGACCGGGTAGACGGGTGCATGAACGAGGGAGTATTGATTAAGTCGGCATTTATCCTTATAGTTCCTCTCCATGGGCGAGCATTTACCCAAAGAACTCGAAGCCGAACTTGGCGCAATCGAGCGCGAAGTCCGACGTCTTGCCGGTACCATCAAGCGCCTGCGCGAGGAAAATCGCCTGCTCGCCGAACGCTTGAACGGGATCAACGCCGAGCGCGCGCAGCTCCTTAACAAGAACGCCATCGTGCAGAGCCGGGTGGAGGCGATGATCGTGCGGCTCAAAAGCATGGAACAGGCGTAGGCGGATATCACGATGGCCGGCGCCAGCACCCAGATCACCGTGCGCATCCTGGAGCGCGACTATCACGTCGCCTGCCCGCCCGAAGAGCGCGAATCACTGCTCGAGGCGGCCGATCTTCTCAGCCGGCGCATGGCCGAGGTCCGCGACACCGGCCGCGTGGTCGGCATGGATCGCATCGCGGTGATGGTCGCACTCAATCTCGCCCATCAGTATCTTGAGGCCGAAGGCGGTCGCGGATCCGTAGCGAAGGAAACCACGCGACGCCTGGGCGAACTGCGTCTCGTGCTCACCACGGCAAACGGCGAAGCCGAAGGCTAGCGCACCGCGGGCGGGGCTTGCACAAACCCGGCCAACGCGCGAAGATGGTTGCGCATCCTCTGCGGCGTACGAAACAGGTGCAAGCCCTTCGAGCCTGTTTGTAAGCTTCGGAGCCTGACCGTTGGCTTACTGTGTGCAAGTCCGCGCCTCGGCTGCGGAAAGCCTGATGTGCCACGTCCCGCTCCCCCTTGAACCGTTGGTTCAAGGGTGACCACCGATAACGGCGCCCGCGGAGGATGCACCTTATTTCACCCGTTCCCGAAACCGATCCGAAACTCATGCTGAGGGCATGTCTGCGCGAACGCCGGATACGGCTTTCCGCGGGCGAGGCGGCAGGCGCAGCGGAAGCCGCCTCGGCATGGTTGACGAGCAGCGCGGAGTTTCGGTGCGCGAAGCGCATCGCGGGCTACGTCGCGGTGCGTGGCGAACTCGATCCACGGCTTGCGCTCGAAACCGCGCTGGCCGCCGGCAAGGAAGTCTTCCTGCCGCGTGTTGCAGACGATGGTGCACTCCACTTTCTCCCTTGGCGGGCGCAGACGCCGCTGCAACCCAATCGCTTCGGCATTCCTGAACCTGTCGCAAACGAGACTTTGCGCGCACCGCCGCCGACACTCGATCTGGTGATCGCGCCGCTGCTGGGATTCGACCGCAGCGGAGTTCGACTCGGAACGGGCGCGGGATTTTACGACCGCTGCTTCGCCTTCAAGCTACGCAGCCGGGAGATGCCGCCGCGACTCGCCGGTTTCGCCCACGCTTTCCAGGAATGCGCCACGCTCGTCGCCGCCGACTGGGACGTACCGCTGGACCTCGTGGTGACCGAACGCGGCGTAACGCGCTTCGATCCTGCGGGAGCACGGGAGAGCTGAATTGGCGTACTGGCTGATGAAGTCGGAACCCTCTTCGTTCGGCATCGAAGACCTCGCCCGTGCGCCCGGCGGGCGCAGCGCCTGGGACGGTGTACGCAACTACCAGGCCCGTAATTTCCTGCGCAAAATGAAGCTCGGGGATGAAGCCTTCTTCTACCATTCGGGCTGCGCCGAGCCGGGTATTGCCGGGCGCATGAGGATCGTGCGCGAGGCTTATCCGGATCCGACGCAATTCGATCCGCGCGATCCGCACCACGATCCGGCGAGCCGTCGCGAGGGGCCGCGCTGGTACGCAGTGGATGTCGAATTCATCGAACGTTGCGCGTCGCCGCTCACGTTACGGCAAATGCGTACCAATCCGCGGCTTGCCGAACTTCTGATTCTGCGTCGTGGAAACCGGCTTTCGATTACACCAATCAGTGAACGACACTGGCGATATCTCGTCTCGCTTGCGAACTTCGCAACCGACGAAGCTTGACGAACGATCGAAAAATTTTCCGAAACACAACACATTTTGAAAAATTCTTCTATACTTTAGTGCGAGCCATCCACACACGGAGACTTTGCTCATGGCAACTCGCAAGACTGGAACTCGCAAGACCGCGATGCGTCGCAAGAAAAAGACGGCGGCAAGGAAGAAGACCTCACGCCGTAGTCAGGCGGCTCGTCACAAGGTCGTCGCGAAGAAACGCGCGACGTCACGCAAGAAGAAATCGAGCAAGAAGAAGGCAGCAACTCACAAGAGGAAAGTAGGCGGACGGCGCAAGAAGACCGGCGCCCGCAAGAAGAAGGCCGGTACCCGCAAGAAGAAGGCCGGTACCCGTAAAAAGAAGGCCGGTACTCGCAAGAAAAAGATCGGCGGCCGCAAGAAGAAGGCTGGCGGCCGGCGTCGCAAGACGGCGCGTCGGAAGAAGACCGCTTCCGCGGCGGGCATGCCCGCATTCAGTGGTACGACCTTCTAGCCTGACGGCCGAGGAGAGGCACGCGCCGTCCGACGGCGCGTGCCTTTTTCGTTTCCTCCCGCCGATAGTTCCCTCAATATGAACGAAGATGCGGCCAAGCAGCGCGCCGCCGAAGCGGCGGTCGAGTACGTGCGCGATTGCGAGCTTATCGGCATCGGCACCGGCACCACGGTCGCGCACTTCATCGTTGCGCTCGACGCCCTGAAGGGACACTTCGACGCCGCCGTAGCGAGTTCCGAAGACACCGCCAAAAAACTGCGTGCAGCGGGAATCCGCGTGCTCGATCTCAACGCCGCGGGGCCACTCCCGGTGTACGTGGACGGCGCCGACGAGGCCACACGGCACGGGCAACTCATCAAGGGCGGCGGCGGTGCACTTACGCGCGAGAAGGTACTCGCCGCCGCGAGCAAGCGCTTCGTGTGCATGATCCACCGGCCCAAGCTGGTGGATGTACTCGGCGATTTCGGCCTGCCGATCGAGGTGATTCCGATGGCGCGCAGCTACGTCGCCCGCGAACTCGTCAAGCGCGGCGGTCAACCCGAATGGCGCAAGGACTATTTGACCGATAACGGCAACCCCATTCTCGACGTGAAGGGCCTGGACATCGTGGATCCGGCGGCACTCGAAACCGCGCTGAATCAGATTCCCGGCATCGTGACCGTAGGACTGTTCGCCCATCGGCGGGCCGACGTGCTGCTGATCGGTGATGACGACGGGGTGGAGACACTGCGTCCCTGAAGTTTCGCAGAACCTGAATTCCCGGATGTTCCCCTTCCCCGGCCCGATCCGAATCGGAACCCCGCCACCCGCTTCGCGAAACCGCATTCCGACATGCTGCGCAACGCGGTTGGCAGAAAGACGGGATCAGGCGAAACGTTCGGCAAGGAATCCGGCGAGCGGAATAGCGGGTTCGCGCCCCGCGATCAGATCCGCGACAAGACGCCCCGTACCACAGGCGAGCGTCCAGCCGAACGGACCGAGTCCGGTATTGAGCCACACGCCGGGTACACCCGAGACGCCGAGAATCGGCGGGCCATCGGGCGTGATCGGACGCAGACAGGTCCAGAACTCGGGCTGGGCCATGTCGGGATACCAGTCGCGGGTCAGACGTTCGAGTTGCGCGAGGCGCGCAGCCGGAGCCTCGCGCGAGAGTCCGGCGAAATCGGCCATGCCGGCGGCGCGGAAACTCCCGCCCAAACGGGCGAATACCAGGTGACGTTCTGCGTCGGCGAAACGCCCGGGTGCGGACGCGCCCTCTGCAATCGGTGCGGTCAGGGTGTAGCCGCGCAGGGGAATGATCGGAAGCCAGGGCGCGTACGCACGCATGAACGACGACGCCTCGGCACCAAGCGCTACCACGCAGGCGTCGGCTTCGATGGGCCCACGATCGGTCATGGCGCAGAACGGCTTGCCGCGGTCGAAGTGCAGCCCGCTCGCAATGCAGTTCCAATGCAGCGTGACGCCGCGCGCCTCAAGCCGCGTCGCGAGTTCCTCGCAGAAACGCCGACAATCGCCGGTGGCATCGCCGGAGTAGTAAAGTGCACCGGCCGGTCGCAGCCGGGCGCCGGCGAGCGCCGGTTCACGGGTGATTATGTCGTCAACGCCGAGTGTTTCGACGTTTCCGTCATGGCGGCGGCGCGCCCCGTGAAAGGCGTGTGCGCTCCGATATAAAGCCATCGTGCCGCTCCGTTCCAGCGCGACGTCGAGCCGCTGATCGCGTATCAGTTCGTCGAAACACTCGCGGCTGTAGGCCGCAAGTCGCCGCAGCTCGGCAGTGGCGCGCCGATAACGCGCGGGACGTGCGACGGCGAGTGCGTGCCGCGACCATGCCCGGAAATCCGGCTCGCTCCGCGGATATATCCGCACCGCAGGTTCGCGTTGCCAGCGGCTGAAAATAAATTCACGCATTTCGCGTGGACCGGTCCACGGCGTGGCGTCTTGGGTCGAAAGATGGCCGCCGTTGGCGTGACTGGTTTCGCTTGCCGGCGCTGCACCGCGATCCACGATGCTGACGTCGACCCCGATTTCGGTCAGATACCAAGCCGTCGTCAAGCCCGCTATTCCCGCGCCGAGAACGACGACGTGCATGGGTGGATTCAATATCCGGCGGCGAGCCCCGCCGGGCGGCGTTTGTCGTTCGCACCCTCACGAAGACCGTCCGGCAGCACGACGATGGACTCCGCTGCGCCCCAGGTGTCCACCGTCTCGAAGCGATAGCCCATTTTCTCCAGCGCCGCTTCGACCTCAGGTGAAAGCGCACCCGGTTCGAGATAGACGAGATCGGGCAGCCACTGCTGGTGGATGCGCGGCTCGTCCACCGCCTGCTGGACGTTCATGCCGTGATCAACGACATTGATAATGGTCTCCAGCGTCGTGTTGATGATAGTCGAGCCGCCGGGGCTGCCGGTCACCATGTATACCTTTCCGTCCTTGAGCACGATGGTCGGCGTCATCGAAGAAAGCGGGCGCTTGCCGGCGGCGATCGCGTTCGCCTTACCCTGCACCAGGCCGTACTGGTTGGGTACACCGGGTTTGGAGGTGAAGTCGTTCATCTCGTTGTTGAGCAAAAAGCCCGTACCCGGCGCGACAAGGCCGGTGCCGAACCAGGAGTTGAGGGTATAGGTCACGGCGACCGCGTTGCCCTTATCGTCCACGATGGAATATTGCGTGGTGTGACGGCCTTCGTGGTCAACGGTGACGCTGCCGCCGTGTACGGCGGAAGACGGCACGGCCTTGTCCGCCGGAATCTGCATGCGGATCCATTCCGCATGCTTGTCCGACAGCAGGCGGTCAATCGGATTGTTCACGAAGTCCGGATCGCCCAGATCCGTATTGCGGTCGGCATAGGCAAAACGCATCGCCTCCACCAGGTCGTGCACGGCGGGCGCGGAATGGAAGGGATAAACGGCAAACTGCGGCCAGCCCGAGAGGATGTTGAGCATCTCGCACAGCGTGACGCCGCCCGAACTCGGCGGCGGCGCGGAAACGATCGTGTAGCCGCGATAGCCGCAGGTGATCGGCTGCATCCATTCGACCGTGTAATCCTGAAAATCCTTCGGCGTCAGGATTCCACCGTTCGCGTTCGACGCGGCGACGATGGCTTTGGCAATCGGTCCGTCATAGAAGGCCCTGTTGCCATCGCGTGCGATCAGCTCCAGCGTATGCGCGAGTTGCGGTTGCCGCAGCCGCTCGCCCGCACGCGGCAAATGGCCGTCAATCAGGAATTGCTTGCTTGCGGCCGGGTTGCCTTCGAGTTTGGCGCCTGCATGGGTGAAAAACGCCGCATCGCCTGGCGTTATTACGAAACCCTCCTTCGCGAGACGAATCGCGGGCGTCATCACCCGGGCGCGGCTCATCGTGCCATAGCGCTCGAGCGCCGCATCGAGACCCATTACGGTGCCCGGCACGCCGACGGCCTTGTAACTGCGCAGACTTTCGGTGTGATTGACCGTGCCGTTCGGGTTGAGATACATGTTGGCCGTGGCCGCGAGCGGCGCCTTTTCCCGAAAGTTCAGAAACAGGTTGCGCCCGTCGGCGAGATGCAGCGTCATGAAGCCTCCGCCGCCGAGATTGCCGCAGCATGGATGCACTACCGCAAGCGCGTAGCCGATCGCGACGGCCGCATCTACGGCGTTGCCGCCCGCGCGCAGAATGTCCACGCCGACCCCGGTCGCAAGATGCTGCGCGCTCGCCACCATCGCGTGGCGCGCCGTTGCCGGCTGCGGTGCGGCGGTGGGCTCGGGGATCGCTGCACGCGCCGCCGGAACGGCAAAGACGAACAGGAAGAAAAAGGGTGCGAATCGCCGCATGAGCGCTACCGCCGAGAAACCGGGGGAGGTACCAGTTTAACGGAGACATGCGTACAATCGCCGGCTGGATTGACGCGTGCCAGCGCATGACCAGCGCCATAAATATCCACGAGGCCACCAAACGCTTCGGTTCCCACACCGCGGTGGACGGGTTTTCCCTCGCCGTCGCGAGCGGCACCATCTATGGGTTTCTCGGCCCCAACGGCGCCGGCAAAACGACGACGCTGCGCATGATCACCGGCATACTCGCGCCCGATGCGGGCAGCGTGACCGTGCTCGACGGACTCAAACCCGAGGATGCGCGCGCGCGTGTCGGCTACCTGCCCGAAGAAAAGGGTCTCTACAAAGACATGCGCGTCACCGACGTGGTGACTTACTTCGGGCAGCTCAAGGGGCTCTCCCGCCAGGAGGCGCAGTCACGGGCGCAAACGCGACTCGCCGCCGCCGGCCTCGGCGACTGGATGAGCACCAAGTGCAACGCGCTTTCCAAGGGCATGGCGCAGAAAGTACAGGTCATTGCGACATTGCTTCACGACCCCGAACTGGTGGTACTCGACGAGCCCTTCTCCGGCCTCGACCCGGTGAATTCGGAGATGGTGCTCGAACTCATCAAGCGCTACAAGCGCGAGGGGCGGACGGTGATCTTCTCCACCCACGTAGTCGAACACGCCGAGCAGATCTGCGATTCGGTCGTCATCATCGATCGCGGCAAGCGCAAGGTCGAGGGCACGCTCGCCGCGGTGAAGGCCGCCGCCGAGCGCACCGTCGTGCTCGACTACGAGGGCGACGTGGGCGCGCTGGCCACCTATCCCGGCGTCGTCGCCGCCGACGATGCCGGCCAGCACGCCGAACTCAAGCTCGCGCCGGACGCAGACACGCAGGCGCTGCTCGAAGCGCTCGTCGCACGCGTGCGCATCCGCCGTTTCGATACCCGCGAGGCCTCGCTCAAGCAGGTCTTCCTGCAGGCCGTGGAGAATCCCCATGACGTTGCGTAACACGCTTCTGATCGCCCGCCGCGACTATCTCGCCTACGTCGCGCGGCGCCGCTTCTGGATCGGACTCCTGATCACGCCGGCGATTCTGCTCGCGATAATCTTCGTGCCGGTCCTCATCCAGAAATTCCAGAGCGCGCACAGCTACGCCGTGGTGGATCGCTCGGGTTGGGTGCTCACGGCCGTGGACCAGCATATCGCGGCGAACGATTACGACAAGCTGCTCGGACTCGCGGCGGCGCATGCCCGGACCGGCACAAGCAATCAGCTCCCCGCTCCGCTCGCACGGATCGCGTCCGCCACGGCGAAGCTCGACGCCGCCGGACTGAAATCGCTGGCTACGGCGATGGCTGACGGCAAACCCGTTCCCACGGACGGCGCTCAACTCGCGATCTGGCGGCAACGCCAGACTTTCATACAGTGGTACCAGAACCTCACGCCCAAAACCGCCCGCGCGGTGGACGTTACGCTCGCCGTCGCCCAATACCAGCGCAGTACTGCGGCCTCTACCTCGCCCGCCGCGCTGCGCGACCGGGTAACCAACGGCGATCTGTTCGCCTACTTCGTGATCCCCGCCGATCCGCTCAAGGCCGATGCCGATTACGTTTACGCCTCGCGCAACCTGACCGATACCGATCTTCGCGACTGGTTCGGCGGCGAAGTCACGAGCGTCGTGCAGGCACGCAAGGTTGCGCAGGTCGGATTGCCCGCAGCGCGCGCGAAATGGCTGCAAACGCCGGTGGAATTCCAGAGCCGGCTCGTCACCAAGGCCGGTGCAAGGACCGCAACCGCGGCGGAGCAGGCCGCGCAGTGGCTGCCGGTCGGCTATGTGTATCTTCTCTTCATCGCCATCATGCAGATTGCGCAACTCCTGATGATGTCCACGATCGAGGAAAAATCGAGCCGCATCGCGGAAACGCTTCTCGCCACGGTGGAACCGACCGACATCATGGCCGGCAAGACGCTCGGCGTCGCCGCGGTCGGGACCACGCTGGTCTGCTGCTGGCTTGCCATCATCCTCGGACTGCTCGCGGCCTTCGGCGGCGCGCTCCCGGTGGGCGGATTTGCGCACGCGTTGCTCGCCGGGATCACTCCTTGGAACATCGCCTGGTTCCTCGTTTACTTCATCCTCGGCTTTCTGCTCTATTCCGCCGTGCTCGGCGCCATCGGTGCGGCAGTCAACAACATCCAGGAGGCCCAGCCCTACATATCGCCGGTAATGATCTTCCTCATCCTGCCGCTGATCATCATGGTTCCAGTGGTCAAGGATCCGACCGCGACCTGGGCGCGGGTGCTCTCCTATTTTCCGCCGCTTACACCCTTCCTGATGGTCAACCGCGGGGCGGCGCCGCCGCCGCTGATCGACTACATCGCGACCACAGCGTTGCTCATAATCACGGTCGCGGCCGCGCTGTACGCCTCAGGCCGCATCTTTCGCGTCGGACTGCTCAACACCGGCGCACCGCCCAAGGTTCGCGACCTCCTCGCCTGGATGCGCACGCCCCGGGACAGCCGGACCGGATGAAGCCGCAGGTCGCGTCCGCCGAAACGGCGGCGCGGGAATTGTGGGTGCGGGCGGCGGCGTTGCGCCGTGCAAGCGTAGCGAACGGGACGCTAACGGTTTTCCCGCATCGCACCGAAACGCTCGTCGCCGACGGCTTGACCTGGGTGCTGCGCGTCCTCACCGGCCCCGCCCCGCACCCGCCCACCGATCCCGATCCCTTCCTGCCGCCGTACGATCCGCACACTTATGTCGCCGATCTCGGCGCGGATCACGTGCTGCTGCTGAACAAATACCCGGTGCTTGCCGAACATCTGCTCATCGTCACGCGCACGGCGCTCCCACAAGCCGCGTTTCCCGAACCCGAGGACTTCGCCGCGGCTGCGCTTCTGCTTGACGGGCTTCCAGCGCTCGCGTTCTACAACGGCGGCCCGGAATCAGGGGCAAGCCAGCCGCACCGGCACTTCCAGGCGATGCGCCTGCCGCTCGGTTCCGCGCCCGATCCCATTCCGACACAAATCTGGATCGAACGCGCCCTTGCAGGTGCCGCCCTGCCCTTCCCCGGCGCCGCAGCCGCGCTCGATCCGGGCTTGTGGGATACGAATGAAACCGGCGTGCGTCTACATGAAGCGGCCACGAAACTTCTGCGTCGCTGCGGCCGCGATCCGGCTGACCCGGGCTCGTTCAACCTGCTCTTCACCCGCGACTGGATGCTCGTCGTGCCGCGGAGCCGCCGCAAGTTCCGCGGCGTCTCGGTCAACTCGCTCGGTTACGCCGGCGCGCTGATCGCAAAATCCGACGCCGCACTCGCGGCCCTCGCCGATATCGACCCGCTCGCAGTGCTCAATGCCGTCGCGGGAACCGGGCCGACTGACTGACCGCAGAGCATGCAGAGATCGCGGAGACTATTCCGAAAAGAAACTACTTAAAGAACCTCTGATTTATTCCGCCATACCGACGCAGACCGGTATCCAGTGGGAAGAGAATCCCGGCCTGCGGCCGGGATACAAGGCCTGACTGGACCCCGACTTTCGCCGGGGTGACGATTAAAGGTAATAATCAAAGCTTCCTCAAAGCCGTTCTGGTTTTCCCTCTGCATGCTCTGCGCTCTCTGCGGTTATGTGCAGCGCCAATGCCGGCCTACCTGGATTTTTCCTGCCCCTTCTTCTCCTTGTCGCTTTTATCCAACTCCTCGTCGCCGTCATTCGAATGGGCGCCGATCCGGCTGATCTTGAACGGCGGGCTGGCCTCACCGAAATAGAACGTGCGGTGCGGAAAGGGGATCTCGATGCCTTCGGCATCGAAGGCCTTTTTTACGCGCGCGAGAAAGGCACGCCCGGTTGACCACTGCGCGCTCGGCAGAGTCTTGAGCCGGCCCTTGATTGTCACCGCGGAATCGGCAAGCTGATTGACGCCGAAGATTTCCATGTCCTGGATCATGTTCTTGCCGAGTTCCGGATCGTCCTTCATTTCCCGACCCACCCGCTGGATGACCTCGATCACCTTGTCGGTATCCTCCTTGTAGGCGACGCCGATCTCGAAGTTGTAGCCGCTCCAGTCGCGGGTCAGGTTGGCGAGATTGTTGATCTCGCCGTTGCGGAAAACATGTACGGCGCCGTCGAGGTCGCGCAGCAGCGTGGTACGGAAATAAATCGCTTCCACCGTGCCGCCGGTGCCGTTTATGACGGCGATGTCGCCGACCCGGATCTGGTTCTCCATCACGATGAAGAATCCCGAGATGACGTCCTTTACCAGCGATTGCGCACCGAAAGAGAGCGCCAGGCCGGCGACCCCTGCTCCGGCGAGCAGCGCTCCGATCTGTACGCCGAGCTGCGAGAGCAGCGTGAGCACGACCGCAAGCCAGTAGAGAATGAAAAGCAGCCGACGGATAATCGAAGTCAGCGTCATGGCGCGCCGTTTCGCTTCGCCCGCACTGTCGCCCTTCTCTTCCGAACGCTTGATGATGCTGGCCTCGGTGCGCGCGATCACAAAGCGTATGAGCAGCCACACGACAAGGGCGCCGAGCAGGATGAGTGCGATCCTGAGCGCATTCTGCGCGAGCGACGCGTAATCGAACTGGGAAAGAAAATGATCGAGTTTCGGCACGCGATACCTCCGATTGCCTGTGAGCGCTCCTGCGGGAAGACTAGCCGATGCAGTCGACGCGTGCAAACCGACGCTTGACGATTTAGCGGCTCTGGACCTCTGCGGCCAGATTGAATAGTTCGGGTTCGGAAGCCACCCAAACGGGATATTCCTCGTCTGCGAGAAAGCGGCGCGCGTAAAGTCCCGCGAGTTTGGCGTAGCGTTCGCCGCCGGTTCGTGCAAGGTCATACAGCAGCGCGACGGCAGCGGCATCGGCGAGACGCCGCAGCGTGGTTTTTGCGATCCACTCGGCGCCCGTGCGATCGGTGGCCGCCGCCTGCGTCGCGAGAGTCTTGTCGAGTGCGTCTCGGGCAAGGTGCGCCTCGGGCATATCCGCACGCTCCAGCAGGCCGCTCACTTCGGCGACGAAGGATTCGTGCGCCTGTTTTTTTACCATCGCCTCCAGCATATCGAGCGCCTGAATGTTCGCGGGACCTTCCCAGATCGGCGTGATCAGCGCCTCACGGTGCCAGCGCGCGATCGCGTATTCTTCCATGAACCCGAGCCCACCGAACAATTCCATCGCCATCTGCGTCACCGCCGCCGCGTGATCGGCAGTGCGGCTTTTTGCAAGGTGCGACCAAAAGCGCGCCGCATGATAATTCTGGCTATAAGGCGGGCGTTCGTGCCAGGCACCGTCGAACGCGGCGACTGCGCGGAACGCAAGCGCCGTACCCCCTGCGAGGCGCACCGCAATGTCGGTCAGATCGCGCCGTATCAACGCATGTTCAACGAGTGGCTTGCCGAAGGCATGGCGATGCACGACGCGGTACGCGGCCTCGAAGGCGGCCTTGCGGGCGATGCCCATGGCGGCGGCCGCATTGGTCAGGCGCGAGACGGTGAGGTTTTCCAGGGTGTAGTAGATACCTTCCTCGGCCTTGCCGATCAGCCAGGCTTCGGCACCGTCGAGTTCGACTTCGCCGGAAGGCACGGCGCGTGTCGCAGCCTTGTCTTTCAGGCGGCGGACGTGGAAATTGAGTTCGCCTTTGGAATCGAGACGCGGCAGCAGGAACAGTGCAAGCCCCTTCGGTCCCGCCGCCGAGCCTTCGGGGTGCGCGGTGGTGATGGCGATGTCGGCAAGTCCGGCCCCGCTCGCGAAGTACTTGTCGCCGTCATAGATCCGCCACGTGCCGCCCTCATTTACAGCGCGGGCGCGATTCGCTCCCAGATCGGAGCCGCCTTGGTTTTCGGTCATCCAGGTGGCGCCGAAAGCCTCGCCGGACAGGAGCTTTTCCTTCCATTCGGCATGTTCGGGGGCGTACTTGTGAATGGCGTACACCGTCTGCTGGGTGATGGTGAGCACGCAGAAAAGACCCGGATCGGCGATCAGGTAGCCGAGCGCATAGTGATGATGCCAACTGCCGCCCTCGTAAGGCGGGCGCATGACCGGCGCAAGCGTGCACAGCAGGTCGCGTTCGACGGGCGCCAGACGCACGCGGTCAACGCGCTTGCCATCGAGATCGTGCTGGATCAGCACCGGCGGCGCATCCTGATCGACGTGATAGCAGGCTTCGTATACCTCGCGTCCGGCGAGTGCGCCGTAGCGTTCGAGGTCGGCGCGCGCCGACTTCCACTGCGGCCAGTAATGGCGCAGCACGTTCGGCAAATCGGGGTCGATCAGCCAGTGATTCTTTCCCCAGGCGTAGCTGATGTGCTCGAAGCTCATCGCGCCTGCATGGCTGCGGGAATACGCACGGCAACGGCCTCGCCGCGCGCGGTAATCTCGCCGCCGGCGCGCAATTCCACCACAACGATCACCTTGCGCGCACCCACTTCTCGTGCATGGGCCGACAGTTCCAGCGGGCCGACCGGTGTAGGCTTGAGATAATCCACCTTGAGGCTTGCGGTGACGAAGCGCAGTGCGGGCACGCTCCCTGGCTCGCGGCCTTCGGCCCGATAGGTCGCCGCCGCCGCGGTCGCCATGGCGTGGCAATCCATGAGCGAGGCGATCAGGCCGCCGTAGGTAAACCCGGGCACCGACAAGTGCCAGGGCTCGGGCTCGAATGTCGCGACCACTTTTTCGCCCTGCACCCGGCTCTTGATTTGATGACCATGCGCGTTCAATCGTCCGCAACCGTAGCAATGCGAAAAGTCTTCGGGATAAATATCCTGGATCGCGGGCGCCGCCTCTTTCACTGGTTCTCCGCCTCGCTCGTTGACGCAGCCGCGATCCGCGCATCGAGCGCCGCTATCAGATCCTGCGGGTTGGCACCGGCCGTCGGCGTGAGCCGCCACACCCCGTTCACCACGATCACTGGCGCACTGCTCACCCCGTAGCGCGCCGCCAACGCCCGGGCGCGGATCACTCCATCCGTAGCGACGGGAGACTGCCAGGCCGCGCCAAACTCGATCGGATCAATGCCCCAGGGTTCGAAGGCCTTTTCCAGGGTCTGCACCGTTAGAGGCTGAGCCGGCGTGTCGGCGGCAAGTTTGAACAAGCCCGGCAACACGGGCTCGACCACTCCCAGGGTGCGCGCAACGATGAAGGCACGGACCAGCGGATCGGGCGTATTCGCAACCAGCGGCTCGCGATCGAGAACGACTTGCTGGCCCGCTCGTCCACTCCACCCTTCGAGGTAATTGATAAGCGCATGCGAAGCGGGAGAGAAGTCGAAAAAGACCAAAACGCCGATCTGATCCGGGGCCGCACCACTCGGTTGTGCGGGCACGATACGCTCGGTCTTCACTGCCGGCGGCGGTGCGGCAGCAGGAGCGGCGATCACGGGCAAACCCGGCGCCATCGCGAGCGTGAACGCGAGCAGCGCACCGACCCAGGCGGTCGTACAAGATTTGCCGAACATTGCGCGATGGTACAACAGCGCGGCGCGGACGCATAGCCCGCAACGTTAAGCTAGACATCAGACTGGGAGGAACGAGAGCCACGATGCAGCTTGCCGGGGCCCGATTCATGCTGAGCGCCGCCGCGCCCCGCGACATGCCCGCGGACGTCGGCTTCGAGGTGGCCTTCGCCGGCCGCTCCAACGCCGGCAAATCGAGTGCCCTCAACCGGCTCGCGGGCCAACGCAAACTCGCGCGTGCGAGCGCGACTCCGGGCCGCACCCGACTCGTCAACTTCTTTGCACTGGATGCTGCAAGCGATCGCCGCCTCGTGGACTTGCCGGGCTACGGCTATGCCCACGCCCCGCGCCACGAACGTGCGCGCTGGGCAGAGTTGCTCGAACGCTATCTCGCCGAGCGCCGCTCGCTCACCGGATTGGTGCTGCTTGCCGATTCCCGCCACGCGCTCAAGCCCGAAGACGAAACCCTGATTGCCTGGACGCGGGCAAGTGCGTTGCCGCTGCTCCTGCTGCTCACCAAGGCCGACAAGCTCGGACGCGGTGCCCAAGCCCAAGCTCTCGCCCGGATACGCCCCGGTCTCGCATCAAGTGAGACGTCCTTGGTTTTCTCCGCCTTATCGGGTCTCGGCGTGGAGACCGCCCGCGATTGGATCACCGCCCGGCTGGAAAATTCCGAGACGCCCTGAGGATGACGGTTCCAGGCACTTCAAGTCACTTTATCTCCCATTCCCGCGCGCTTCAGAGGCGACGTCTGGAAAGCACGAACAGTCCCGCAATCAATACAAGTATGCCGCCGCCGAACGCACCGCCACCCCCACCGCCCGACGGCGGGGCTTTGACCGTGATGGACACGGTCGCGGTATTCGACTTTTTCACGCCGTTGTCTATATCAAACTGAAAACTGTCCTTACCGCTATACCCGTGGCTCGGCGTATAGGTGAAACTACCGTCTACATCGGTAACCGACAGACTGCCATGTTCCGGATAGGTGACAATCTGGTAATGCACTTAATCACCGCCGATCCCCTTACCCGTGAGCTGTCCCATCAGTTGCTGGTTTCGATCGGTACTAAAGCTGAGATCGTCGGCAGTAGCCGCGGCCTCGACTTCCATATCGAGGAAGAAAGATTTCGACTGCACAGCGTCGGAACAGGTGAACGTGACGGTATAGAAACCGCCGTTATCGTACTGGACGGGATCGGGGTTCAGTTTGCTTGAGCTGGGAATTCCAGAATTGCGGCCGAAGCTCCAATGATAACCAAGCGCGAGAGGGCCACCGTACTCGCAAACCGCCGTAAAGGTCACGTCGGTATCTGGATTGACCGGAGAACCATCAGGCGCTGTAATCC
The DNA here is from genome assembly GCA_050739575.1 of Gammaproteobacteria bacterium. GTDB lineage: Bacteria > Pseudomonadota > Gammaproteobacteria > JAKDMP01 > JAKDMP01 > JBOIBN01. The sequence continues at coordinate 15,753 of JBOIBN010000016.1, forward strand.
TCGCCGTGATCGGGCCGCCATCGAGCGAGACCGCAGCCGCAGCCGCATCAACAAGCCCGGCCCCGATGATATTGGGATCATAAGTATTAATGATCGCGCCCAAATCTGTGTTCGATTTCAGTACCTGTACCCAGCCGGCGGCATTGCTTGCACCATCAGGAAAGGCGCTGCGGAGCAGCGCGATGACGCTCGCCACGTTCGGGGCGGCAGCGGAAGTGCCGAAAAACGGCGAGGAAAATCCGCCGGCTCCGCTGACCGTGACTCCGTCAATGCCGACGAGATCCGGCTTGGGCGTTTCCAGTGTTCCGGACTGCCAGTCCCCATACGTATAGGGGCCGGAATCGCTGAAAGGCTCCATGTTCGCTTGTATGCCTGAGGTGTCACCCAGGAATTGGGCAGCACCGACGGTGAGTTCGCCGGCCAGACCTGCCTGCCCGAAAACACCACGGTGGGTGACATACCGAAAGCTGCCGGCTCCGTCAAGCAATCCTGTGAGTTTGATGAGAATGGGATGCGCGCATTGGAAGCAGAGCGCTGCGAGGTAAAGCGTCTGGTTCGCGCCGGTCTTGTTTTGATAGTAAATATATTCGCCGTCGCCGAGATCCGGATTCGGTCCCTGCGTCTGATCGTATGTGCTTGAAGCGACGACCGTACCGTTGACCTTGACGAGAAAGAGATCCACGTCGTCGTAGGGACCGTTCGCGGGATCATCCCAGGTGAGAATCGCATTGAGGGCGATGCCGGGGGCGAGCGAGGCCGGCGCGATAAGGATGGTCTCAGTGGCATCGTGAGCGTCATGCGAAGCGAATCCGAAATCCATAGCGGATTGATAGTGACGTCCCCCGGCCTGACCTGGGCCAGGCGTATAGTTCGGCGTCAGACTGATCCGGTTGGGATTCGTGTCGGCGATGTAGACATCTTCGAAATAGTCCTGTGCCTCGTTGCCCGCCGCCGTCACCAGATTGATCTGCTGGTGGGCCGCAATGAAATCGCCGACCGCACTCATGAAGGCATCGCCATCAGGCTGATTGAAGATGAAGGAGTCAGGAAATCCCAAATCATCCACGATCACGTCAGCGTTAAACTCGCTGTCGAGATCGTCGAGGCAGGTGACGAAATCCACCGTGGTTCCAGGTCCGCAGAAACCAAGCGTAGCCCCGGGCGCCATGGCATGGACCTCTTCCAGCATAGCCGTGCCCTCTGCGCCCGAGCCCGAAAGGCCGGGCGCCACCCAGACGTTGTTCGGCAGGTAGCCCGCGTTCTGCGAATCGGAAAGCCCACCGTCGCCGATGGAAATGACGCCCACCCGCAGACCCGAACCGTCCGTACCGCCGTCGAGCAACGGCTGTACATTCAGCCCCGCTATGCCTTCGTTGTCGATGTGCAGACCCGGAGGAATGGCGGCAGACTTGCCGGGTTTCGCTACAAGCGATCTTGCCTCCTTCAGGTACGCATAGGCGGGCAATCCCACCCGCACGACACCATCGAGATCGGCTGCATCCTGCAGCCGGGCGATCGGCACCCAAGCCTGCACGACGCCTAGCGCCGGGCTGACCTCAACGTCTTTGACCTCCAGATCGGCAAGCGCCGCGAGCGAGGGCGCTTCGCTGGGCCGGTAATGGATATACACCTCTACCTGTCCAGCTGCGGTTACGCGGGGAGCGAGCGTCGGCACGCCCGGTATGGCGACTGATCGTGCGAGCACTGCCTGCGGAGCCTTGGCATAGGCATCGACAAGCGCCTGCAACCGTGGTGAAAGCGTACCGGCCGCGGCGAGCGGCGCGGAAATCATGGCCACAGTAAGAAGGCTGATGCCTGCGATAGAACAAATCGGTTTCATGGCACACCTCCTGAAAATTACTGGAATCAACTCCCGCCCGACTTCGGCAAGCGGTAGGCTGGCGGCGTAATGCGGACTACCTGCGGTAACGCCGCAATCCGTCCGAGCGCCCTGGGCGATGCCCAGCCCTGATACACCTGCAACGGCCTCGAAACGCGTATGTTCGTGATGCCAGCCTCGCTCAGTGCTTGCGCCACCGCGGGCGCAACTTGCGTCACGTGGATATACACCTCAATCTCGCCCTCGTGATTGACATGGATCAGCGCATTGAAAAAAGTTGCGGCACGCGTGCCATTTGCCGCCGCGTTCACTCTGCGCGCCATGGCCGTCAGCGCGGGCGCGATCTTGGGATTGCTGAGCGTGGCGGGAGTAGGCGCGGATGCCGCGACGGCCACGCTTTGCGGGGCGACTCCGGCACCGGGTCGCGGCCGAACGCCGCAACCCGTGAGAGCGGTACAAACGAAAACGACGAGAATCGGGGCGGCGCGACGCACGGGTATTCGTTCACGGCGGCATGAGAATCGAAGAGTAGAACAAATCGCTTCCCCGGACCAACACTGTTAGAATGCGCGGCGAGCAAAACGGAACAATAACGTGGATCTTGGCAAGATTGGACCCGGTAAAAACCCGCCCGACGACCTCAACGCCATCATCGAAATTCCGGCGCATGCGGCTCCGGTCAAGTACGAACTCGACAAGTCCGCGGGCCTGCTCTCCGTCGATCGCTTCCTGAGTACCTCCATGGTTTACCCGGCCAACTATGGACTGATCCCGGGTACGCTCTGCGACGACGGCGATCCGCTGGACGTGCTGGTGGTCACGCCGCTGCCGCTCGTGTACGGCTGCCTGATCCGGATCCGTCCGGTGGACCTGCTGGAGATGACCGACGAGAAGGGCGACGACGCCAAAATCCTCGCGGTGCCGGTCGACGCGATCTACGGTGGTTATGGCGAAGCGGATTCGGTGGACGCACTGCCGGGCAGCCTCAAGCATCAGATCACGCACTTCTTCGAGCAGTACAAGGCCTTCGAACCCGGCAAGTGGGTGGAGCTGCGCGGCTGGGGCGGCCGCGAACGGGCACGCGCCGAGATCCTTGCCGGCATCGAGTTTTACCGCAAACGACAGGCTTGATTCGGCGGCGCCGGTAAAGCGAACGCCCGGCTAGCCCACGAGATAAAACGGCCATCCCTCCACGCGCAATACGCGCACGGGGCATCCGTACACCGCGGCGATCCGCTCGGCGCCGAGCACCACATCGGGCGGCCCCGCCGTGGCCGTGCCGCGTCCATCGAGCAGGATGACCCTGTGCGCGTGGCGGGCGGCCAGCGAAAGATCGTGCAGACTCATCATCACGGCGATGCCGGTGAATCGCGCGAGACGCCGCAGCAACTTGAGCAGCCGCGCCTGGTACGCGAAATCTAGCGTTTCGAGCGGTTCGTCAAGCAGATAGACCTGGGGTGCCTGAGCCAGCAATGTCGCGATCGCGAGCCGTCGGCGCTCGCCGCCCGAAAGTGTCGCAACCGACCTTGCTGCCGCCGCGGCCAGACCCACGCGGCGCAACGCCGCGCGCGCCTTGGCGACATCGGCGGCCGATTCCCAACGCCAGAATCCGATATGCGGGTGGCGGCCGATGAGCGCGGTTTCGAGCACTGTCGCCGGATAAGGATCGTCGGTTTCCTGTGGCAGAAACCCGAGCCGGCACGCGATCCGGCGGCGCGGCATCCGCTCGAGACTGCATCCGTCGAGCAGGACTTCGCCCGCGCCGCGGGGAAGAAGGCCCGCGAGCGTGGCCAGGAGACTGGATTTTCCGGCCCCGTTCGGCCCGACGACCCCCACCACTTCGCCCGGCGCGAGCGCGAAATCGAAACCCTCCACCAATTGCCGGCGACCGCGCACGACACCCAGCCCTCGGCATTCGATAAGCACGTTCACAACGATCGTCTCGAACGCAGGAGGAGATAAAGAAAGAGCGGGACGCCGAGTGCGGCCGTGATCACCCCGACCGGAAGCGAACGCGGTGCGGCGACCGTGCGGGCGATGAGATCCGCCACGGTGAGCAATGCACCGCCGCCGAGTGCCGCACCCGGCAACACCAGGCGATGATCGGAACCGCCGGCGAGACGCACCATGTGGGGCACGATCAAGCCCACGAAGCCGATCGTGCCCGCCTCCACCACGGCCACTGCGGTCAGAAGCGAAGCGGCGACGTAAAGCCCGATGGTGAGCGGGCGCACGGAAACTCCGAGCGCGCGTGCCCTGAGTTCGCCGCGAGCGAGAACGTTGAGCGCACGCGCGAAGGGCAGGCTCAGGACGAGCGCAGCCGCCAGCACGGCGAGCGGCAGCTGCCAGGCGCTGCGATAAGCGAGATCGCCCATCAGCCAGAAAATCATGCTGCGCAGCGTCGCGTTGGGGCTCAGGGTGAGCAAGAGACCGATGACCGCACCCCAGCCCGCGGCAATGACTACGCCCGTGAGCAGGAGGCGCGTCGGCGCCCAACTGCCGCGCCCGTGGGCAAGGGCAAACACCACGAGCGTGCTTGCGAGTGCGCCTGCAAACGCAATGCCGGTCAGCGCCGCGGTCCCGAGTCCAACCAGCAGCGCGATGAGCGCCCCCGCAGCCGCGCCGCCGGAGACCCCGAGGATATAGGGATCGGCGAGTGGGTTGCGCAACAGTACCTGCATCAGGGCGCCGGCGAGGCCGAGCAATCCCCCGGTGGCAAAGGCGGCGAGACTGCGCGGCAGGCGCAACGACAGCACCAGTGCGTTGGCAAGCGGCGAACCATGGCCGGCGAGCGCCGCGAACACTTCGCCCGGTGCGAGTGCGACGCTGCCGACAAACAGCGATCCGGCGAGCGCCGCCGCCGCGAGCACGGCGAGCGCCGTGATTATTACGCCCGCTCGACTCAGCACGGGCAAACGAACCCGGTACATGCTCGTTGCCGTCCGTTGCGCGGGTTATACTGCTCAGGAATTTTGCGAGGGCCCAGTACGCGATGGAACGCGTCACCGAAGCGATTGATCAGGAAGGCTTTCGCGCAAACGTCGGCATCATTCTCACCCAGGACGGAGGTGAGGTTCTGTGGGCACGCTGCGTGAAGAATCGCGGCTGGCAATTTCCCCAGGGCGGCATTGATGTCGGCGAAACGGCCGAAGAGGCGCTTTACCGCGAACTTTACGAGGAACTCGGGCTCGCCGCGAGCGACGTCGGAATCATCGGCTATACCGAAGGCTGGCTGCGCTATCGCCTGCCGGAGAATTATCAGCGCAAGCACGCGACGCCGCGCTGCGTCGGGCAAAAGCAGGTCTGGTACGTGCTGCGCCTGCTGTCGCCGGAAACGGCGATCCGGCTGGCCGCCGTGAATCATCCGGAGTTCGACCGCTGGCGCTGGGTGGATTGGTGGCATCCGCTGACCGACGTGATCTTTTTCAAACGCCGGGTCTATGACCGTGCGCTCACGCAACTGGCGCCGTTCGTTTTCCCCGGCGGCGCGCCGCCACGCCCACCCCGTGAATTTTCCCATCGCTGGCGCGCCCCCCGCAGCCCGTACCGCATCATCCGGGACGCACCACGGCAAGAATCACGATTGCGATCAGGAACAGCGCCGGAATCTCGTTGAAGTAGCGCAGGAAGCGCCGGGAGTGAGTCCGCTCGCCCCGCGCCAGCCGACGCATCAGATGCAGGCAGTACACGTGGTAAACGAGAAGCCCGGCGACTAGCACGAGCTTGATCTCCAGCCACCGCGGCAGCGGCCAGAACCAGCCGGCAACGAGCCACGCGCCGAAACCGATCGTGGCCGCCATGCCGATCGTCATGATGACAAAGAGACGCCGCTCCATCACCGCGAAGCGTTCGCGCAGCAGCGCTTCACCCGCCGCGGCGTGATAGATGAAAAGTCGCGGCAGATAAAAAAGCCCAGCGAACCAGGTCACCATGAATATGATGTGAAAGGCCAGAACCCAGCGCATTTTTTCCCTGCCGTCTCGAGGCCGCGATTATAGGCGCCGGCTCGCTAAGCAGGCCAGTCGGACCGATGGAACCTCGGAAACGATGCGGGGTCACTTGATCAAACGTGGCTTATCATGCCGCACTGCCCGGAGGGGCTTGCCCGAAACTCTCATGCGCCCGAAACACAAACTGGTCGTTAAACGCGAACGTCACGGCCGTCGTCGGCTGGTCACGACACTTGTCGCCGTGCTGGTGGTGGGGGTAATCCTGGCACTTGCCGCCGCGTTTCTCGGCGGTGAAAGATGGGGCGGGTACCGGCAGCTCGCAAATCGGACCGAGACGGCAAAAGTCACCCACGCACTCGCGGCGCAGTCCGCGCAGAATGCCGCACTCAAGGTCCGCGTCGCCTTCCTTCAGCATTCGCTTTCGCTTGCAAACGCGAGCGCCTCGGCGCTCAAGGCTAATATGGCCACACAGCAGGACGAATTCGTCAAGCTCAAGCAGGAGCTCGATTTTTATCAGGGCCTCGTGAACCCGTCCGGCGCGGGCGGCGCCAAGGTGCGCATCGGGGGATTACAGCTTCTCGCGACCACCAGTGCGCGCGAATACCACTTTCAGATCGTGCTCGTGCGCGCCGATGGAAAGACCGGGCCAGCCCTTGCAGGCACCTGCGAAGTGGCCGTGAGTGGAACGCGGAACGGCAAGGAGGTGCACCTGCCGCTCAAGACCGTTGCGCCGGGAAGCGCCGACCCCCTGCATTTTACGTTACGCTATTTCACCAATCTTTCCGGCACACTCACACTCCCCGCCGGCTTCACGCCCGAGGAGGTCGAGGTCAGGGTGCAGATGCATGGCGACCCCACGGTGACCGGCACTTACAGTTGGCCCGTCTTCCGCGGCTGAAGACGAACGAACGGAGGACTATCGGCAATGCGCAGGGAGAAAGGTCATTCGAGCACGGCCATTGACACGCTCATTGGGTCCGGAACCACGATCACCGGCGACGTCAATTTTGCAGGCGGACTGCACTTGGAGGGGCGTATCGTCGGCAACGTCAACGGGGCCGATGCGCAGGCCCGGCTCGACATCAGCGAGCAGGGCCACGTCGCCGGGGAGATCCGGGTTGCGATGGCGACCGTCAGCGGCTCGGTCGAGGGCGATCTGCATGCGAACGAGCGGCTGATTCTGGGGCAACAGGCTCACATAGATGGGAACGTCTTTTATCACCTGCTCGAGATGGCCGCGGGGGCGCAGGTCAACGGTAAACTCGTTTACCGGCCGAGCGATGCCGCGCCGCTCGCCCTCGAGCACCGCGCGACAGCGTCCGCGCCCGGCGGGGATTGAATCGAAAGCGGCATGGTGTTAGGGTCAATCCATGAATACGAATGAAGCACTGGCGGACGAAACGGCGGAATTAACGCTCACTCCGGCGGCCGCGGGACGCATCCGGCGGCTGATCGAAGAGGAAGCAAATCCGGCACTCAAGCTGCGCGTCTATGTGTCGGGCGGCGGCTGCTCGGGATTCCAGTACGGCTTCGGCTTCGAGGAGAAAGCCGGCGCCGACGACCAGGCGCTTGAACGGCACGGCGTCACCCTGCTGGTGGATCCGCTCAGCCTGCCCTATCTCGAAGGCGCCGAAATCGACTATGCCGAGGATCTGCAGGGCGAGCGCTTCATCATCCGCAATCCGAACGCCGCGAGCACCTGCGGCTGCGGTTCGTCCTTTTCGGCCTGAAGGCCGCATCGCGGCGAGTATCCGCTTCGCAAACGCTATACCGGCCCAAGATCCTTGCGACCAACGCCGTGCGCAAATCAATCATTTTATTACTCGGCCTCCTGATTTGCGGCAGTGCCGTTGCCGGTGTCAAACCGGGTGTTATCCCGCCCGATTACCTGGGCAAAACCGTGACCGGGAAACCGGTACATCTGTCGGCGCTACGCGGCAAGATCGTCGTGATCAGCTTCTGGGCAACCTGGTGCCATTATTGCCTCAAGGAGTTGCCTACACTGGCCGGATTGCAGTCGATCGCTACCCGGCGCGGATTGCGCATGCAGGTGGTGGCAGTCGATTACGAGGAGCCGCGCCGGACTTTCGTCCATAACGCCCACATCCTGAAACCGCGCCTGCCGGGCCTGCTCCTCACCTGGGACGGCGATGGCAGAATCGGTAAACCTTACGGGGTTACAGGTCTTCCATTCATGGTCATGCTGCATGGCGACGGCACTGTAGCGTACGTCCATATCGGCTACGACGAGAGCGAACTCGACACCTTGTTCAAGGAAATAAACGAACTTCTCAACGAACCGGTGACGCATCCGGACGCTAAAGCCGGAGGATAAACTGCCGTGACTATGCGGCTGCTGGTGATGCGCCACGGCCCCGCAGAACCCTGCGGAGCAGAGGGTGATGCTGCCCGGCGCCTGAGTCCGGACGGCCGGGAACATACCCGGGTCGCCGCCGCCGCGCTCGCCCGTATCCTGCCCGCGCCGAAACGCATCTATACCAGTCCTCTCCTGCGCGCCCGCGAAACCGCGGAACTCCTGGCCGCAGCCTTTGGCATGGACGCGCCAGTCGCGACGCCCCTGCTCGCGCCCGGCTTCGAGCGGAAACGAATCGCGAATGAACTGGCCCGTGCCAACGTCGAGCCGCTCGCAATCGTCGGGCACGAGCCGGATCTCTCCGCTTTCGTCGGCTGGCTGATCGGCGGCGGCGCCCGCATCCGGCTCGGCAAGGGTGCGGCCTGTCTGCTCGAGTTCGCTCCGCCCGACAACGCGACACTGTGGGCGCTCTATCCGCTTGATGCTTTCGCCCATCTTCCGCTGGACCGGACCGGAGAATAGCCCGATCGCCTGCAGCTCGCACGCTCCAAGACTCGAAACAGGCTTACCCGCCGACTCCGGTTAGAGCTTATTGCAGTGACGGCGTCTCGTGGTTTAAAAGAACCTCTGATTTATTCAGAGCTTCCGCGTAGTGCATGGATGCACCACCGCGAATCGTGTAGGAGCGACGGTCCCCGTCGCGATAGACTTTGCAACTACCGACGCCGCAATCGCGGTCGGGACGACCGCTCCCACAACACTTGATTTGGCGTGAGGCAAGTCCGGACATGTACGGACTTGCCGCCTCTGATCAATTCACGGATGAATTGATCAGAGTTTCCTCAAGTTTACATCCCGCCGATTCGGTGCAGATCGCCCGAGCGCGGCCGGTCGCGGCTGGAAACGGGTGTTTCGGACGCCGACCGGTCGTGTCCCGTCTTCCCGCCTTCCACTGCGAGGTGCCTGAGCAATTCCTGCTGCGCCCGGCGCGTGGTCCGTCCGCGCGGATGCACGGCGCGGTAGCTGCCGTCGGAACCGAGCACCCAGGCTTGGCGGTTGTCGCGCAGATACAGCGCAAGCGCGCGGAGTATGCGCCGGCGCAGCGAAGCCGATTCGATCGGAAAGGCAACTTCCACGCGCCGGAAGAGATTGCGTTCCATCAGGTCCGCGCTCGCCAGATAAAGTGCGGGGTTGCCTGCATTGTAGAAATAATAAATGCGCCCGTGTTCGAGAAAGCGCCCGACGATCGAGCGCACGCGGATGTTTTCCGAGATGCCGGGGACGCCCGGGCGGAGACAGCACATGCCGCGCACGATGAGCGCGATCTCCACTCCCGCCCGGCTTGCCTGGTAAAGCGCCTGGATCACCCCGGCCTCGGTGAGACCGTTGACCTTGATGATGATTCGCGCCCGCCTTCCGGCCCGCGCATGTTCGGCCTCGCGCTCGATCAGCCGCAGGAGTTCCTCGCGCAGGCTGAAGGGCGATTCGAGGAGCTTCGTCATGCGCGAAACATGCCCGAGGCCGGTCAGAGCCATGAACAGCCGATGCACGTCTTCGCCGAGCGCCGGATCGACGGTCAACAGACCGTAATCGCAGTACAGCCGCGCCGTGTCCGGATGATAGTTACCGGTGCCCAAATGCACATAACGGCGCAGCAGTCCGTTTTCGCGGCGCACGACGAGCAGCAACTTGGCGTGCGTCTTGCGCTCCACCACGCCGTAGACGACGTGCACGCCCGCATCCTGCAGACGCGCGGCGAGCGCAATGTTCTCCGCTTCGTCGAAGCGCGCGCGCAGCTCGATTACGACCGTGACTTCCTTGCCGCCGTTAGCCGCCTCGACCAGGATGTCCACCACCTGCGAGTGCGGACCGGTGCGATAAAGCGTTTGCTTAATCGCGAGCACGTCCGGATCATGTGCTGCCTGACGCATGAATTCGAGCAGCGGAGCGAAGGATTCGAAGGGATGATGCAGGAGAATATCGCCGGCGCGCACGGCGACGAAGTAATCCTCACCTTCGCGCAGGCGGCGCGGTACCGCCGGCGTGAAGACGGGCCATTTGAGATCGGGACGGTCCACCATGTCGAGCAGCGCCGCCAGCCGCCCGACATTGACCGGGCCTTCCACCCGATAAAGATCGGTCTCCTCGAGCTCGAAATGTCGCAGCAGGAAGCGCGCGTGAACCGCTGGGCACAGCGAAGCCACCTCGAGGCGTACCGCCGATCCGTAGCGGCGCGAGCCGAGTTCGACGCGCAGCGCCTTCACCAAATCGTCTATTTCCTCTTCGTCGAGATAGAGTTCGCTGTCGCGCGTCACCCGGAACTGGTAGCAGCCCGAAGCGGCCATGCCGGGGAACAGCGCCTCCACGTGCGCGTGGATGATCGAGGAGAGAAAGACGAAATCGTGCGCGCCGCTGTCCGTGAGTGCATGCGGAACCTGCACCAGCCGCGGCAGCGCGCGCGGGGTCTGGACCACGGCATATCTGGCGTCACGTCCGAAGGCGTCGCGGCCGGAAAGCGTCACCAGGAAATTCAGGCTCTTGTTGAGAATCCGTGGAAACGGGTGCGCGGGATCGAGCCCGATCGGCGAGAGCACCGGCTCGAGTTCGCTTGCAAAGTAGTGCCTTATCCACTCCTGCACCGCCGCGCTCCAGGTGTCGCGGCGCAAAAAGCGGACGCCCTCGGCGTCGAGCGCCGGTATGAGTTCATCGTTGAGCACGCGGTATTGCTCGCGAATCAGGGCGTGCGCGCGTTCGCCTACGTGCGCCATTACCTCGGCCGGCGGGCGATTGGTCGGATCGAGCGGGCCCAGTCCCAGCGAAAGCCGTTGTTTGAGCGCCGCGACCCGGACTTCGAAGAACTCGTCCATGTTGGTCGCGGTGATGGTAAGAAAGCGCAGGCGTTCGAGCAGCGGCACGTCCGGATCCGTCGCCTGCGCGAGCACCCGCCGGTTGAAGGCTAGCTGGCTGATCTCGCGATCGAGATAGAGGCCGGGATCCTTGAGAACATCGTCGCTCATCCGCGTGATTGTAGCCCTCCGGATGCGCCGAATCGTTAAAAAACGATGCATCCAGGGCGCCCGGACTCACCCGCCCGGCCGCAAGGAACACCTGCCCAAGCTTCGGACTCGGCTTTCCATAACCGCGCGCGCGGCTCTGCAAGAGCAGGGATTGCGGCGCTCAGGGCCGGTGAATCGCGCCGAGAACAACCTTTCGCCGAGCCCCCGTCACTTCGGGCAGGTTGCCCGGCCGCCCGGCGAGCCTCTCTCTCGCCAACCAGGCGAAGCAGATCGCTTCGATGTAGTCCGGATCCACGCCGAGATCCGCGGTCGTGGTCACCCGTGCGCCGGGAATACGAGCGGCCAGGCGGCGCATGAACTCCGGATTGTGCACGCCCCCGCCGCAGCAATACACGCGTGCGGGGCGTGCGTACTGTGCGTCGAGGGCGAGTGCCACGCCGGCGGCGGAAAGCTCGGTCAGAGTTGCTGCGAGATCGGCAGGCGCAATATCCACGCTTTCGGCATGGCGTCGCACCCAGGCGAGGTTGAAATACTCCGGGCCGCTGCTCTTCGGCGGCGGGCGTGCAAACCACGGGTCGGCGAGCAAGGCCGCGAGTAGCGCTTCGTTGACGCGTCCAGTCGCGGCGAGACCCCCGTCGCGATCGCAAGACTCGCCCGTCGCCTCGCGCGCCAGCGGGTCCAGCAACGCGTTGGCCGGGCCGACATCGAAGGCGACGACCGACCGGTTCGGAATGAGCAAGGTCAGGTTAGCGATGCCGCCAAGGTTGAGCACCGCACGCGACTCGCGCGGATCGCTGAAAAACGCGCGATGAAAAATCGGCGCGAGCGGCGCGCCTTCGCCGCCCGCGGCAAGATCCGCGCGGCGAAAGTCCGCCACCGTGGTAATTCCGGTCGCCTGGGTAATCCGCGCCGGATCGCCCATCTGGATCGAAAAACCCGACTCGGGACGGTGCCGCACGGTCTGACCGTGGCTGCCGATTGCACGTACCGACTCCGCGGCCACGCCGGCTTCGGCGAGGAGCGCCGCGGCGGCCGCGCCGAAGGTCTCTCCGACCGCCGCATCGAGCCGGCCCAGTTCGTCAAGCTGATCGTCCGGCGTGGAACCCGCGGCCAGTGCGCCGAGCGCTACCCGCAGAGACGGCGCGTATGGCGTGGTGCGGGCCGCAACGAGTTCGACATTCCTGGCGCCAAACCGAACGAGCGCGGCGTCCACGCCGTCCATGCTGGTGCCCGACATCAATCCGAGGAATAGTCCACCGCCCTCAGCCATCTTTTGCTCCAACCGTGCCGTACCCGTGCCGATCACGGCCCATGACGGCGTCGTTGCCGCAAGCCTATGCCGGCAGCCGCGGTGACCGCCTTTCTCTAACCGGGTGTTTTTTCTGGAAGATGCGCATGCGCATGAGACGCTCTTCAACGCTCCGGCGGCGCTCGCCCCCCGCCGCCATGGCGATCAGCGTAAGCGTAAATTCGATCGCCGTTCCCGGTCCGCGCGAGGTGACAAAGGGCCCGTCCACCACCACGGGCCGGTTTCGATAGCGCCAGTTCGCCGGCTTGCAGTCATCCAGTGCGCCGGGGAAACTCGTCACGCGCCGTCCGCCGAGCAGGTCCGCACGCGCAAGTACCCGCGGACCGGCGCAGATCGCACCGATGAGTGCACCGTTCTTATGGGCCACGCAAAGCAGGGCGCGCAGTTGCAAATCCTCGGCGAGCTTATCCGCCCCCGTTCGGCCGCCCGGCAGAACGACAAGTTCGAAATCTTGATCCGCGATCGCGTGCAGACTCTTGTCCGGCACCACGGCAATGCCGTGACCACCCATGACCGCGCCCGCTGTGAGTCCCGCGATCACGACCTGGATGTCGGCGCGGCGCAGAAGATCGATGATGGTGACCGCTTCGGTCTCTTCGAAGCCTTCGGCTAGCGGAACCAGCGCCCTCAAAGCCCTGGCCGGGTTTGCGGGGGGCTTCAGGCGAAACACAAGGAATGTATCAGGCCGCCGCTTCGACCGGACGGGCGCGCAGCCGTCCGAGCAGCGGGCTGCTGCGCGGGAAATGCGCCTTCAGGAACTCCATCTGATCGGCGAGTATCCGCCGGCCCTTGAGATAAATATATTCGGCATAGCTCGGCGTAAAAGGAACCGCGATGAGCTGCATTTCGGCCTCTTCGGGCCGGCGTCCCGCCTTGTGGTTGTTGCAGCGCCGGCAGGCAGTTGCGAGATTACGCCATTCGTCGGTTCCGCCGCGGCTGAGCGGCGTCACGTGATCGCGCGAGAGCTGGCGCGCCGGCAGAGTCAGTCCGCAATAGAGACACAGATAGGCGTCGCGCTTGAACAGCGCCGCGTTGGAAACGGGCGGCACGTAACCGGAAGCCATCCGGCTCGCGGCCACGCTCTTGCCGTAGGTCGCGACGATCGAGTGGATTTCGAGGCGCGAGCGCAGTCCGCTCGCGGCGTTGATGCCACCGTGCAGATCGAACAGCAACTGGCCGAGCGTGTAGGCGATCTGCTCCAGGCTGTAAAGACGTACCGCCTCTTGGTAGCCGATCCATTCCAGCGGCAGCCCGGCCGCATCCGTCCGCAAGACCTGTTGAGTCAAATCCATGCGCAGATCCGCATTTCCGCTGCGCTCAAGCATGACGCGCGCCCGGAGCAAAGTCAAGGACAGCACCCGGCTTGGACGGTTTGCGGTACCGTCGAGGTGGGCACGTACGGTGCGCGCAATGGCGAAAATTCAGGAGCCGCGGCTACGTCATTGGGATGCGCACCGATTCGAGCACGAATCCTGGCTTTATACTGTCGGGGTTGGGAAGGGACTGATTCGGGCGTCCTTCGAGTAATGCATTCGTCTTTCGATTCGTTTTTTGCGGCATGAGCAATCCTGTCGCCTTTCTCCTGCCCTACGAATTTTCGCCCATCGTGCTCTCGGCCTGCGGCGCGGCGGCAATCGTCTATGCGAACGGATTCCTGCGTCGAAGGCGTCAGGGGCTCACCGATGGCTGGGCCCGCCCGCTCGCGTTCTTCGTCGGCGTCGCGCTGATGTACGGCGTGCTGCAGACTCACTATGACTATATGTCGCAGCACATGTTCTTCCTGCATCGCCTGCAGCATCTGGTGCTGCACCATCTGGCGCCGTTCCTGATCATGCTTTCGGCGCCGGGCGCCATCCTGGTCGCGGGCGTTCCGACGCGGTTTCGCGAACGGGTGCTGCATCCGCTCGCAAAATCGCCCTTCGTTTGCATCCCCTACCGCATCGTGCAGCAGCCGACTATCGCCGCGCTTTTCTTCGTCGGACTGATTTATCTGTGGCTGATTCCGACGGTTCATTTCTACGCCATGCTGAACGTACCGCTCTACGACGCGATGAACTGGAGCATGGCGATTGACGGACTCCTGTTCTGGTATCTGATGCTCCGCTCGCCTGGTCCTCAGGCGGGCGGCCTTCACTACGGTTGGCGGATGTTGATCCTGGGCGCAGTGATCCCGCCACAGATCGTGGTCGGCGCCTACATCGCGCTCTCGGGCAGGGACCTCTACACGATTTACGCGGTCTGTGGACGCCTGTGGCCGATCAGCGCCATGACCGATCAGGTGATCGGCGGACTCGTCACCTGGATACCGGCGGCGATGATGAGCTTAATCGGCGCCATCGTCGTGCTGCACCGCTGGATGCACGAAGAAAACCCGACACTTGAACCCGCGCGCAACGAATCGGTCTATGCGTAATATGCTTAAATACTCGCTGCCTGCTCTTGTACTTTGCGCATGCCTGCCAGCGGCGGCTTTTGCGCAGCCCTCGATCCACGTCCACGTAACGGGCGGCTGGATCCGCCTGTTGCCGGGCGATCTGCCGCTCGCCGGTTATTTCACGCTGCGCAACGACGGCGCGCAAGCCGTCAAGCTCGTCGGTGCGTCCGGTCCGGCCTTCACGCGGATCGAACTGCACCACAGCATGAGCATGCACGGCATGGACAAGATGGTGCCGGTCCCCGATGTCGTCGTTCCCGCGGGAAAGACATTCGCGTTTGCGCCGGGCGGCTATCATCTGATGCTGTGGCGCAGCGGCACACTGCATGTCGGCGAGAAACTGCCGATCACCCTGAAGTTTGCCGACGGCCGGAAGATTCAGGCCACCTTCGTCGTCAAGAGCGCCGCAGATGATTAGAACCTTTGCCGGCCGAATCGCGCTCATCTGCCTCGCCGCGGTTCTCGTCACGGCCTGCGGCGGCAGCCAGCAATGGAAAACCAGCAACATTACCGGCGTCATGCCGGACCTTCAGTTCACCCTCACCCGCGACAACGGCAAAACCGTGCATGCGAGCGGCTGGCGCGGCAAAATCACGTTGCTTTACTTCGGCTATACCCATTGCCCTGATGTCTGCCCATTGACGCTCGCCACCATCGCCCAAGCCCTGAAGAAAATGGGTCCCGAAGCCAAGCAGGTGCGCGTGCTGTTCGTCAGCGTGGATCCGAAGCGCGATACGCTCCCTGTGCTCAAGACCTATACGCAGGCTTTCAGTCCGCAGATCGTGGGGCTCACCGGCACGCAGACGCAACTCCAGGCGCTCAGCCGACGCTACCGCGTTTCCTACAGCTACGACCAACCGAACGCCGACGGCAGCTATGCCGTCAATCACAGCTCCGCGATTTTCGTCTTCGACGGCAAGGGCAAGGTCCGGCTGCTGATGAACTATACCGATGGCGCCGACGCCATGGCGCACGATCTGCGCCAACTGGTCGCCGAATCCTGAGCCCAAAGACCGCAGCAGGCTGCCAGCGACCTTTCGTGTTTTCCGGCGTACTGGTAGGATGCACGCGGTAAGCGAGACGGGATTCGACAAATGACGGCCATACTTTTTGTTCCTCGCGAGCGCGTCGAAGGCGAACGGAGGGTCGCGCTGGTCCCGGCGCTCATCGCGCGTTACCGCGAACTGGGCCTGCGCCTGCTCGTCGAAACCAGCGCCGGCGTCGCAGCCGGCTTCCCCGACGGCGACTACAAGGACACGGAAATCGTCGCCGCTCCCGCCTGGAACGAGGCGGACGTGGTCGTGACGGTGCGCGGCCTGGCGGCCGATGCTGCGCGGCAACTCAAGCGCGGCGCGGCCGTAGTGGGTCTGCTCGCACCCTACGCCGAAGACTTTCCGGGCGCGGTTTATGGCGAAGCGGGCGCCCTCGCCTTTGCGCTCGAGAAATTGCCGCGCATCAGCCGCGCGCAGACGATGGATGCCCTCTCCTCGCAGGCGGCCGCGGCCGGCTATCACGCCGCGCTGCTCGCCGCAACCACGCTGCCGCGCTTCTTCCCGATGCTCACGACCGCCGCCGGCACCGTGCGTCCGGCGCGCGTGCTCGTGATCGGCGCCGGCGTCGCGGGTCTTCAGGCCATCGCGACGGCGCACCGCCTGGGCGCCGTAGTCGAAGGCTACGATGTCCGCGCGGCGGCGCGCGAACAGGTCGAATCGCTGGGCGCGCGTTTCGTGGATACGGGCGTCGCCGCCGAAGGCGAAGGCGGCTATGCGCGCGAACTGACAACGGAAGAAAAACAGAAGCAGGCCGACATACTCGCGCGCCGCGTCGCTCAGGCCAACGCCGTCATCTCCACCGCCGCGGTGCCGGGCAGGCCCGCGCCGAAGATCCTGACACAGGCCATGGTCGAAAGCATGGCGGCCGGCTCGGTCGTCGTGGACCTCGCCGCCGCAAGCGGCGGCAACTGCGAACTCACCGTGCCCGATCAAGCCGTGCATCGCGGCGGCGTTACCATCCTCGGCCCGACCAATCCGGCCGCCGCCGTCGCGGCGCATGCGAGCGAAATGTACGCGCGCAACTGCTACAACTTCGTCGCCCCCTGGTTCGCCGAAAACGGTGTGCTCACGATTCCGGCCGACGACGAGATTTACCGCACGGCGCTCGTCGCGGGCAGATTGCCCGCGCCCGATCCCAATTTCGATTTCGCACTCGAACAGGAACAACAGCCATGATGATCTACGGCTTCGTCGCGCTCTACATCTTCATGCTCGCCGCGTTCACCGGCTACGAGGTGATTTCGCGTGTGCCGAGCATCCTGCACACCCCGCTGATGTCGGGCTCGAACTTCATTCACGGCGTGGTGCTGGTCGGCGCAATCATCGCGCTCGGCACCGCACAGAGCACGCTCGGACGCATCATCGGCTTCATCGCCGTGTTGCTCGCGGTGGCGAACGCCGTCGGGGGTTGGGTGACGACCGAACGTATGCTCGCCATGTTCAAGACCAGCAAGGAACAAGCGCCCAAATGAGCACGGCCATGTGGATCGTCCAGGCGGCGTACTTCGTGGCCGCGATACTCTTCATCGTCGGCCTGAAGGGCATGAGTTCGCCCAGACGTGCACGGCGCGGCTTCTTCATCGCCGGCGTCGGCATGCTGATCGCGGTCGTTGCCACCTTCTTCCTGCCCGGCGTGGGCGGCACGACCAACATCATCCTGATTCTCATCGCGCTCGGACTCGGCGGCTCGATCTCCTGGGTCGTCGGCAAGCGCGTGCCGATGACGGCCATGCCGCAGATGGTCGCGCTCTACAACGGCATGGGCGGCGGCGCGGCGGCGGCGATAGCGGCACACGCGCTCACCACCGGCGGCGGCCACGACACCAGCGAAGTGGTGATCGCCGTGGTCGGCGCACTGATCGGCGCGATCTCCTTCTCGGGCAGCCTGATTGCCTTCGCCAAACTTCAGGGCTGGATGCGCGCCTGGCGTTTCCCGGCCCAGAACATCGCGAACGCGCTCGCGCTCGCCGCGATGGTCATCTTCGCCGCGCTCGCCATCATCTACGGCAACGCCGGCGTGCTGGTGTTGTTCTTCCTCGTTGCGCTCGCCCTCGGCGTGCTCGTGACCGTGCCGGTCGGGGGCGCCGACATGCCGGTGATGATT
Organism: Gammaproteobacteria bacterium; assembly: GCA_050739575.1. GTDB lineage: Bacteria > Pseudomonadota > Gammaproteobacteria > JAKDMP01 > JAKDMP01 > JBOIBN01. The sequence continues at coordinate 33,773 of JBOIBN010000016.1, forward strand.
TCTCTCTACAACGCGATGACGGGCATCGCCGTCGCCTTCGAAGGTTACGTCTTCGGTAATCCCGCGATGATAGTCGCCGGCATGATCGTCGGCGCAGCCGGTTCGCTCCTGACCTACCTCATGGCGAAAGGCATGAACCGCTCGCTCGCGAACGTGCTCTTCTCGGGCTTCGGCGAGACGCACGTCGCTGGCGGCGGCGAAATCGCGGGCGAACTCAAGCCGATTGGCGCCAACGACGTTGCGGCGATGATGGCCTACGCGAACCACGTCATCATCGTGCCCGGCTACGGCATGGCGGTCGCCCAGGCGCAGCACAAGCTGTGGGAATTCGTGAAGCTGCTGCGCGCGCAGGGCGTCAAGGTGTCCTTCGCGATCCATCCCGTCGCCGGACGCATGCCCGGACACATGAATGTGCTCCTCGCCGAGGCCGGCGTGCCCTACGACCTCATTCACGACATGGAAGAAATCAACGAAGAATTCGCCAACGCCGACGTCGCCCTCGTGATCGGCGCGAACGACGTGGTGAACCCCGCGGCACGCACGGACAAATCCTCCCCGATCTACGGCATGCCGATCCTCAACGCGGATCGCGCGGCCAACGTCATCGTCTGCAAGCGCGGGCAGGGACGCGGCTTTTCGGGCGTGGAGAACGCGCTCTTCTACGGCGACAACACGCGCATGCTCTACGGCGACGCGCAGGAAAGCATGGCTGCGCTGATTCAGTCGGCCAAGGAGTTCACGGGCGGATAATTCGCGCCCATGAGCGCCGTACTCAAGGTCGCCGTCCCGATTCCTTACGGGCAGCCGTTCGACTATCTTCCTCCGCCGGCAACGGCCGCGGCGGACGTGCCGCTCGGCGCGCGCGTGCGGGTGCCGCTCGGACAGCGCAAGGCCGTCGGCGTCGTCGTCGGGCGCAGCGAAGAATCCGAACTTCCCGCCTCACGCCTGCGCCCGATCGCCGAGTTGCTGGATCACGAATCCCTGCTTCCCACCGAACTGCTCGACCTGATTTCCTTCGCCGCGCGCTACTACCACTACCCACTCGGCGAAGCACTCGCCGCCGTACTGCCGGGCGCGCTCCGCCGTGGCCGTCCGGCGCACCCGCCGTCCCCGGAACGCTATCGCCTCGCCGCGACCGCGGAGCTTTCGCCGCGCACCGAAGGTCAAGCCGCGCTTCTCGAACGCTTGCGCACAGCGGGCGAAGCCGGCCTTGAATTGGAGTCATTGACGCCGGCCGAACGTGCGCGGATCAGGCGGTTTGCCGCTCGCGGCATGGTCGAAGCCGCAGCGAACACGCCGGCGCCGAAACGCGGATCGGCGCTCGAGCTCAATCCAGAACAACGCGCCGCGGCCGAAGCTGTGATCGCCGCACTCGACGGCTACGCCCCGCTCCTGCTCGAAGGCGTGACGGGCAGCGGCAAAACCGAAGTCTATCTCGCGGCGATTCGCGAAGTGCTCGCGCGCGGCCGCCAGGCGCTCGTGATCGTTCCCGAAATCGCGCTCACGCCGCAGCTCGTCGCACGCTTCGAAGCCGCGCTCGGCATCGCGATCGCCGCCTACCATTCGGGACTCGCCGACGGCGAGCGCCTGCGCGTCTGGCTCGCGGCCCGCTCGGGCGAAGCCTCCGTCATCGCCGGCACCCGCTCGGCGGTGTTCCTGCCGCTCGCCGCTCCCGGCCTGATCGTGGTGGACGAGGAACACGATTCCTCGCTCAAGCAGCAGGACGGCTTCCGTTATCACGCGCGCGATCTCGCCGTGTACCGTGCGCATGCGGCAAACGTGCCCGTCGTCCTCGGTTCGGCCACGCCTTCGCTCGAATCGCTCGCCAACGTGCGCGCCAAACGTTACCGCCGTCTCGCACTCGATGCGCGTGCAGGAGGCGCAAGCCTGCCTGCGCTCCGCCTCGTGGACGTGCGCGGGCAGCGCCTCGAAGCCGGGTTGTCCAACCAGTTGCTCGCCGCCATCGCGCGGCATCTCGATGCCGGCACGCAGGTGCTGGTGTTTCTCAATCGTCGCGGCTTCGCGCCGGTCATGATGTGCCACGCCTGCGGCGCGCCGCTCGAATGCAAGCGCTGCACCGCGCGCATGACGTATCACCACGCGCGCAACCGTCTGCTCTGTCATCATTGCGGCGCGGAACGGCCGGTGCCCGACACCTGCCCCGCCTGCGGCGCAGCCGAACTGATGCCGCTCGGCAAGGGAACGGAAAGGCTCGAAGTCGTACTCGCCCGGCATTTTCCCGGCGTGCCGCTGGTGCGTGTGGATCGCGACGCGACGCGGCGGCGCGGGCGGCTCGCCGAACTCATGCGCGATGCGGCAAGCGGTGCCGCGCGCATCCTGATCGGCACCCAGATGCTCGCTAAGGGCCACGACTTCCAGGCACTCACCCTCGCCGCCGTCGTGGATGCGGACCAAGGACTTTACGGCGCCGACTTTCGCGCGCCCGAACGCATGGCGCAACTCATCGTGCAGGTCGCCGGCCGCGCCGGACGCGGCGAACAACCGGGCGAAGTGCTAATCCAGACCCGCCATCCGGACCATCCCTTGCTTGCCGAACTCTTGCGCCATGGTTACGCGGGTTTCGCCGAACGCGCACTCGCCGAACGCGAGTCAGCAAACCTTCCGCCCTACGGTTCGCTCGCCCTCCTGCGCGCCGAAGCGACGCAGGAAACGCACCCGCGAGATTTTCTAACTCAGGCGGCAGAACGCTTCGCGAAAATGCGTGACGTGCATTGCCTCGGTCCGGCGCCCGCACCGATGCTCCGCCGTGCCGGTCGCTATCGCTACCAGCTTCTGCTCGAAGCCCGCGAACGCCCGCAGCTGCAAACCGCCCTCACCCGCACGCTGCCCGACATCATGGCGCTCGATTCCGCCCGTCGCGTGCGCGTCAGTCTCGACGTGGACCCTGCCGATCTCGGTTGATAAACGTTGCTCGCCTGCGCCGAGAGATATCGTCAATCCGCTTATTTTGACTGTCCACTAAACCCGGTAGCCCAAACGACGGATTTATAAGGTATGTTTACCCTATCTATAGTTTAGGCGGGCATTAATGAATAGGAACCTGTTAGATGTTGTAAACTCATTCTGTACGTATGGGTTATTTTCAGTCGGTAACTAAAGAAGGCGGAGACAAAATTGAAATGTCCTAAATGCAATTCGGACTTGACGCCCACAGTCCGGCACAAGCTCAAGGTCAACTATTGTCCATCCTGCAAAGGCATGTGGCTGGAGCAACCGGAACTCGGACAACTGGAAGACGAGGCCTTTGACTTCGGCGACGACGTCAAGGGCACCCTGGCCTTCCATTCCACGTCCACCACCGCCAAATGCCCCGAGTGCAGCGCGCCCCTGCAGAAATTCAACTACCGCTTCTACGATATGGCGATGGAGTTGTGCCCGAACCAGCACGGCTACTGGCTGGATGAGGACGAAGACAACCGGGTTCTGGAGCTGATGAAGAAAGAGGAAAAGGATTACGAACGCAAGGTGCTGGCGGAAGACCAGTGGGGCAAGACCTTACATCGCCTGCGCTCTCACTCGTTTCTCAGCAAAGTGCGGGATCTGTTTCACTAAGTCAGTTTGGCAATCGTTTCCGGACGTCCGAGAAAACAAGGGCGGTTTAGATCACGTGGAGTGCCCCGATTTTTCGGACCGTCATCAAGCTCAGGATAGTCTGATGGAGGTCCGTGATGAAGTGTAAAGAGGTCTGACACCTTTCATTGGCACGTCATCATGGCACTCGACTCCGCCCGCCGCGTGCGCATCAGCCTCGACGTGGACCCCGCCGATCTCGGTTGACTCGTCGCCCGGGGAGTGCTTCAGTGCGATCGCTTCGTATCGGCAGATCGGTTCTCCAGCCAACCGGAAAACTTCGCTGGGCTCAGGATCGGGATGCCCTGCAATTTGTCGCGGACTGCTTGCAGATCGGCATCGCCGCTAACCAACGCATCGGCTTTTGCATGCCGTGCCAGTGCCAGGAACATGATGTCGTCTGGATCTCGCACCTTGGGCAGGCCGGCGGTCGAAGCACGTCCCGAAACCACTTCGGCGAACGGCAGAAACTCGGCGAGCAGCGTTTCCTGTTCAGCCCGGGTCAGTTCGAACTTCGGATAGCCCAACACACGAACCAACTCACTCGCCGTGTCGTGATTTATCAGCGGAACAAAACGGCCCGCTTGCCAAGCGTGGCGCAGCCAGATCAACTTCCCACGCTTGAACAGCAACGCCGAAATTACTGTGTTGGTATCCAACACTACACGAGGCAGCTTCACTTCCCTTTTCGGGCCCACGCCACGGCATCCCTGACGTCATTTTCTTTGATGCCAAGCGCGGCGAGTTTATCCCGCACCGCTTCGGCCTGTTGCAAGCGAACCGGTGTCAGGACAATGCGGCCGTTATCGGTAGTGACCTCGTAATACTCCGCGTCACCCACGGCCTGCACCACTGCCTTGGGCAACGTAAGTTGATTCTTGGAGGTACGTTTGGCGAGCATGGCATCGCGGCCCTTGTAAGAATTAAAGGAAATCTTACCACACCACTTCGCCGTGGGAAGCGGCGGAACGCTTCGCAAAAATACGCGACGTGCACTGTCTCGGGCCGGCGCCTGCGCCGATGCTCCGCCGCGCCGGACGCTACCGCTATCAGATATTGCTCGAAGCCCGCGAGCGCCCTCAACTCCAAACCGCCCTCACCCACGCGCTCCCCGACATCATGGGACTCGACTCCGCCCGCCGTGTGCGCATCAGCCTCGACGTGGACCCCGCCGATCTCGGTTGATCAAAACGGTTTACAGGGATATAGCTTCTTGACCCACGTGCGCCACTGGCGTAGTATGAGCCCCATGATCTTTGTCGAGACCGAGGTTTTCACCGAACGCATTCGGAAGTTGGCGGACGAGGAAAGCTATGCGGAGTTTCAATTCTGGTTGGCCGATAATCCGCAAGCGGGCGATGTGATCCCCGGAACGGGAGGCATCAGAAAAGTTCGCATGGGCGTCAAAGGACATGGCAAGCGCGGTGGAGCTCGCGTGATCTACTATCACTTCGTCGCGGATCAACAAATCGCCATGCTGTATGTGTACGCGAAGAACGAGCGGACTGATCTGACAACCGCCCAGCGCAAGGCGCTCAAAAAGATTGTGCAGAATTGGAGTAGAGGATGAACAAGCAACAGTTTGCCGAATTGATGGAAAGCGTGACCCAGATGGATGAGATCATCCGCGGTGAGCGCGCGCCTGCGCGAGAACGCAAGATCGAGCCCGTGAGCGTCAAGACAATCCGTCAGGCCACGGGGCTCTCGCAGCCGCAGTTTGCCCGCGTCATCGACGTACAAGTCGCCACCCTGCGCAATTGGGAACAAGGGCGCCGCGAACCGACCGGCCCCGCCAAGGCGCTCCTTCGTGCGATTCAGAACGATCCTCGTCATGTGCTGGCGGCCCTAGCAGATTGCCGCTGAAAGTCCGGCAGGACCAGCGCCCGCACCGATGCTCCGCCGCGCCGGACGCTACCGCTATCAGATATTGCTCGAAGCCCGCGAACGACCGCAACTCCAAACCGCCCTCACCCACGCGCTGCCCGACATCATGGCGCTCGACTCCGCCCGCCGCGTGCGCATCAGCCTCGACGTGGACCCCGCCGATCTGGGTTGATAAAAATCAGTTTCACAAGAAACCCCATGAAGCCATTGCGTCAATACGAAACCTGACGCTCATGGATCACTGCTATTTGGCCTCCAATATCGGTAATCCCCCCCGAAAGTAGCGGTATTCAGAAGTAGAATTTTCTCTTATTGGAGCGAGGAGGTTCTACGTGAAGAAGTCTCGATTCAGCGACAGTCAGATCATGGGCATTTTGAAGCAGGCCGA